>DALYJJ010000107.1:1810-21617 GCA_031969915.1 Bryobacteraceae bacterium | reverse complement strand
CACAGCAGCGTCAGGTAGAGCGCCTTCGCGGTGGTGGTCAGCCCGGCGAGCGAAAGCTCCGCCGAGGGCTCCGCCTGCACCCGCCGCGCGAGTTCCTGGAAGACGGCGTTGCGGCTCAGGCTCTGGAGCAGATCGCGGATCGCGGGATGGATCACGGCCGGCGCAACACTTCCTCAACGATGTTGGTGGTGGAATGCCCGGGCTCGAGCGGCAGCGCCAGCACCTTGCCGCCCGCCGCCTCCACCTCTTCGCGCCCGGCGATGAAGTGCGACCAGTCGGCGCCCTTCACCAGCACGTCGGGCAGCACCTCGGCGATCAGCTCGCGCGGCGTGTCCTCGTCGAACATCGTGACCGCGTCGACGGCTTCCAACTGCAAGGCCAGGGCGGCCCGCGTGTCCTCGTTCAGCAGCGGACGCGAAGGCCCCTTCAACCGCCGCACGCTGTCGTCGGTGTTGAGCGCCAGGATGAGCGCATCGCCCAGCGCCCGCGCCCGTTCGAGCAGACGGATGTGGCCGGGATGCAGGATGTCGTAACAGCCGTTGGTGAAAACCACCACCTTGCCTTGCCGCTTCCATTCCGCGCGCAGCGACACCAACTCCGGCCGCGAAAGAACTCCCCTCATGCGAACCTCATTGTCTCAGGTTGTAGAGAAACGCCAACTGCAGCCGCACCTGGTCGCCTCTGAACTCATCGGGCAGCGGCGGGAACGGATCGGACGCACTGATGCTCGCTACCGCGGCGCGGTCCAGAGCCTGCGCCCCCGCGCCCGCCTCCATCGCGAACACCAGCTTTGCCACCCGGCCATCCCGCCGGATGGCGAACTGCACCACCACCTTCCCGCGCTGGCCCAATCGCGCAGTCTCCGGAATCACACTCATCCAGTTGCGCCGCACGGCGGAAAGCACCCGGATCAGGTAGGGCCGGAAATCGACGCCTTGCGGATCGCTGAGCAACTCCAGGTTGCTGCCCATCCGGGAGGGCGACGGCGGCAGGTTGGGCGCGCTGCCCAGTCCGCCCAGGCCTTCGCCCAGGTCGCCCACCACCACCCCGCCGCGCGGGCCGTCGCGCGCCACCGCACGGATTGCTTCATCCACCGTGGCCCGGGGCGGCGCGATGGCTCCGGGTGTGCTCCGCGGCGTTCCAAACGCCGCCCCCGGCGATTCGAACGCCAGCTTCGGCTTCTCCTCCCGCTCCACCGGCGGCAGCGGCGGCGGCGCCACCGTCGCTGAGCCGAGCGACGGAGGCAGCACTTTGGCCATCTCCGCGGGCTGTTCACCGCTCTGGATCTGGGGAGGCGCCGGCAACACCGGCGCGGGCGCGCCTTCCCGCGGCGCGGCCGGCCTGGTGGTGGAGGGCGCGGGCGATACACGCGCCTGCACCGGCGGCCGCGGCGCCAGGTTCTCGAGATTCAGCTCCCGCGCCACTTTGCCCCTCTGCGGCGCCGTCTGTGTCAACTCGCGCGGCGGCGCGATCAGCGGCGTGGACCGCCTCGCCACCTTCGGCTCCGGCCTCAACTCGGGCACAAAGGCGGAACGCGGCATCGCCGTGAGCAGCAATACGGCCACCGCATGCAGCACCAGCGAACCCGCGCCCGAACGGGCAAAGCGGCGGTCGTCTTCCGGTCGCCTCCAGTCCAGGAGGATGTTTAATTCAGGCTGCTGCACTGCTTATTGGTTGAGAGTTTGGGTGACGATCTGCGTGTGCTCTTCAATTTTATCAAGAATGTTTAGCGCCACCTGCAAAGCGATCGTCGCGTCTTCGCCGTTCACCAGCGGCCGCTTTCGCTCCTGCACCGCTTCCAGGAACGACTCCACCTCCAGCCGCAACGGCTCGTCCTTCTTCACCGCCAACGGCCGGAACTGAATCTTCCGGCCCTCGGCCACCTTCACCGCCGCCCCGTCCTGCCGCGTGTAGTCCACCGACAAGTATTCGTTCGGCTGAAACAGGCGCAGCTTCCGGACCTTCTCCGTCGAGACCCGGCTGGCCGTCAGGTTGGCGATGCAGCCGCCGGCGAAAGCGAGCCGCACGTTGGCGATGTCCACTTTCGGAGAGAGAATCGAGATCCCCGCGGCGCGAATCTCCTCGGGCATCTTCTGCACCAGTGAGAGCACGATGTCCAGGTCGTGAATCATCAGGTCGAGCACCACGTCCACGTCGAGCGAGCGCGGCGTGAAGATGCTGAGGCGGTGGATCTCGAAGAACAGCGGGATCGTCACCTGGCCGCGGAGCGCCGCCACGGCGGGGTTGAACCGCTCCAGGTGCCCCACCTGCAAAATCCGCCCGTGGCGTTCAGCGGTCTCCACCAGGCGGCGCGCTTCGGCCAGGCTCGCCGCGATCGGCTTCTCCACCAGCACGTCGATGCCGGCTTCCATCAGCGCGCATCCCACGTCCGCATGCGCGGTCGTCGGCACGGCGACGATCGCGGCATCCACCTGCCCGGCCAGCGCCGCCAGGCCGGTGAGCGCCGGACATCCGTACGGAGCGGCGGCGGCTTCGGCGCGCGCGGCCGCGTCCACCACCGCCGCCAACTGCGCCCGTTCCGACTGCGCGACCACCCGCACGTGATTCTGCCCGAACGCCCCCGCGCCCACCACCGCCACGCGCACATCCTTCACGGCTTGTCTCCCTCGTGGCCCACCACGGCGATGCGCCCTTCGTTGGCCAGGGCCAGCATCTCCTCGCGGTCGAGCAGCAGCGTCCGGCCCGCCTCCACGCTGAGCAGCGTGGTGTTGGTCTCCATCATCGTGCGGATGGTCGCGGGCCCCGCGACCGGAACGTCGAACAGCAGATGCTCGCGCCGCCGCGCCGCCTTCACCAGCCGCATCGGCCGGCCGTTCACCAGGGACGCCGCCCGCCGCAGCATGGCGTCGGTCCCCTCCATGGCCTCCACCGCCACGCACGCCCGGTCGCAGATGGCCACGCTCTGGCCGACGTCGAAACCCGAGAGGGCATTGGCGACACTCCGGCCGTAGCGAGCCTCTTTCTCCTCGTCCCCGTCTGGCTTGCGCCGGGTCAACACTCCCGCGCCCGCGAGCAGAGGCTTCAGCAGCAGCGTGGAATCCACCAGGCGAATTCCTTCATCGGCCAACACCCGGATCACCGCCCCGATCAGCGCATCCGTGTTTTTCGACCGCATGGTCATCAGCAGCTTCGCCAGGCGCCAATCCGGCCGGATCGAGGAAAAGATGCTGGCGTGTTTCACCTGCCCGCACATCATCACTTCCTTGATCCCCTCGCTCTTGCAGATCTCGATGAGCCGGCCCAGCGCGCCGAGGGAGATCCAGTAGGTCTTCTGCGCCAGCGTCTCGATTTCGCGCGGGGCTTCCTCCTGGATGCCGATCGCCACCACTTCGTGGCCCAGCCGCGCCGCCGATTCCAGGGCCAGCAAAGCGAACCGCCCGTTGCCCGCGATCAGTCCGTATTTCACTTCAGAACCCCGCGCTCGCTGGCCGCGATGAAACCCAGCAGTTCCTCGATCTCCGCGCAGGAGGGGATCTCCGCCCGAATCCGTTCCACCGCCTGCGACGTATTAAGCTTCGAGCGGCTCAGCAGGCGGAACGCGTTCTGCAGCGCCTCGATCGATTCCGCCGGTATGCCGCGGCGCTCCAGCCCGGTGCGGTTCGCGCCGAAGACCTTCGACTCCCGCGGCGTCACGGTCATCGAATACGGCATCACGTCCTGCGTGATGACGCTGTAGCCTCCGACGTAGCAATGCCGCCCGACGCGGCAGAACTGATGAACGCCGCTGAACGCTCCGATCCCCGCGAAGTCCTCGATCACCACGTGGCCGGCCAGCGTCACCGCGTTCGCCAGGATCGTCCCGTCGCCGATGATCGCGTCATGGGCGACGTGCACGTAGGCCATCAGCAGGTTGCCGTCGCCGATCCGCGTGAGCGCGCCGCCGCCCGCCGTGCCGCGGTGAATGGTCACGAACTCGCGGATCTGATTGCGGTGGCCGATCCGCGTCTCCGCGCGCTCGCCGCGATACTTCAGATCCTGCGAAGCGACGCCCACCGTGCTGTAGGGGTAGAACAGGTTGTCCTCTCCGATCTGCGTGGGGCCCTCGATGTAGAGGTTCGCCATCAGGCGCGTGCGCGCGCCGATCTCCACCTCCGCGCCGATGATGCAGTACGGTCCGATCTCCGCTGTTTCGTGAACGCGAGCGGCCGGATCGACCAGGGCCGTCGGGTGGATGGGCATTGCTCGATCAGCCGGCCGCGGGGGGCGCCGCCGGCTCGTCCCCTGGCGAGCGATCCGCCAGCTTGCACATCACTTCGGCCTCGGCCACCACCACGCCGTCCACCGTTGCCTGCCCGTGCATCTTGGCCACGCTTGCCTTCCGCCTGGTCACCTTCATCTCGATCCGTAACTGGTCGCCGGCCTGCGAAACTTCGCTCCGTCGATCGAGGCCAGCAGCACCACCTTGTTCTTGCGGTCCGGAATCGACTTCAGCACCAGAACACCCGCCACCTGCGCCATCGCTTCCACGATCAGAACGCCCGGCATCACCGGAAAGTCGGGAAAGTGGCCGTTGAAAAACGGTTCGTTCACGGTCACGTTCTTGATCCCGACGATCCGTTCGGGCTCCAACTCCAGGATCCGGTCCACCAGCAGCATCGGGTACCGGTGCGGCAGGATATCGCGGATCTCGAGGATGTCCAGGATGCTCATGGAGAATCGCTATTATAACAGCCGATGCGCCAATTCCTGCCGTACGTGAACGAGAACCAGCCTCGCCTGATCGCGCTGCTCCGCCAGTTGGTGGAGTGCGAATCGCCCAGCGACGACCGCGCGGCCGTCGACCGCTACGTGGATCTCCTCGCCGCTGAGATCGCTCCCATCGCGAAGGTGAAGACCTTCAAAGGTGGCCCATACGGACGGCATGTGCGCGCCGAATTCAAGCTCCCCGGCCGGCGCAAGGAGGGCCAGATTCTCGCGCTCGGACACAGCGATACCGTGTGGCCCGTGGGCACTCTCAAGACCATGCCCTGGCGCCAGGCGGACGGGCGGCTGTGGGGGCCGGGCGTGCTCGACATGAAGGCCGGCGTGGCGTTCTTCGTCACCGCGATGCGCGCTCTCATCGAACTCGATGTTCCCATCGCCCGCAAGGTGGTTCTCCAGCTCAACTCCGATGAGGAGGTCGGCAGCCACTCCTCGCGCCCGCTCACCGAAGAGGCCGCCCGCCAGAGCCTGGCCGTGCTGGTGGTCGAGCCCGGCACCGGGCTGGCGGGTAAACACAAGACGTCGCGCAAGGGAATCGGCGGCTATACCGTGAGCGTGGAGGGGATCGCCGCGCATTCGGGCGTCGATTTCGCCGCCGGCGCAAGCGCCATCCTCGAACTCGCCCGCCAGTTGGAACGCATCGCTTCGTTCACCGATCTGGCCCGCGGAATCACCGTGAATCCCGGCGTGATCTCCGGTGGAACCCGCAGCAACGTCGTGGCCGCGCAGGCCTCCGCGGAAGTCGACATGCGCGTTCCCCGTCTGAAAGACGCCGTCGCCCTCGACCGCAAATTCCGCGGCCTGAAGCCCATCGACAAGCGCTGCAAACTGACCGTGACCGGAGGTCTGAACCGGCCCCCGATGGAACGCAGCAAGGGCGTAGTGGCGCTCTTCCGAAAGGCGCAGTCCCTCGCCCGCGAGGCGGGCGTCGAACTCGAGGAGTCTTCGACCGGCGGCGGCTCCGATGGCAACTTCACCGCCCCGCTCTGCCCCACGCTGGACGGCATCGGAGCGGTCGGCGAAGGCGCCCACGCTCCGAACGAGAGCATCCTGATCGATCGCATCCCGGACCGTACGGCGCTGCTGGCCGCGCTCGTCGCCTCGCTGTAGACCCATCGCCGCCGTTCCTACGACATTTATTCGCGGGATTAATGAATAAACCGTGTTGACTTGTAACATTTTCGACGCCCATACTGGACGAATCATGAGCCTCCATCTGGGTTCCCGAGCGGCCGTGTCCGCAATGATCGCTTTCGTGCCCGCCCTCGCCCTCGCTCAGGGCCGCGGCGACGTGATGTCCGCCGAGCATCGGGCCGAAATCAGCCTCCCCGACAAGGTGGACCGCATGCCGGCCGCCCTTCGCGACCTGCCGGACCGCCGTCCGACGACTCCGCCCCGCGGCGGCCGCGACTTCGAACCCGGCCGGCCGTTTGACGTGGGCAACGCCAACGCGCCGTTCACTGACCCCCTCGCCGCCGGCGGCACGGGCCCAATTCGCACCGCTTCGATTCCCACCGCGGCCGCGACCACGGGCACTCCGGTGGACCCGAATGCGCGAGTGGCGCCGCCCGACACCACCGGCGACCTCGGCCCGAACCATTACGTGCAGTGGGTCAACCTCCGCTACTCGGTCTACACCTTGACCCGTGACGCGAGCAATCAGATCACTGCGTTCAACCTGGTTTCCGGTTTCCCGAAGAACGGCAACGTGATTTGGTCGGGTTTCGGGGGCCGTTGCGAATCCGACAACGACGGCGATCCGATCGTGCAGTACGACCAACTCGCCGACCGCTGGATTCTGACCCAGTTCGCGGTCTCCGCGCAGCCCTACACCCAGTGCGTCGCGGTTTCCACCGGCCCTGATCCTACGGGCACCTATTATCGCTACGCCTATTCCTACGGCCGCGACTTCAACGACTATCCCAAGATGGGCGTCTGGCCGAACGCGTATTACATCACCTACAACATGTTCCGCAACGGCCGGACCTTCAGTGGCAACCGCGTCTGCGCTTTCGAGCGCGCCCAGATGTTGGTGGGCGGCGCCGCCCGCCAGGCCTGCGCCACCACCACCAGCGCGGCCAGCCTGCTTCCCGCCGACTTGGAGGGCACCACGCTGCCCGTCGGAACCGCGAATCCGCTGCTCAGCATTTCTTCCAGCCAGCTTCTGTCGTTCCGCTTCACCGTCAACTGGAGTAACGCCACCGCGACCTTGAGCGGCCCCACCGCCGTCTCCGGCGTGGCGGCGTTCACGCGCGCCTGCGGCGGCGGCACCTGCATCCCGCAGCAGGGCACCACGCGGACGCTCGACTCTCTGGCGGACCGCCTCATGTACCGGCTGAGCTACCGCAATTTCGGCGGCTCCGAACGCCTGCTGGTGAACCACTCCGTCACCGCGAACAACGCCTCCGGCGTGCGCTGGTACGTGTTGACGAATGCGAGCGGCCAGAACGTCTCTACCGCCACGCCGGTTCTTTCCCAGCAAGGAACCTACGCCCCGACATCCGACTATCGTTGGATGGGCAGCGCCGCGATGGACAAGACCGGCGGCATCGCCATCGGCTACAACGTCTCCAGTTCCTCCATCAAGCCGAGCATCCGGTACGCCTTCCGGGGGCCCGCCGATCCCGCCGGTACCCTGGGCGCCGAGAACTCGCTCCTGGTGGGCCCAGGCTCGCAGACCGGTACCCTGTCGCGCTGGGGCGATTACAGCACGATCAGCGTGGACCCGGTGGACGGCTGCCAGATGGTCTTCACCACCCAGTTCATCCCCTCGGACGGCAGCTTCAACTGGAGCACCTACATCGCCTCCTTCAAACTCAGCACCTGCAATTAAACCGGGGACGGACGAGACGTTTCCTGGTTTATTTCACCCACTCCCAACGGCGCCGGCCGGCAGATGCTGGCCCGGCGCCGTTTATCATTTGAGGTACCCATGGAACTCACCCGCCGGTCCTTGATCACTACCGCGCTCGCCGCGCCGCAACTCCGCGCCGCCGCCACGCCGAACTGGGACCTGATTCGCAAAGAGTTTCCCCTCAAGGACGGCCTCCTCTACATGAACGCCGCCAACATCGCGCCCGCCCCCTCCTCCGTCTGGCGCCAGTACCTGCAAACGCTCGGTGACTTTCAGGCCGACCCCTCCTTCCAGAATCGCGAACAGTACAAGACCCTCGCCGAGACCGTCCGCGCTCGCGCCGCCCGCTACTTGAAGACCGACGCCGAAGAGATCGCCATCCTCCGGAACACCAGCGAAGGCAACAACCTCATCGCCCAGGGCCTCCGGCTCAAACCCGGCGACGAAGTGCTGATCACCGCTCACAACCACCCGTCGAACAGCGATAGCTGGAAGCTCCGCACCCGCCAATCCGGAGCCGTCCTGGTCACCGCCCCGGTCCCCATCGGCGCCCGCTCCCCCTCGGAACTATTCGACTCCCTCGCCCAGCGCGTCACGCCGAAGACCCGCGTCATCGCCGTCTCCCATTTCACCAACGTCACCGGCCTGATGTACCCCGTCCACGGCCTCGCCGAACTCGCCCGCCGCCACAACGCGTGGCTCCACGTCGACGGCGCCCAGACCTTCGGTTGGATGAACCTCGACCTGCACGCCCTCGGCATGGACTCGTTCACCGGCAGCATGCACAAGTGGCCGATGGGACCTCTCGAAAGCGGCATCCTGTACCTGAAGCGCGAACGCCTGGAGCAGGTCTCGCCCTCGATCCTCAGCCACGGCTACTGGACCGACGACGGCAAAGGCATCCGCCGGTTCGAACTGCTGGGCCAGCGCGACGACCCGCGTCTGAAGGCGATGGAGCGGACCTTCGATTTCCTGGAAACCCTGGGCCCCGCCGCAATCGAAGCCCGCGCCCGCTTCCTGGCGGACCGCCTCCGCAAAGCGCTCGGCAACCTCCCCGGCGCCGAAGTCCGCGGCTCCGGCGACCCCGCCCTCACCGGCCCCGTGATCAAAGTCAACTTTCCCGGCAAGGATCTCAAGGCTCTCCACGACCGTCTCTGGGCCCGCCTCGCGCTGGCCGTCGCCCTGACCCCGGCCGGCGAAGCCAGCGGCATCCGCTTCTCCCCGCACATCTACAACACCCCCAAAGAAATCGAAACCATCGCCGCCGCCCTCTGAAAACCGGGGACGGACGAGACGTTTCCTGGTTTATTTCACCCACCCACCCCGCGCGGCCCAAGCCTTTCTTCCTAGTATTGGTCCGATACCAAAGCCGACAACGAACCAGTTACAATCGTCTATCTCCGTTTGTATGAAGTCCTACGCGATCAACCGGAAGGCTGTCGTGTCCGAACAATTCGATCACGAGGCCGTCCTGGTCCACCTGGAAACCGGCAACTACTACAGCCTTGGCGGCAGCGCCGTCGCGATCTGGAGCGCTCTCGAACACGGCCTCTCCGGTGCGCCGCTCGCCGATCTGTTCGCCGCCCAGGCGGTAGACCCCCCGGACGCCCGGCAGCGGATCGCCCTGTTCGTCGAAGCTCTTGCGGCCGAGGGCCTGATCCTGGAGTCCGACGGACCGCCCCCACCCACCAACGGCTTCACTCCCCCTCCCGGCCCCTTCGAGCCCCCCGCGCTCGAGAAATTCGGCGACATGGCCGACCTCATCCAGCTCGATCCGATCCACGACGTCGACGAGGCCGGATGGCCCAAACGGCCGGTGCACTAACGGAGGCCGCGGGCGCGTCGTTCTTCGATGCCGCCCTCGCCGCCTTCGACCGCGCCCGCGAGCCCGGCGCTCCCACCGTCCACGTCTCCGCCGGCCCCGCCGCCGCCCGCTTCCATTTCGCCACCGCCGCCCTGGCGGACGCGCTCCTCCCCGCCTGGTCGCATCTGCTGATCCCCGAACGGGAGCCCCCCGCCCTCACCGTCCATCTCTTCACCAACGACCATCCCGCCACCGCCATGCCGCCGCCCCCATGGACCAACGACCGCTACTGGACCCGCGGCCGCATCCTCGGCTTCAGCGAAGGCCGCTTCCGCTTCCACTACGAACCGGGCGTCGACATCCTCACCGCTTACGACCGCGACCTCCGCCGCGGCCTCTACTGGCTGCCCAAACTTGCCTACCTCCCCTGGTGGGAGCGCAGTTTTCCCATGCGCCTGTTGATGCACTTCTGGTCCGCCGCCACCCCGCTCCAGCCCCTGCACGCGGGAGCCGCCGGACTCCCCGATGGCGGCGTGCTCATCGCCGGCCTCAGCGGCTCGGGCAAATCGACCACCACCCTCGCCTGCCTCGATTCGGACTTGCTCTACGCCGGCGACGACTACATTGCCGCGGATTGCGAAACCCCGCACGCCTACAGCCTCTACAATGCCGCGAAAGTGGAAGCGGACAATCTCGATCGCCTGCCCTTCCTGCGCCCCCTTCTCGCCAATCCTGGCGGCCTCGCCAACGGCGAGAAAGCCATGACCTTCCTCGTTCGCCACTGCCCCGCCAAACTCACCGCCGGCTTCCCCCTCCGCGCCATCCTGCTGCCCAAAGTCACCGGCCTCCGCGACACCACCATCGTCCCGGCGCGTCCCATGGACGCCCTCGCTGCCATCGCTCCCACCACCATCCTCCACTTGGCCGAGGACTCCGCGCTGATCATGCGCAAAGTATCGAAGCTCGTGCGGGCCCTGCCCGTCTACCGGCTCAACGCCGGCGTCGATCTCCCGCAGATCCCCGCCGCCATCCTGAGGCTCCTCCGGGGCTGACGAACCACCATGGATCCGCTCGTCAGCGTCGTCATCCCGTGCCACAACGGTTTCCCGTTCCTTCCCGAGGCGCTGGCGAGCGTCGCCCGCCAGCAGGCCGGCGACCTCGAGATCATCGTGGTCGATGACGGCTCCACCGACGGCTCGCCCGCCTGGGCGGAGCAACAGCCGGGGGTGACCGTCCTCCGCCAACCCTGCCGGGGGCCGTCCGCCGCCCGCAACGCCGGCATTCGCGCCGCCCGCGGCCACTTCATCGCCCTGCTCGATTCCGACGACTGGTGGCCCGATTACAAGCTGCGCCTCCAACTCACTTGGATGGCCCTCCGCCCCGCCCTGCAAGTGGTTCACGGCCGCGTCCGCTGGCGCCCCGAGCCCGGCTCCGCGCTCCCTGACCTGAACTGGGAAACGCCCGACGCCCGCCTGCCCATGATCAACCTCGGCGCCGGGCTCTATCGCCGCGGCGTCTTCGACCGCGCCGGCCCGCTCGATGAGTCCTTGCGGTTCGCCGAGGACGTCGACTTCTTCCTCCGCGTCCGCGAGAAGGACCTCCCCCTGGTGGTTCTGCGCGACGTCACGCTCGAGTACCGCATCCACCCCGGCGGCATGACCGCCGGCCCCGCTCCCACAGGTCTCGGCATGCAGGATGCACTCATGCGCTCCATCCGCCGCCGCCGCGCCGCCGGCCTCACCGCTCCGCTCGCGCCCTGGAACAGCTTCGACGAGTTCGCCGCGCCCACCATCTCCGTGGTCATTCCCGTCTGGAACGGCGAACGCTTTCTCCACCAGGCCATCCAGAGCGTCCTGGCGCAGACCATGGCCCCCGATGAGATCATCGTCGCCGACGACGGCTCCACCGACGGCAGCCTCCGCATCGCCGCCGGGTTCGGCGACCGGGTCCGCCTCCTGCCCGCCGCTCATCAAGGCGTCAGCGCGACTCGCAATCGCGGCGTGAACGCCGCCCGGGGCTCGCTCATCGCCTTCCTCGACGCCGACGACCTCTGGCTGGACGATAAGCTGGAACGCCAACTCGCCTGCTTCCGCGACAACCCCGGCGCGGACATCGTCTACGGCTGGGTGGAGCAGTTCGATCACGCCTCCGGCGTCGCGCGCCTCCCGCAGTCCGGCCAGTTCCCTTCCGCGTGTCTGTTCCGCCGCGGCGCCTGGATTCGCACCGGACCCTTCGCCGAATCGCTGCGCGCCGGCGAGTTCATCGATTGGGTCGCCCGGGCGCGGGCCGCCGGACTTGAAGAGGCTCACGTGGACCAGGTCGTCGCGCGCCGCCGCATCCACGACCGTAATTACACCCGGCTCCAGCGCGAGAACCTCGCCGACTACGCGCGCCTCGCCAAAGCCGCCATCGACCGCCGCCGCGCCAAGCCGGAAGGCGAGGCCCCATGAACCTGTGGCGCGAATACCTTCTCCGCTACCGCCCCGTGGCCGGCCCACTGGCGCTCACCCTCGCCGCGGCCCTCGCGCAGTCCGCCCTCACCGTCCCCTTCGTGCTCACGCTGCGCCACCTGTTCGACACCGTGCTCCCCGCGGCGGACCGCCCGGGCATCCTGCGCGCCGGCGCCGCGCTCCTCGCGCTTCACGCCGCGGGCCTCGCGCTCGCGCTGTGGGTTCGTTACCGCGGCCTGCGCCTCACCAAGGACGTCATCCTCACCCTGCGCCGCGAATGGCTCGCCTGGCTGTACGAAGCGCCGCGTTCGTTCTTCACCCGAACCGACGCCGCTCGCATCCATGCCTCTGTCGTGCAGGACACCGAGCGCATCGACATGATGAGCAACGCGCTCATCGCGCACCTGCTGCCCGCCGCTCTCTCCGCCGCCGCCGTCACCGCGGTCCTGTTCTTCTTTGAGCCCTTCCTCACCGCCATCCTGGCCGCCGCCGGGCCCGCGCTCTTCCTCGTCTCGCGCCTGCTGCGCCGCCGCCTCCACGAGCGCCACGAACGCTTCCGCGCCACCTTCGAATCCTTCAGCCGCGGCGTCTGGTTTCTGCTCTCCGCGATGGACCTCACCCGCCTCAGCGCCGCTGAACGCTACGAGTCCGAACGCCAGGAGGCCCGCTTCCGCACCCTGCGCGACGCCAGCGTCGAAATGGCCTGGCTGGACACCGCCTACGGCCACGGCCAGAGCTTCCTCACCGTCGCCGTCACCGTCCTCATCCTCGTGCTCGGAGGCCGCCGCGTCGCCGGCGGCGCTTCGTCGTTGGGCGAACTCGTCGCCTTCTACTTCGCCGCTGTGCTCGTGGCCGGCTATGTGCGCACCGCGCTCGGCGCAGCTCCCCAACTGATCTCCGGCGCCCGGTCCCTGCGGGCGCTGGCCGCTCTCCGCGAGGAAGCCCCACCCGCGCCGGCCTACCGCGGACGCCTCACCGCCCCACGCCTCGGCCCGGTCTGCCTGGAAGACGTCCACTTCCGCTACCGCGACGATGCGCCGCTCCTCTGCGGCGTCGATCTCGTCCTCGAACCGGGCCGCACTACCGCGTTGCTCGGCGCCAACGGCTCCGGCAAGTCCACCATCCTCCACCTCCTCGCCGGCTTCTATCGCCCTTCGCGCGGCCGCCTCACCGCCGGCGCCGCCGGTTATGACGATCTCGACCTCCAGGCACTGCGCCGGCGCATGGCCTTCGTGCCCCAGGACCCGCTCATCTTCCACGGCTCCCTCGCCGACAACATCGCCTACGGCGACCCCTCCCCCGCACCGGCCGCGATTGAGGAGGCCGCCGCCCAGGCCGGCGCGCACCGCTTCATCGCCGCTCTCCCCAACGGCTTTCAAACCCTTGCCGGCGACCGCGGCCTGCAACTCTCCGGCGGCCAGCGCCAGCGCATCGCCATCGCCCGCGCCCTCTTCCGCCGGCCCGAACTCCTGGTTCTCGACGAACCCACCAATCACCTCGACGAAGCCGGCATCGAAGAACTCATGGACAACCTTCGCCGCCTGCCCTTCCGCCCGTCCGTCCTCATCGTCAGCCACGAGCCGCATGTTCTGCGGCACGCCGATGAGGCCTGGCGCTTGCTCGAGGGCCGGCTGGCCGCGGAGAAAGCGGGCGCCCAGCGGTGAACGGCGAGAGCGCCCTTCCCACCCCTCGCCAGTCTCTGCTGCTCGAAGCGGCCCTCGCCGGCGAGCCCGGCCCGGCCCGCGCCGCTTGGGAACGGTGGTTCGCCGCCGGCGGGCTCGAAGGCCTGGACGAAGGCTCCTTCCGCTTACTCTCGCTCGTGCATTTCAACCTGACCCGTCATGGCATCGAGCACCCCGCGCGCGGCCGGCTGCTCGGCATCCGCCGCAAGTTCTGGGCCGAGAATCAGAAACTGTTTCACGGCGTGAGACCCCTCGTCGAACGGCTTCGCGAACGCGGCATCCCGGTGATGCTCGGCAAAGGCGCGGCGCTTGCGGCCGCCGCCTACCCGGACGCCGGTCTGCGCCCCATGCGCGATGTCGATGTCCACGTGCCGCGCGAATCGTTTCCGCAGGCCTGGGAGATCGCGATGGCCGGCGGCTGGACTCTCGCCCCCGGCGCCTACGCCCCGCGGCCTTTCTGCGAAGAGTTCCTCTCCTTCCGCCACGCCCTGCCCCTGCGCCGGGCCAATTGCGAGGTCGATCTTCACTGGAACTTCCTCTACTGGGCCTGCGCGCCCGGCGCGGATGCCGAAGTCTGGCGCCGCGCCCTCCCCGCCCGCTTCCTCGACCTCGACGTCTTCCACCCTCACCCCACCCATCTGTTCCTCCAGACCTGTACCCACGGCCTGGCCTGGAATCCCATCGCCCCGCTACGTTGGATCGCCGATGCCGCGTGGCTGCTGCGGGCAGGCGTCGATTGGACCGGCGTCATCGCCGAAGCCCGCCGCCTCCGCGTCGTCGCCCTGCTGGCCAAAGCCGTGGAGGCCCTCGCCGACCAGTCCTTCGCCGCCATTCCCGAAGAGACATCCGCGCAGCTCAGCTCGATTCCCGTCCCCGCCTGGCAGCACGAGGAACTGAAGACCGCCCTGGTGCGCGGCGAACCGGTCCCCGGCATCGCCGCCATGCTCAAGGAACTCAACTTCCGCTGGCTCCGCAGCGGCGCCCCCCCGCTCGCCTGGCCCCGCTACTGGCTGCGGTACGCCCAATTCTATTGGCGGAAGGAGACCCTCCCCGAAGTGCCCGCCGAGGTCTTCCGCTTCCTGCGCCGCCGCCTCGCGCGGAACACTTAGCCAGGCAGCGTCCGCATTTGCACATCGCGCGAGAGCCACTAGCTCCAGATGCGCCACTGCATCAGAATAACGTGCAGGCGCCCTCATGGGCTCCGGTTGGCATCCAGCGGGAATGCGCATGCCCAAAGAAGAAAGCGGTTCATCTCCCAGTCCGGCCCTCCGGCTCTACCGCGACCTGGCGGACTGGTATCCCCTTCTCACGCCGCCTTCTGGCTACGCCGAAGCGGCTGCCTTCTATCAACGCTTGTTCCAGGCCCACTGCCGCCGGCCGCCTCAAACCCTGCTTGACCTCGGCAGCGGCGGCGGGCACAACTCCTCCCACCTGAAGGCGGCCTTGGCATGTACTCTCGTCGACCTGGAACCGGCCATGCTCGCGCTGAGCCGTCGATCAAACCCGGAGTGTGAGCACGTTCAGGGTGATATGCGGTCCGTCCGCTTGGGCCGTACCTTCGACTGCGTTCTGGTGCACGACGCCGTCGGCTACATGACCTCGCGCGCGGACCTCGCCCAAGCCATCGCCACCGCCTTCGCGCATGCCGCCCCGGGCGGCGTGGCACTGTTCCAGCCGGATTTCGTCGAGGAGACGTTCCTGCCGGGCGCCGAAGCCGGCGGTAGCGATGGGAACGGCCGCGCCGCGCGCTACCTCGAATGGCGGTGGCGTCCCGGCCCAGGGACTGGCACGTATCTGACCGACATGGCGTATCTGTTGAGAGACGCCAACGGAGCCGTCGAGGTCGTCCACGAACGTCACATCATGGGCCTGTTCCCGAGGACGGTCTGGCTGGAACTGATCGCGGCCGCCGGCTTCGATCCCCTCGCAGTCCCGTTCGGGCACAGCTCGTACGGCGACACCGGGCACGAGGTGTTCCTCGGTCTGCGCCCCGCCTCGTCCGGCGCGGCCCCTCCCGCGTAATCGCCTGCCCCCTTCACTTCTCCAAAGCTTCGTGCGCCCCGATCGTCAACGGCCCCTGCGCGGGCAACCGGCTCCCGTAGAAATCCACGCGCCCGGGATCGATGCCGAACGCCTTCCGCAGATCCAACCCCGCCCCCGCCGCCGGCGACCCTCGCAGCAGCCGGTACTCGATGAGCCGCTTCAGATCCTCGGGATTCGTGAGCAGCCCGTGGCCGCTCTTATCCAAGGCCGGATCCGCGAACAACCCCACCAGCTTCCCGTTCATCGTCTCCTGTCCCGTGGCGTCCGCCCACTCCTTGAGCGACTTGTACCCTTCCACGCGGAAGCCGCGCTCGCCCATCGCCCAATAGAGGTTGCCGCGAAAAGTCCCCACCTTCCCCACTCCCTCGGTCCGCGAAAAAATCTGCGGCCCCTGGCTCACGAAGATGTTGTTGTAGAACGTGACCTCCGGCATCGGCTTCGCATAGCGCTTGTCCACGCCGTACGCCACCGCCGAGCCCTTCGTGTTCCAGATCGTGTTGTTGTGCACCAGCGTGCTCTCCATGTCCTTGCCGCCCACCCACACGAAGATGCCCGCGTTGTGATCGAACAGCCCATCGTCCTGGCTCACGTTGTAGCGCACCACGTTGTTCGCAAAGCGCGGCGCGCCGTCGTATTGGCAGATCAGGTAACCCGACCCGTAGTTGTCGTGCGAGTAGTTGTACTGCAGCACGGAGTTCGTCACTCCGCCGTCGAAGTCGAATCCCCCGCCGTCGGCCGCCGTGCTCCGGTTGTGATGCGCGATGTTGTACTGAATCACCACCCGGTCCGCGTCGTGCGTCCAGATGCCCACCGGCCCGTTCCCCGTCCACGGCTGGTCCCAGCCGTTGAACCGCGATTCGCAAAACTCCACCAGCGCGACTTCGGTCCTGCTCACGATGATGCCGTTCCCGCTGTGGTTCTTGCGGATCGTCGGATCGCCCGGATTGTTCTCCGTAAGGCAGTAGCCGATGTAGAGATTCTTCGAAAGATCGCCACCCGAGCGGATGCCCGCAAAGCCGTTCCCGTGCGCGTGCACCCTCACGATCCGTGCGTCTTCGGTCCCGCTGATCTCCACGCCGGAGTGGCGGAAACCGGTGACCTCAATCTCCTCCACCGTCGAACCCGTCGAATGGCCCAGGTACAAGCCGTCCGCCGTGTTCCCCGTCTTGCGCCCCGCGCCCACCAGCTTCAAGCGCCTCACCACCACGTGGTCGCACCCGTCGATCGTCACCGCCCGTCCCGTGCCCCCGTCGATCACCGCGCGCCCCGCTCCGTACGACGTCACGACGATATTGCGCGCCGCCGTCCCCCGGTCGTCCTTGCCCAATTCGAGAGGACCCGCGAACGTCTGTCCGCCTGCGAGCAGAATGCGGTCGCCCGGCTGGAAACTCGCGGCGCTCACCTTCGCCAGCGTCCGCCACGGCGCGGCCTCGGTCGCGGCGCCGGCATCGTCGCCCGACGCGGAGACGAAGTAGTCGCGCGCCGCGAGAGGAAAGGCCGGCAGCAACGCGCAGGAGAAAAGGAGAAAACGGTAGGAAACCATAAAATTACCTTCGGCACGGCGATTATACATCCGCGCCCCCGCGGCGGCCGCCCCCGTTCGGGATAACATGGCCTGAAAATGCTACGCCGCCAGTTCCTCCACGCCGCCGCCGGCGCCGCCGCTTCCGCCGCCGCCCCCGCGCGTCCGAACGTCGTGGTCATCCTCGCCGACGACATGGGCTTCTCCGATATCGGCTGCTACGGCGGCGAAATCCGCACGCCGCACATCGATGCGCTTTCCCGCACCGGCGTCCGCTTCACGCAGTTCTACAACACCGCCCGCTGTTGCCCTACGCGCTCCAGCCTGCTCACCGGGCTCTACCCGCATCAGACCGGCGTCGGCCACATGGTCGACAACCCGAAACCCTTCCCCGGCTACACCGGTGATCTCAACCGCAAGTGCCGGACCATCGCCGAGGTCCTCAAGACCGCCGGCTACCGGACCATGATCTCCGGCAAGTGGCACGTCACTCCCGTCACCGGGTCACAGCATAACTGGCCGCTCCAGCGCGGCTTCGACGAGTTCTTCGGTACCATCCATGGTGCGGGCAGCTTCTTCGACCCGATCTCGCTCGCCCGGGGCAACGCTCCCATGCGGGCCGAGTCCGGCTTCTACTACACCGATGCCATCACGGACCATGCCGTGTCCTCGATCGAGAACGCGGCCGCCGCGAGGAATCCCTTCTTCCTCTACGCGGCCTACACCGCGCCGCATTGGCCGCTCCACGCACTGCCCGAGGACATCGAACGCTACCGGGGCCGCTACCGCGAGGGTTGGGACCGCTTGCGCGAGGACCGCCATCGCCGCCAGATCGAAATGGGGATCGTCGACCGCCGTTGGCCGTTGTCGCCTCGGGACCCCCAGGTTCCTGCCTGGTCCGGCGCGCCCCATAAGGACTGGCAGCAGCGCCGCATGGAAGTGTACGCCGCGATGGTCGACCGCCTCGACCAGGGCGTGGGCCGCCTCGCGGACGCCTTGCGGAGAACGGGCCAGGAACAGAACACCCTTGTTTTGTTCTTAGCCGACAACGGCGGTTGCGCCGAGGAACTCGGGCCCAACGCCAAAGGACTGCACGTTCCACGCCTCACCCGCGACGGTCGTCCCGTGCGCACCGGCAATCTGCCGTCCGTCCTTCCCGGCCCGGAGGACACCTACCAGAGCTACGGCGTCCCCTGGGCGCTTGCTTCCAACACCCCGTTCCGCCTCTACAAACATTGGGTCCACGAAGGCGGTATCGCCACCCCTCTGATCGCCAGTTGGCCCGGCCGCACCCGCCCCGGCACGATCTCTCACCAGCCCGGTCACCTCATCGACATCATGGCAACCTGCGTCGATCTCTCCGGCGCCCGCTACGACGCGGCCACACCCATGGAGGGAACCAGCCTTCGCCCCGCGTTCACAGGCGGCAAACTCAAACGCCGCGACGCCCTCTTTTGGGAACACGAAGGCAACCGCGCCATCCGCGACGGCCGCTGGAAACTGGTGTCCCGCCACCCCGGCGCCTGGGAACTGTTCGACCTCGAAGCCGATCGCACCGAATCGAACAACCTCGCCCCCCGCCACCCGGACCGCGCCGCCCGCCTGGCCGCCCGTTACGAACAGTGGACCCGTCGCGCCCACGTCGAACCCTGGGAGAAAGTCAGGGCCGCCGCGCCACCAGCTTCACCGCCCGGCTGAACCGCGACGTCGCCCGCCTTCGTCGGTGGCGGGCGGAGCCTGGCGCCGCGAACCGCGCGTTCGGGATGTCGTGGTCTGAAATGACAACTGACTTGCCTCGAATTCCCGTAAGGAACCCGCTATCTTGGATCAAGGAGCAAGGACTATGATCGCCATCGACCAATTGACGGACGACCAGTTCGAGCGGCACGCCCTTGATCTCCTTCAGCGCGAATTGGGCCCTGATGGCCTGGCGCGTTTCTTGCGCTTGCATCGCTCCGGGACCGGTGACTACACACGTGACCGCGAGCAATGGCAGAAGGATATGACGCTCGATCAGATCCTGGAATCTATCCGCAAGAACCGCCCGCGCTAGCGTCGTCGCGTTCCGCCGGATCTGAAACTTCTGCCAACCCGCGGCCAGCGCGCTCCCTTACCGCACCTTCGCCGGCGCCGTCAGCTTGAACGTCAACAATGACTCGGCGGGGATCGCCGCCGGCTCGCCGCGCGTCGCCATCACCGTACCGGTGCCCGCGCCCGCGCCCACCCCCGCGCCGATCGCCGCGCCCTTGCCGCCGCCCGCGATGGCGCCAATCGCCGCGCCCACGCCGCTCGCGATGCCCACCTTCAGCGCGTCCTTCTTCACCGTGCTCTTGGCCTCCCGTGCGTGCGTGCCGGTGGCGATCTCGACCGTCTTGCCCTCGCTCACCTCCACCGCCGTCAGGCGCACGATGAGCGTCGCACGCCCCTTCACTCGTCCGCCCTCGTCGGCTTCCACCACCTTGCCGCGCACCGTCGCGCCCTTCGGCGCCACCACTTCCTCGCCCACGGCAATCGGCTCCGCCAGCGTGGCCACGAACGAATCGCCCGTCTTGTGCGACTTCGTCGAAATCGCCGTCGTGGTGCGCACCTTGATCGCCGCGCCTTCCGGGATCGTCAGCGGCTTCGGTGCGGGCGCCGCGGCCGGCGTCAGACTCCGGCCCGGCTCGGCGGCGCTCTTCGCCGCCTCCCCGCCCGCCGGCGAGAGGTCCGAGTCGGTCACGCGCTCGAGCT
>DALYJJ010000107.1:0-1800 GCA_031969915.1 Bryobacteraceae bacterium | reverse complement strand
CCCGCCCGCCGGCGCGGGAGCCGTTCCCGCCGCAGGTGCGGCCGCCCCCGGCTCACTCGGGGCCGCCGGCTCATTCGAAGCCGCCGGCTTCTGCTGACAACCCACGGCCAGCGCAAGCGCCGCCGCCAATACCAGGCTGGACGTTCGTTTCATCCCTAACAACCCCCTGTTACCTTCGGTCTCTGACCACAGCGCCGTGCTACACCTTCGGCTTCGGCGGCGGCAACTCCCGCGCCTGGCACTGCGATTCGAACCCCTTCACGCCGTGCTTCCCGTCGCAAAACGGCTTGTTCTCCGAAAAGCCGCAGCGGCACAGCGAAATCACCGTCCGCCCCGCGAGTCCGTACTGATTCCCCGCCGCGTCGTAGATCTCGAACTCTCCTTCGATCCGGATCGGCCCATTGTTGAATACCGTGACCTTGGTCGCCATATACAGGGCATCGTAGCAGCCCCCGCTATAATGGCGCTCATGGTGAGAGGCGCCGCTTGCCTCCTCGTCTCCGCCCTGGGGCTCGCGCAACAACCTGCGTCCGTGATGCCGGAGGAGTTCGTCCGCCTGGGCCGCGTTCGCGCGAAGATGTCGCAGACCCTCACCCGCCTGCCGAACTACACCTGTACCCAGACCTTTGAGCGCTCCTCGCGCGCCAACCCAACGCGCCGCTTCCGCCTGGAGGACACCTTGCGCATCGAAGTGGCCTATGTCGATGGCAAAGAGATGTTCGCCTGGCCCGGCGAGACGAAGTTCGAAGAGAAGCCCATCGAAGAACTCTCCCAGCGCGGCTCCTTCGGCACCGGCCTCTTCGCGGGCTTCGCCACCAACGTCTTCCGCTCCGACACGCCCACCTTCCGCTATGAAGGCGAAGAGGTGATCAACGGCCGGCCCGTGCATCGCTACAGCTATGAGGTGCCACAGTTCCGCAGTACCTTCCTGATGAATGTGGACAAGCAGAAAGGGATCGCCGGCTACCGCGGCTCGTTCTGGGCGGACACAGCCACTGAGGAAGTGGTGCGCCTCTCCATCGAAGCCTTCGATATCCCGCCGAATCTTCCCGTTCGTTCCTCGGCCGACATCATCGACTATCGGAAGGTCGAGATCGGCGGCGTGCCCTACCTGCTTCCCGCAACCGCCGAAACGCTGCTCGTCGATGTGAACGGCGGCGAATCGAAGAACTTCATCCGCCTCGCCAACTGCCGCCAGTACGCCGGCGAATCCACCCTGATCTTCGACGAAGCGCCCGAGGTCGCGGCCGCGCCCGCCGTCCCGCCGCCCGCGCCCGTGGAGATTACCGTTCCCGAAGGCATCTCCCTCGATGCCCGTCTGGAGACGCCCCTCGACACCGCCGCTCTCGCCATCGGCGATCCCGTGCGCTTCGTCCTCACCCGCGAGGGCAAGCACAAAGGCGTGACCTTCCTACCGAAGGGCGCGCTGCTCACCGGCCGCATCGCCTTCGCGCGCTCGAACATGGAGGCCCGTCCCTACCAGTTGATCGGCATCGACCTCGCCGAAATCACCTTCAACGGCGCCTCCGGCCGCATCGCCGGCGAGTTGCTCGAAGCCGGCTTCTACCCCGTGCCCGGCACCTCCCGCACGCAGATCAACCCCAGCCCCTTCCGCCTGCCCGGCCTTCGCGCCGTCTCCGTTCCCGCGGGCGTGCGCAACGTGTTCCTGATTCCCGGCTCCGGCCAGAAGCTGCCCGCCACCATCATGTTCCGCTGGCGCACTCTGGCTGCGACGCCCGCCAAGGATCCTGCGCCCGCCCTCCCCACCCGGCCTGACGCCGGCCCCCTCCGGTAGGATTA
>DALYJJ010000106.1:0-21771 GCA_031969915.1 Bryobacteraceae bacterium | reverse complement strand
GCTTCGCGTTCCAGTTTCTGCCCTTGCTCGCCATCCCCTTCGTCGCATTCGGCCGCCGCTGGCCCTTCCCCGCCGCCGCCGCGATGACCGTGACCCTCGTCTGCTTCTTCGCGGTCTTCGCCGGACAATCGTACGCGCGCTATATCTATCCGCTGCTCGCGATCGCCCTCATCCCCGCCGCGTTCGTGCGGAGCCGGATCTTCGCCGCCGCGTTGGCGGTCCTCTTCGCCGTCAACCTCCGCTTCCTTCCCGCCGCCGGCGGTTACCACCGCGACTTCACCGCCACTCCGCTCCCCGACGAACGCAAGGTCATCGACTATCTCAACGCCAAGCCTGGCGCGCCCCGCGTCGCCTTCCTCGAAGGCAACGCCATCGGGGAGCTCCGCGGACTCGCGGTCACCAACTCCTGGCACTCCGATTCGTTCTGGCGCGCTCTGCGCCGCTCCACGTCGCCCGCCGACGATTTCGACCTCGTCCGCCATCACGGTGCGGAGTACGTCGTGGCCTTCAACCCCGAATCGCCGGCCGCCAAGCCGGCCCGGACGTTCACCAGGCAGTTCCTGCTGCTCTACACCGATCCCGAGTTCGTCGCCGGCCGTTACTACGTGGGGAAGCTGCGTGCCTCGCGGAACAGTTCTCCCCACCTGCTCACCGCCCTGCCCGGAGCGCACGAGGATAGCGCGACCGCCGTCGACTACCGGGGCGCCTGGGCGCGCGACACCCAGTTCAAAGAGGCCACCGATGGAACGGTCACCTATTCGGACCGTCCAGGCGATGAGTTCTCCATCCGCTTCACTGGCACGCAGTTCACTTGGTTCTTCACCAAGGCTCCGAACCGTGGCAGCGCCAGCGTGTTCATCGACGATCAGCCCCGCGGCGAGGTGAGTCAGTTCGCCGACCAAGTGCAGTGGCAGGCCGCAACGGTCTTCGCCGGCCTCTCGCCCGGCCCGCACATCCTTCGCGTGCGCATCGTCAAGGGCTTTATCGATCTCGACCGTTTCGTCGTGGAGTGACGCGGAACAGCATCATGCGCTGGGTAAACACCAGCGGCCACAAGAGCCGCTCCTCGATCAGTTCACCCCGCGGCCCAACCGCCTCCATCACCTCGGCGCGCGCGAGCGGCCGCTCGTCCGGAAACCGCCACAGACCCACCGCTTCCGCCGCCGCGCGCGCCACCCGGTAGAGCCACGTCGGCGTCGGATACGACAGAAGCACGAACTCCCGCGCCGACTCGAAATGCGTCTCCACGGCGCGCCGTGTGCCTTCGCGATCGAAATGCTCGATCAGCCCCACGCTGTAAACCACGTCCGCCTTCGGCGCCGACGCGCCTTCCAGCACATCGGCGTGCCGGCCTTCCACCGCCGCCAGCCGCCCCGCCAGCAAGGCTAGGCCGTACCCGTTCGTGTCGGCCGCGACGTACCGCGCCGGGCGCACAGCATCGAGGACCGCCGCGGCGAAGCAGCTATTGGCGCCTCCGTACTCCAGGATCTCCCCCGCCGGCCGGCACCGCCCCAGCATCTCCAGCAGCGCCCGCTGCGTGTAACGCCGTGTAAGATGCGCCGTCGGCGTCGTGCTGCGATAGTAGGCGTCCCAATCCGTGGCCTTTCCCCGCCTGGTGAAGATCAGATCCCGCTGCACCAGAAAGTTCACCAGGAAGAGCGCCGTCTCCGCCATCAGCTTGCCGGGGAACACGCCAGTGAAGGGCTCTAGCGTTCGGATCAGAGCGTAGGAAACGCCGCCGCTCAACAACACCAGCGCCAGGTAACGCGGAAAGGTCGATCCATGCGGCTCGCGCGAGAGGAACACCGCTCGGCGCGCCGCCAGGTAGTTGAACGCCACCGCCGCGGCGCGGCCTGTCACCTGCGACTGCAACACGTCGCCTGTGGCCCGCCAGGCGAAGTAGAAGACCGCGTTGTCCACCAGCGCCGTGAGCAGGGCGACGAAGCCGAAGCGGAGCAGAACGAAGTAGATCTTGAGTGAATCGAGCAACGGGTTGAAATGCGAACTGGGATTGCCGTCTTCGTAGATTGTCGCAATCCCCACCTCCACCACGCGCGTTCGGTGATGCTTCGCCGCGATGAGCATGTCGAGTTCGTACTCGTAGCCGTTCGACGGCAGCCGCACGAGTTCATCCAGCAAGCCAGCCGGAATCCCACGCAACCCGGTTTGCGTATCTTGCAGGGCGCGCCCCAGGACAAAGCGCATCACCAGGCGCGTCGCTTCGTTGCCGAATCGGCTTCGGAACGGCACCGGGCCGTCAAACGCCCGCGCCCCCAGCACCAGGGCGTCCCGTTCGCGCTCCAGCGCTTCCGCCACACGAAAGGCGTCTTCCACCCGGTGCTGGCCGTCGGCATCCACGGTAACCACGCCCGTCAGCGCCTCGAACGCCGCCGCGGCGTGCGCGAATCCGGTCTTCAGAGCGCCGCCCTTGCCCCGGTTCCCCTCGTGCCGCAGAACCGTCGCGCCGCGAAGCGAATCGAACACCGGCCGGTACGCCTCGCCGCTCCCATCGTCCACCACGATCACCGGAAACCGTTCCGCCAGGCGCGCGACGATGCCGCCGAGTGCCGCGCCTGGCCGGTACGCCGGGATCACGACGGCGATCATCTACGCCCCGGCCGCCCGCCACCCAGCCTCTTCCAGCGATTCTTTCGCGGCCACCGCCGTGTTGTAGTGGATGGCCACGGTGTCCATGAGTTCGTAGGCGTAGCCGCCCGCGAGCGTAATCGCCACCGGCGCGCGATACCGGAGCGCCGTGTCGATCACCAGCCGGTCGCGCGCCTTCAGCCCCTCGAGCGTCAGCGACAATCCGCCGAGTTGATCGTCCATGTACGGATCAGCGCCCGCCACGTACATCACCAGATCCGGCCGGAATCCGGAGACCGCCATTTCATAGGGACCCTTCAGCTTCTGCAGATACTCCGCATCCGCGACGCCGTCGGCCAGGTGGATGTCGATGGTCGAGGGCGGCTTTTCCGCCGGGTAGTTGTTCAACTGGTGAATCGACATGGTGAACACGCTCTTGTCGCCCGCGAAGATCGCCGCCGTTCCGTTTCCGTGGTGCACGTCGCAGTCGATCACCAGCGCTTTCTCGATCAGTCCGTCTTTCTGCAGCCGCCGGATCGCCACCGCCACGTCATTGATGGCGCAGAACCCTTCTCCGTGTCCTGGAAACGCGTGATGAAATCCGCCCCCGACGTTGTAGCCGACGCCATGCTCCAGCGCGATGCGCCCCGCCAGCGTCGTTCCCGCCGCAGCCAGCCAGTAAGCATTCACCATCTGCCGCGAATACGGAACTTCGAGTTTCAGCACCTCGTGGAAGCTCAGCGTCCCGTTCTTCAGCCGTTCCACCCACCCCGGCTCATGCACCAGCAGCAGGTCTTCGTCCGGCGGAGGCTCCGGCTCAACGAAATCCTCCGGCTGCGCCACGCCCAACCGCAACAGCCGGGCTCGAATCAACTTGTACTTGGTCGACGGAAAGACGTGCGAGCCGAAGTTGAGGTCGTACGCCTCGTGATAAACCAGCCGGAACGGGAGCATGGTGCCGCCGCCAGCTTACCACCCCGCGGCTTGCATCGCTTGTTCGGATTGCAGCGCCGTCACCAGCGCGACGCCATAGATATCGTCCGCTGAACATCCGCGCGAAAGGTCGTTCGCCGGTTTGGCGAGCCCTTGCAGGAAGGGTCCATAGCAGACCGCTCCGCCCAACCGCTCCACCAGTTTCGCGCCGATGTTCGCCGACGCCAGGTCCGGGAAAATGAGTGTGTTCGCCCGGCCCGCCACCGTGGAACCGCGGCTCTTCGAAGAGCCGACCTCCGGGACCAGCGCCGCGTCCGCCTGCAACTCGCCGTCGATGTGCAACTCCGGCGCCCGCGCGCGCACCACGCGCAGCGCCTCAACCACCTTGTCGATGAACGGGTGCTTCGCGCTTCCCTTGGTGGAGAACGAGAGCAACGCCACCGCGGGCTCCGCGCCGATCAGTGTGCGCGTCGTTCCCGCCGTGGCGATGGCGATCTCAGCCAGCTCCACCGGTGTCGGGTCGATCACAATCGCGCAATCGGCCATCGCCAGCAGCCCCTGGTGGCCGTACCGGCGATCCCGCACCGCCACCACGAACATGCTCGACACCGTCTTCACCTTCGGCGCCAGCCCGATGCACTGAATCGCCGCGCGCACGGTCTCCGCCGTCGTGTTCGCCGCCCCACCGACGAACCCGTCCGCTTCGCCCGACGCCACCATCGCCGCCGAATAGAAGAGCGGCCGCCGCATCGTCTCCAGCGCCTCGGTCTGGGTCACGCCCTTCGATCGGCGCCGCTCAAAATAGACCTGCGCATACTTCGGCGTCGAAGAACATGTCATCGGGTCCACGAACTTCACGCCCTCGGGCGCGGAAGCCGGTTTCGGCCCCACCAGGATCGGCTTCACTAACCCATCCTTGGCGAGCCGCGCCGCGGCCCCGATGACTCGCGCATCGCCGCCTTCCGGAAACACGATCCGCTTCATTTTCGGCAGCCGCCGCACGTGCTCGACTTGCGCGGAGAGAAACGCAGCGGCGGACTCAGGCAGGGACATGAATCCGCTATTCTAGCGGGTTGTTATGAACCGCCGCCAATTCCTGTACGCCGCCCCGTCCCTGCTCGCCCTCCCGCGCACCCTGGCGGCGGCGCGCGACCTCGCCTTTGACGTGGTCGTCGTGGGCGGCGGAACCGGCGGATGTGCGGCTGCTCTGGCGGCCTTGCGCGCCGGCTGCCGCGTCGCGCTGACCGAGGAGACGGATTGGATCGGCGGACAGCTCACCTCGCAGTCGGTGCCCCCCGACGAACATCCTTGGATCGAAATGTTTGGGCGTACCGCAAGCTACGCCGATTACCGCGCCGCCGTCCGCCGCTACTACGCAGACCACTTCCCGCTCACCGCCCCGGCGAGGGCGCGCGCCCACTTGAACCCCGGCGACGGCAGCGTCTCGCGCATCACGCACGAACCGCGCGTGTCCCTCGCCGTCCTGGAGCAACTCCTGGCCCCGTACGTCAGTGGCGGCAGCCTAACCGTGTTGCTTCGCCACAAGCCCACCGCGGCCCTGGTGAGCGGCGACTCGGTGAAAGCGGTAACGTTCCGAAGCCGGGAAACCGGTTCTGCCCGCACCCTCTCGGCCCCGTTCTTCATCGACGCCACCGAACTCGGAGACCTCCTTCCGCCCACCAGGACCGAATACGTCACCGGCTTCGAATCCCGCCGCCAGACCGGCGAGCCCAGCGCTCCCGAAGATGCGCAGCCCGCCAACATGCAGGCCTTCACCGTCTGCTTCGCGCTCGATTACCTGCCCGGCGAAGACCACACCATCGACAAGCCGGACCAGTACCAACGCTGGGTGCAGTACATTCCTCAGCTCAAGCCCGCCTGGCCCGGACGCCTGCTCAGTTGGCAGATGAGCGATCCCATCTCGCTCAAGCCCCGCAGCGTCGCGTTCGACCCCACGGTGCAGCCCACGCCGCCGGGCATCCTCAATCTCTGGCTCTATCGCCGCATCGCCAGCCGCGCCAATTTTGAGCCCGGCGCTTACGCGTCGGACATCACGCTCGTCAACTGGCCCCAGAACGACTACTGGCTGGGCAATCTCTTCGACGTGCCGGAGGCCGAAGCCGCACGCCACCTCGAATCGGGCCGCCAACTCAGCTTGTCGCTGGTCTATTGGATGCAAACCGCCGCTCCCCGGCCCGACGGCGGCGAGGGCTGGAAAGGCCTGCGCCTGCGCCCGGATGTCACCGGGACGGAAGACGGACTGGCGAAGTATCCGTACATCCGGGAGTCCCGCCGCATACAGGCGGAGTTCACCGTGCTTGAGCAGCATGTCAGCACGGAGGCTCGCATGAAGGTCACCGGCCTGAAGCGTGAGGACGTGCGCGCGGAAGCGTACTTCGACTCCGTGGGCGTGGGCAGCTACCGCATCGATCTGCACCCCAGCTCCGGCGGCGACAACTACATCGACGTGAGTTCGCTTCCCTTCCAGATCCCACTCGGCGCCCTTATCCCCAAGCGCGTGCGTAATCTCATCGCGGGAGCGAAAAACCTCGGCGTGACGCACATCACCAACGGTTGCTACCGTCTGCACCCCGTGGAGTGGAACATCGGCGAAGCGGCGGGCGCGCTGGCGGCGGAGTGCTTGCGCACCAAGCGCCTGCCCACCGAGATCCGCAACCAGAAACCGCTGCTCGAGGAGTTCCAACGCCGCCTCGCCGCGCAAGGCTTCGAACTCCGCTGGCCGGCGCTGCGGCCGCTCTAGGTTTACTGGCTCTTCAACGTCACCGCCGGGTCCAGGCGGCTCACCGAGAACGCCGGGATCAGCGTCGCGATCACCGCCACCAGCAGCAGGAACCCGGCCGCGGCGGCGATCGTGACCGGATCCGTGGTCGCGATGCCGTAGAGCATGCCTTCGAGCAGCCGCCGCAGAGCCACCGCCCCGCCGATGCCGATCGACACTCCGAGCAGGCCGAGCAGTGCGCCGCGCCCCACAATCGTCGATACCACTCCTCGAACGGTCGCTCCCAGCGCCATTCGCACCGCGATCTCGTGGGCCCGCTGCGCCACCGTGTACGCGATCACTCCGTAGATCCCCGCCGCGGAGAGCGCCAGCGCCACCGCCGCGAAGATCGTCAGCAACAGCATCTGGAACCGCTCCCGGCTCAGCGATCTGCCGATTACGCCCTCCATCGATTGAAAGCCGGAAAACGGCGTTTGCGCATCGACGCTCCTGATCCGTTGCTCCACCGCCGCCGCGAGCCCCGTGCCCGCCCCGTCGCGGTAGCGGACCACCCAGCTCGCGGTGAACCATCCGTGGGCCATGCGGACCAGACCGTCGCCCACCTGGTCCACGGGCACGAACATTGTGGGCGGCGCGGGCAGGTTGAGCCGCATTTGTTTGTTGTCCCCCACCACGCCGACGATCGTTCGCGGCCGGTCTTCCACGTCTTCGCCGAAGCCGCACAGGATGCACAGTTGTTTGCCGAGCGGATCTTCTTTCGGGTAGTACTTCCGCACGAAAGCCTCGTTCACAATCGCGACGGCGGGCGCGCCCGCCCCATCGCCGCCGCTAAACGCGCGGCCCGCACGCAAGGGAATCCGCATCGTTGCGAAGTACTCCGGCGTAACGTAGCGCCAGTCCGCTCCGGCGCGCTCACTGGGCGCTTCCAGCCGTTTGAAGGGAGCGTTCATCCCTCGTTCGAGCGGCAGGTTGATCACCGCCGCGGCCGATTCGACGCCCGGCAACTGCCGGATCTCGTCAAGCCCGCGGCGGTAGAGCGAAGCCACCGACGCCGTGGTCGCGTAGCGTTCTCCCTGAAGCGACATCTGCCCCGTCAGCACATTGCGCGGATCCACTCCCGACGGCAGTGAGGCGAGGTTGCCGAAGCTCCGGACCAACAACGCGGCGGCGATCACCAGCATCACGCTCAACGCCATCTCGGCCACCACCAGAGCCTGCCGCAGCCGTCCGCTCGACCGCCCCGCCGTCGTCCGGCCGCCGCCCTCCTTCACCGCTTCGTTCAGGTCCATCCGGGTCATCTGCAGAGCGGGTACAAGACCGAACACCACGCCCGTCAGCACCGACAAGCCGAGCGTGAACGCCAGCACCACGCCGTCCACCTCGATCTTGCCCACCGCGGCCGACTGCACCGAATCGAGCTTCACCAACGCCGGCAGCAGCAGGTGCGAAAACCCTGCTCCCACCGCTCCGCCCGCTACCGAGAGCAGAAGGCTCTCCACCAGGAGCTGCCGCACCAGCCTTCCCCGGCCGGCGCCCAGCGTCGCGCGAATCGCCACTTCCTTTGTGCGCGCCGAGGAGCGGGCCAGCAGCAGGTTCGCTAGGTTTGCGCACGCGATCAGCAGGACCGCCGCCACCGCCGCAAGCAGCAGGTAGAGCGTCGGCTTTCGGTCTTGCCCGCGCTCGTGCAGGTACGGGCGAACCACGTAGCGCAAGCCCTCGGGCGGCTTCGAATTTGTCGCCTTGAAGTACTCCGGCAGCAGCGCGTCGAACTCCGCCTGGGCCTGTTCATAGGAGACTCCCGCCTTCAGCCGCGCCCGTACCCCGCGGTTCTGTCCGCCATCGCCCGGGTTCGGCCGCAGAGGCATCCACGCATCGATCTCCTGAATATCGCCCTCCGGCAGCACGCCGATCACCGTGTGCGCGCGCCCTCCGAGGTTCACACGCCGGCCCAACGCGTTCCGGTCGCCGCCGAAGAACCGTACCCACAACCCATGGCTCAGGAGCACGACGTCCGCGCCGCCGGGCTCCGTCTCCTCACGCAGAAACTCACGGCCCAGAGCGGGCCTCACGCCCAGCGCCGCGAAGTAGCCGTCCGTGGCGCGCGCGGCGTCGATGTGAATCGCTTCGCCGCCGTTGCTCAGGCTGATCCCCGAGTAGTTCCCGCTGCTCGCGATTGCCTCGTAGGAGCGCAGGTGATCCCGCAGAAAGAAGTAGCCGGATCCTGTGAAGGCGCTCGCGCCCGTGCGTCCGCGATATTCCTGGTCGAACTGCACGATGCGCTCCGGCTCGGGGTAGGGAAGCGGACGCAGCAGTACCGCGTTGATCACCGAGAAGATCGACGTGTTCGCACCGATGCCCAGCGCAAGCGTCAGCACCGCGACGGCCGTGAACCCCGGCCGCTTCACCAGCACCCGGGCCGCGTAGCGCGCGTCGTGCAGCATCTGTTCAAGCCACGGCAGGCCGCTCTGGTCGCGATAGGCGTCCTTGGCGCCCTCGACACTGCCGAACTTCCGCCGCGCCGCCGATTCCGCCTCTCTGCGGCTCATTCCCTTGGCCACGTTCGCTTCCACCAGGCGCTCCAGATGGTCGGCGAACTCTTCTTCCATCCGCGCGTCCATCCGTTGCCGCCGGAACACCGCCCACAGCCGTTCCATCATGGCGTTACTTCTCCGCCTTCAACAAACGGTTGATGATCGCCGACATCCGCAGCCACTCCTCGGTCTCTTCCTGGAGTTGCTTGCGCCCCGCGGCGGTCAGGCTGTAATACCGGGCGCGCCGGTTGTTCTCCGACGTGCCCCACTCGGAGCGAATCCACTTCTTTTGCTCCAGCCGCAGCAGCGCCGGATACAGGGTGCCTTGGTTCAGAAACAGCGTATCTTCCGAGATCTGCTCGATGCGTTGTGCGATCCCGTACCCGTGGAGCGGTCCCAGCGTGTCGAGGGTCTTGAGGACCATCAGATCGAGCGTGCCCTGCAAGACTTCGGAGCGGGTCTTGGACATTCGTTCTCCTGTTGACCGTCAACAGAAGAATAACCGAACTCCTGTTGGCGATCAACAGAAGAGGCGAAAGTTTACACGCCGCCGGGCCGGCTACTCGTACCGCAGCGCGACCGTCGGCTCGATGCGCGCCGCTCGCCGCGCCGGCGCGAAACCCGCCATCAGCGCCGCCACCGCCAGCGCCGCCACCGCTCCCGCCACCACCGCCGCATCGAACGACTTCACGCCGTAGAGCTCGCTTTCCACCAGCCGCGCCAGCGCGATCGCTCCCGGCACGCCGATCGCCAGCCCTCCCGCCAGAATCAGCAGGACCTCCCGCATCACCATGCCGCGTATGCTGGCCAGAGGCGCGCCCAGCGCCAGCCGTATCCCGATCTCGCGCGTCCGCCGCGTCACGCTGTACGCCATCACGCCATACAGGCCGAGCATCGCCAACACCGTCGCCAGCACCGCGAACGAGCCGGCCAGTTGCAGCACCATCCGGTCCGACCGGATGTTGATCCGGATCTGTTCGTCGAACGTGCGGAAGTCTTCAAGCGGCAGATCCGCATCCAGGCGTTTCATCGTCCGGCGGATCTGCTCCACCGCCTGCTCGCTCGGCAGCGCGCTGCGCACGTAGAACGCCAGTGTCCCGGTCGATTCGCTTTGGCGCCACGGCAGGTAGTACAGAATCGGGCTCTCTTCCTTCACGCTCGAGTACTTTGAGTCCTTCACCACGCCCGCGATCTCGATGGTGGGCGGGTCGCCGCCCAGCCCGAACTTCCGTCCCAGCGGGTTGCGGTTCCCGAAGAAGTGCTTTGCGAACCGCTCGCTCACCACCGCCACTTTGGGCCCCGCCGCGTTGTCGCGTTCTTCGAACTCGCGACCTGACACCAGGGGTATTCCCATCTTTGAAAAGAAACCCGCGCCCACCAGGTTGAACCGCGAGTTGCGGTCGAAGTTGTTGTCCTTGGGCGCTCCTTCCACGTTCAGGTCGTTCCCCCAGTTGCTGCCCGCGATCAGCGGAACCAGTGACCCGGTCACCGCCGTCACTCCGGGGATTGCGGCCAGTTCCGATTCCGTCCGCTCAAAAAGCGCTTTGCTCTGCGCCGGCTGGTAGCCGCTCAGTTCCGGCGAAATGCGGAACGTGTAGACATTCTCGGTGTCCAGCCCCAGGTCCACACGCAGGACATTCACCAGGCTCTTCAGGAACAGCCCCGTGGGAATCAACAGAAGCGCCGAAACCACCACTTGTGCGCACACCAGTGCCTTGCGTACGTTGGCCGCCGAGAGGTTTGAAGACACCTGTCCCGCCTCATTGCGGAGCGTCGTGGCGAGCGTGCTCCGGCTCGCTTCCCACGCCGGGTACAGCCCCGCCAGCAACCCGCTGGCGATCGATGCCCCGAGTGCGAACAGCAGCACCGGCCATTCGATCGCTGCCGTCAGTTCCTCCGTCCCCCGCCCCTGCGAGAGGACATTCACGAACAGGGTCATCGTCCAGGAGGCCAGCAGCAGCCCGGCCGCTCCGCCCGCCAGGGAGAGCAGCATCGCTTCGGTCAGCATCTGACCCATGATCTCGCCGCGCCCCGCCCCCAAGGCGGTGCGGATGGAGACCTCTTTTCTCCGCTGCGCCCCGCGCGCCAGCAGCAGGTTCGCCGTGTTCGCCACCGCGATCAACAACACCAGCAGCGTCGCCGCCAGCAGGATCTTGAGGGGCGTCTCCGTCGAACGCCGCACGGAACTCTGGCCCTTTTCTCCGGGCTCCAGCGTCAGTCGCGACTGCCGGAACCGCTCCACCCGCTTCGCGGGCCATTGCTTGACCTCGCCGACCGCCTCCTCCACCAGTCCCGCGTACGTCCCGTTCAGCGCCGCCTGCGCCGCCTCCCGTGTCACTCCCGGCTTCAGCCGCCCGGCCATGTAGATCCAGTAGTCGCTCCATCGATCCGTGCCGTTCCAGTTCGGCGTCATCAGCGGCTTCGACGACATCGGCACGAAGACGTCCGGCGAATCGCCCAACACCGTTCCCGTGAACCTCGGAGGCGCGATCCCCACCACCGTGAACATATGCCCGTTCACTCGGATCGCCTGATTGAGGACGTCCCGCCGCCCGCCCAACTGGCTCTGCCAATACCCGTGCGCCAGCACCGCCACCTGCTGCCCCGCGCCGTGCACATCGTCCTCGCGGTCGATCAGCCGGCCGGCCACAGGCTTCACCAGCAGCGTGCTGAAGTAGCCGCCCGAAACCACCATTACCGAGCCGTCCACCGTCTGCCCCCGGAACGATAGGTTCGCCGGCAGCGATCGGAACGCCGCGATTCCGGTCAAGCCCTCGGGCCGCTTCTCCAACTCCCGGAACGTGCGGTAGTTGAACACCGAATCCATCTGCCCGGCGTTGTTGGTTGACGTGCGGCCGCTCTTGAACTCTCCGGGAGATTTGATCAGCACCAGCTCCTCGGGCCGTTCCACCGGCAGCGTACGCAACACCATCTGATACAGCAACGAGAAGATCGCCGTGTTGGCCCCGATCCCCAGCCCGAGCGACAGCACCACCACCAGCACCAGCATCGGCGCACGGCTGAGCACGCGAATCGCAAATCGCAGGTGTGACATTGCAGCCCTCTATTGCAATTCCCCGTCCAACTCCTAACCCTCGCGCCCGGAGCGGGTTTCCCCAACCGGCGGCCGGCCCCCTTGTCTGAAAACGAAATCCGGCATCCCGGAATCGGACACCGTGTGACCGCGGTCACGGCGCCTCCACTCACACGGCGATAGCCTGACACCAGGAGTCTTCATGCGCGACTTCTCCCAAGCACCTTTCCTCGTCATCTGGGAGCTCACCCAGGCCTGCGACCTGGCCTGCCGTCATTGCCGGGCTTCCGCCGTGCCGGATCGCGACCCGAGGGAACTCGCCACCGGGGAGGCCTTCCGCGTCCTCGACGAGATCCGGGACTTTGGCGACCCCCTCGTCGTATTCACGGGCGGCGATCCGCTCAAGCGCCCGGATCTGTTCGACGTCGTCCGCCGCAGCGTGTCGCTCGGCCTCCGCACCACCGTAACGCCCAGCGCCACGCCTCTGCTGACTGAGGACGCCATTCGCCGCCTCCAGCAATGTGGGATCGCGCGGATGGCCGTCAGCCTCGACGGGGCAACGGCCATTTCTCACGACGGCTTCCGCCGCGTGGACGGCTCCTACGCGCGCACCCTCGCCGCGCTCGACTTCGCCCGGCGCATAGGACTCGAAACGCAGGTCAACACCACCGTCACGCGCCACAACCGCGGGGAACTCGCCGCCATCGCGCGGCTCGTCGAAGCGAGCGGCGCCCGGCTTTGGAGCGTCTTCTTCCTGGTGCTCACCGGGCGCGCCGTCGCCGAAGACGATCTCACGGCCGGCGAGTATGAGGAAGTCTTCCGCTTCCTCTACGAAACCGCGATGACCGCCGCCTTCGACATCAAGACCACGGAGGCGCAGCATTACCGCCGCTTCGTCGCGCAGCAGAAGAAGGCCGGGCATGGTCTCGGCGATCCTGGCGTCCGGAGTCCCATCGGCCGCCAGGCGGGCATCAATGACGGCAAGGGATTCCTCTTCATCTCCCACACCGGCGAGATCTTCCCCAGCGGGTTTCTTGCAGTCAGCGGGGGTAATGTCAGGCGCGGTTCGTTGGCCGATGCCTATCGCGGCTCCCGCGTGTTCCAGGTCCTTCGCGACCCCTCCGCCCTCGGCGGGAAGTGCGGCCCCTGCGAATACAGGAACCTGTGCGGCGGTTCGCGTTCCCGCGCCTTCGCCCTGACCGGCGACTACCTGGCCGCCGACCCGCGCTGCGTCTATGTTCCGCCCGCCTTTCAACCCGGGACCGCCCCAGCCGGCTACTAGCCGCCTGCCCGCCGCGCCGCCGCCATCGTCGCCTCCGGCCCCGCGCGGACCCTGAAAAACAGGCTCGCGGGGCTCCGCTGCCGCTCGAACCCCCGGTTTTCGGCCCTCGGAAGGCCTCTAGACGCCGAAAACCGCGCTTTTGGGCCATTTTTTCAGGACAAGCCCCTTTACACTGGATTCAAACTTCCCGTATCATGGGGTCGCAGAAGTACCGGTAGAACATTTTCGAGAGGTTTTGTTTTTGCCGACAGCCCCCCCGAAGATGGCTCATCGGGATGTTCACTTGGGAGATCGAAAAGGAGAGGTAATGGCCGAAGCTACCAAAATGACTCAGACCGCGGTGATCAAGCACATCGCGGAAGCCACCGGTGTCAACAATAAGGTCGCAAAGCAGTTCTTTGCGTCCCTCGCCGAATTGGCCGTGAAGGAAACCAAGAAGACCGGGATGTTCATCGTCCCCGGACTGGGCCGTGTCGTGCGCCGCGAGAGCAAAGCCCGCATGGGCCGCAACCCCGCCACCGGCGAAGCGATCAAGATCCCGGCCAAGAAGACCGTGAAGTTCCGCATCGCAAAGGCCCTCAAGGACGCCGTCGTCCCGCCGAAGAAGAAGTAGGCGCCGGCCTTTCATCGCTCCGAAAAAACGAAAACCCCGCGCTCGCCGCGCGGGGTTTCTGTTTTCCGGAGGTTATGCCGAGATGAAGGAGGCCCAACGTGCGGGCCGGCTTCTCAAACGTTCGCCTTGTTTTTCTCGTCGGCCTTCTCTTCGCTCTTCAGGGCGTTCTTGAAGTTCTTGATGCCCTCTCCCAAACCCTTGGCCACTTCGGGAATCTTGCGTCCGCCGAACAGCAGCACGGCGATGCCCAGAATGATCAGCAGTTCAGGAATGCCTATCGACCTCATACGGCCTCCTTGTTTGGCGTAACCCCTTCATTGTAGCAGAGGGCGCAAGCGCTGCCCCCCGTTTCAGGCGTTCGTTTTCGCCGGTTCTACGCCTGCCAGCGCTTCTTCCGCGTCCAGCACCCCGGCCACCGCGTGGATCACCGAGGCGACTCGCACACTCGCCGCCACCTGCTCTTCGGTCAGCCCCTTCTCCCGCACCACGCGCTCGTGCGAGGCCATGCACGCGCCGCATCCGTTCACCGCGGACACCGCTGTGCACCACAGTTCGAAGTCCACCGGCGAGATCCCGTGCGTCCGGATGGCGTTCATCCGCAGCCGGGCCGGGATGGTCCCATACTTCTCGTTCTCCACCAGGTGCGTGAACCGGTAGTACACGTTGTTCATGCCCATAATCGCCGCCGCCGACTTCGCCGCGGCCATGGCTTCCGGCGTCAACTGCTTCACGGCTTCGTACGCGATCACTTCGGTCAACACGCCGTTCCGCGCGGCGATTGCGCTCGCCAGCGCGGTGCCCCACAATTGCTGCGGGGTCAGTTCCGTCTGCCGGAGCACGCTCGACAGGTTCAGCTTCAGATCCTTGGCGTACTCGGGCAACGAGTCCAGGAATTGTTCAAACGTCATTCTGCGCCCTTTCGCGGGCGGGGCAGGCCTTACGCCCGCCCCGCTTTCGCTTCGTTAGACCTTCAGCGTCTCTTCGCCCTTCTTCCAGTTGCACGGGCACAACTCGTCGGTCTGCAGCGCGTCCAGAACGCGCAGCACTTCCTCCGGGTTCCGGCCCACCGAGAGATCCGTGACGTAGGCGAAGCGGATCACGCCCTCCGGGTCGACGATGTAGGTGGCGCGCTGCGCCACACCGGCCTTCGGATCCAGAATCCCCAGTTCCTCCGTCAGTTCGCGCTTCACGTCGGCGAGCATCGGGAAGGGCAGGTCCTTCAGGTCCTCATGGTGCGTGCGCCACGCCAGGTGCACGAACTCCGAATCCGTGCTCCCGCCGAGCACCTGCGCGTCGCGGTCGGCGAACTCGCGATTCAGTTTCCCGAACGCGGCGATCTCCGTCGGGCACACGAACGTGAAATCCTTCGGCCAGAAGAAGAATACCTTCCACTTGCCCGGATAGCTCCGGTCCGTGATCTCCTGGAAAGCCGCATTCTTGTCACGCGACACCGTCGCCGTTACGGCGAATTCGGGGAACTTCTCTCCAACTCCAAGCATGTTTGATCTCCTATGTTTCCTGTCCAACTTCCGTCTGATGGATGATGTGTACTGCGCTTACGATTCCTTCTTGCGAGCCGCCGCGCACGTCGCGCAGAGGCCCACTGCCTCCACGCTGAAACGCTCCACTCGAAACCCCTTCGGCGGCCGGTTCTTCAGCCGCACCGGCTCCAGATCCGACTCCTCAAGATCCACAATCGACTTACACCGCGAGCATACCAAGTGGTGATGCGGCGTGAGGTTCGTCTCCAGCCGCAACGTGCCATGATGCAGGCTGACTTCCCGCAGCAGGCCGGCCGCCAGGAACGTGTGGATGTTCTTGTACACCGTGCCCAGGGAAATCGATGGAATCTCCCTCCGCACGGCCTCGAACAAGTCCTCCGGACTCGGGTGCCGCTCCATCGCCGCCAGGGCCCGGTAGATCACCAGCCGCTGGTGCGTCAGGGCCAGCCCCTCCTCCCGGCACCGCTCCCGGAACAGGTCCATGCGCCGCTCCACGTGGGCGGTTCGTTCTCTCATGACTGTTTCTATTAGATGATAATCATTATCCTCTGTCAAGTGTTCGCCGGCGCGCCCCCTCCGCGGCGCAGCTCGTCCCTCCGTCCCCGAACGCCCGCCTGCTGTAGCTTGGAGTAAGGCATGCCCCTTCTCCTGAACTGCCGGTCCGTCTCCAAGACCTTCGGCTCCCGCCCGTTGTTCGAAGATGTTTCTCTCACCGTGGAGGACGGCGATCGCCTCGGCATGGTGGGTCCCAACGGCGCTGGAAAAAGCACCCTGCTCAAGATCTTCGCCGGACTCCTCGAACCCGACGCCGGGGAGGTGGTGCTTCGCAAGGGAGTCAAACTCGCCTACGTTCCGCAACAGCCCGACTTCCCGGCCGGGCTCACGGCCGGCGAGGTGGTTCGCCGCTCCCTCGAAGACGGACACCTGGAGGAGATGGACACCGAGGCCGCGATTGCCGCCGCCCTCGGCAAGGCCGGGTTTCCCCACGGCAACCAACTCGTCGATACCCTCTCCGGGGGCTGGAGAAAACGGCTCGCGATCGCACGGGAGCTTGTCCGCAGGCCCGACATCCTGCTCCTGGACGAACCCACGAACCATCTCGACCTGGATGCGATCCTGTGGTTGGAGCGCCTCCTCCGGAGCGCGCCGTTCGCATCGGTGGTGGTCTCTCACGACCGGTACCTGCTCGAGGATTTCGCCACCCGCATGGCGGAGTTGAGCCCCGCCTACCCCGGCGGGATCTTCCGCGTCGACGGCAACTACAGCCGCTTTCTTGAGAAGAAGCAGGAGCACCTGGCGGCGCAGGCCAAACAGCAGGACGCGCTGGAGTCGCGCCTGCGCCGGGAAGTGGAGTGGCTCCGGCGCGGCCCCAAGGCGCGGACCACGAAGTCGAAGGCGCGCATCGACGAGGCCCACCGGATGATGGACGATCTGGCGGGCATGCAAGCCCGCGCCCCGCGCGGCACGGCCACCATCGACTTCACGGCCTCCGAGCGCCAGACCAAACGGTTGGTCGAGACCAAGGGCCTCGGCGTGACGATCGGCTCGCGCCGGCTCCTCGAAGGGCTCTCGCTGCGTCTCGGTCCAGGCATGCGCCTGGGCTTGGTTGGCGCCAACGGCACAGGCAAGACCACGCTGCTGCGCATCCTGAACGGCGAATGCGCTCCCTCGACGGGAACCATCGAGCGCGCGGACAAACTGCAAATCGTCTACTTCGATCAGCACCGCGAGCAACTCGACCCGTCGCTTACGCTGCGGCGAGCGATCGCGCCCGAGGGCGATACCGTTCAGTTCCGTGGCCGCTCTCTTCACGTCGCCGGTTGGGCCGCGCGTTTCCTGTTCCGCAAGGAGCAACTCGACATGCAGGTCGATCGTCTGTCGGGCGGCGAGAAAGCCCGCGTACTCATCGCCCGCCTCATGCTCCGTCCCGCCGACCTGCTCCTGCTCGACGAGCCCACCAACGACCTCGACATCCCCACCCTCGAAGTGCTCGAAGAGAGCCTCGTCGACTTCCCTGGCGGCCTGGTGCTGGTCACGCATGACCGCTACCTGCTGGACGCCGTCTCGACTCACGTTTGTGCATTGGACGGTGAGGGCGGCGCCGAGTTCTTCGCCGACTATTCGCAGTGGGAACAGTCGCGGCCGGCGCGCCAGCGGGAGAAATCGCCGCCTGCGGAATCCCCGCGGCCGCAGTCCCAAGCCGCGCCGCCGCCGCCCGCCAGGAAGCGTCTCTCCTACATGGAGCAGCGCGAGTATGACGGCATCGAACAGCGCATCCACGATGCCGAGGCCGCGCTCGAAGCACTGCGCGCCCGTCTTCATGCGCCCGAGATCGTCGTGGACGGCAAGGCGCTTCAGCAAGCCTACACTGACTACGAAACAGCGCAGACGGAAGTCGACGCCCTGTACGCGCGCTGGTCCGAACTCGAAGAAAAGGCCGCCGCAGGCTCCTGAGCCGCGGCTTACACGATTTCCAGGTTCACGCCGATCTTGCCCAGCGCGTACTGCGCTTCCTTCAGATGCTCTCCGTAGGAAGTCATCCAGTGGAAGCCCTTCATCTCTTCGAGCAGTTTGTCCGCGTTGCCGAGGATCCGAACATCGATCTGAGAGCGGCAGATGGCCAGGAACGGATTGTCGATCACCTCGCCCGCGAACCCCACCCACCTCTTGTTCGCGAAATCCGGCGCCAGGTTTGTCAGCCGTGCGCCCTTCCGCATCTCCACCTTCGGCGCGGCGCCGTAATCGGACTCAAAGTGCGTCATGATCCGCACCGGCTCCGCGTTCCGGCCATCCATCTTGCGCGGCGCTGTGCAGTGCGCCAGCGTCACCATGCCGTGATGCGGATGGGTGGGATCGTTGAGGAAAACCGGCTTCTGAGCCAGATACCGCAGCAGGATGCCGGAAGGGATGACGACGAAATCCGATTCGCAAAACGCCATGTAGCCGGCGTCGTTCAGCATGCTGAGCGGCAGGCAGGCCGTCGTCTCCGACACCTTCATGATGGTCCCCATGCACTGGTTGATCGTGATCGCGTCGGTCTTGGCCTCGGTCATCAAGTCGCGAAAGATGTCGGTCAGCAGAAATGCTTTGTGCACGAAGTCGCGCGAGGTATCGAGGGTCACCCCCCGTTGACGCAGGTATTGTTCGGCCTCGGCGGAGCAGCGCCTCACGCGCGTGTCGTCAGCGCGAGCTTCCTTGATCCTCCGGCCCAGGTCCTCATAGGTGACATTCTGAAACTCGAGCTTCCAGTCCGTCGCCGCGATCCGCGGTGCCTGCTTGCCGCCCTCGCCCCAACCGGAGGCCCCACCCACGGTAACGATCTTCTTGCCGAGGGAGTTCTTGAGCGCCTGCAGGGCGCGCAATTTGTACGCGATCTCGCCCTGATCGTCGACGATTACGTCCTTCACTGTCATGCCCGGATGGCCGTACTCGTCCACCGTCTTGCGCAGGAATCGGGGGTGCGCAATCTCGTACCACAGGTAGACCGGTCCGGAGCGGTGCCGCAGGAACATCAGGTTCCACCGGCTCGGCGCCGCGAGCGCCTCCTGCAGTCGCACCCCGCCGCCGGCGGCGTAGGTGATCGTTATGTCCTGTGATCCCGCCGCGATCTTTGACGCCTCCTCCACGGTCTGGATCGCCTCCAGGGGCTCGAACGTGAGCGGAAACCCGGCCTGCTGCTGCAGCGCCGAGAGCTCCCTTCCGATCCGTTCCCGCTCCTCGGCTACGTCCTGGGCCGTTTGGATCGCGCCCCATTGCCGGTAGCTGGTCCCGTCTCGTTTCTTCGGGATCTCGTAGGTCAGCACCGGACGGACACGGAGCGGTGTGTTCACCGGCATCTGACGATCCGATGCGGCCCCCCGCAAGCCGGCCAACGGCGTCATCGCGGCCGCGCCCGCAGCCAGGAAGTTTCTTCGCGAAACAGCGCGGCCACAGCCGCCGCATGCCTGACAATTCATGAAGGATTCCTTTCCCGCAAGCCTGTTGCGCGATGGAATCCTATCAGACGTTCCTGTCTGAATCTACGATCCCTCGGTGAAAAGGTACTCGTGCTGCCCCTCGCGCACGATCAACATCCGCTTGCCATCCCGCTTCGCTTCGACGAATGCGAAGCCGGACGCGCCCGGATCGATGGTGACGAACGAAGTTGTCCCATCGTCGTTCTTTCGCGTGGCCACCGAACTCTTCCACTCGCCCAGGTCGAAGATCAGGGACCCGCCCTGCCGCCGAATCGCCAACTCGCCCAGATCCGGGCTCGCATAGCGCGCCGCCAGCCGGCTCGCCGCTTCGGGGTCAGCGGGAACCGCCAGCCGCTCTCGCGCCTTCGCCAGGGCCTGGCTGGCGTTTGCCGCCGAGCGCGTAATGTCCTCGGCCGCCTCCGGCCTGCCGTCGAACAGCACCTCCAGGAACCGGCGCCGGAACGGCCCGAGCAACATGCCGCCGGTATCCGAGTTCGTCAGGATCACCGCGCCCACGCCGTGCTCGGGCAGCAGCAGGATGTCGCTCTTGAAACCCAGCATGCTGCCGCCGTGATACACCACTGGCGTTCCCAGCTTGGTATCCACCTGCAGGCCCATGCCGTAGGAGCCAAACGCGCTCGTCTTCACGTACGGCTTCCGGCGCGCCAGGATGTTGGTCTCGGAGATCATCGTCTTGCCGTCCGGCAGCTTCCCTTTGGCCAGCTCCAGTTGCACATACTGAATCAGGTCGTGGGCCGAAGTCCAGACTCCGCCCGCCGGCCGGTGCGGATGGACCGAGTAATTCAAGTCCATCGAAGCAGGCTTCTGCTTTCCTTCCACGTCCTGCGCGTGCGGCGTGGCATGGTTCCCCTTCAGTGCGCGCCCGTAATCGAAGGTAGTGGACTTCATCCCCAGCGGATCGAAGACCTTCACCCGCATCGCTTCGTCGTAAGCCGCGCCCAACTCCATCCTCGGGTTGTAGAGATAACCCGCCACATAACCGGCGCCCGCGGCCATGATGTTGCTGTACTGGAACACTTCGCCGAAGCCGCTGGTCGGCTGCATGCGGCCGAGCATCTCCATCGAATGCGCCGCCGTTGCCTTCTTGAACTCGAACAGCCAGGGAAGATCCTGCCGGGGAAGTCCCGTGCACGCGCAGATCAGGTGCTCGATCTTCACCTGCTCGGTGGTCTTCGCGTCGCCGAGCTTGAACTTGGGATACGCCTTGGTGACGTACTCGTCCCACTTCACTTTCCCCTCATCCACCAGCCTGGCCAGCAGGAGCGTCGTCATCCCTTTCGTGTTGGAGGCGGCCATGAACAAGGTGTTCGCGTCCACCGGGTCCGGCCTCCCCAACTCCTTCACGCCGAATCCGCCCTCCCACACCACCTTGCCGTTCTCCACGAAAGCGACGCCTACGCCGGGCACGTCGGCCTTCTTCATCGCCATCTCGATGAAGTCCTTCATCTGGCCCAGGCGTTCGGCGTTGAGCGCTCCCGCCTTTCGTCCCGCGAAGGTCTCCTGCCGGTATCCGGCAGGCTTCAGGCTCCCGTTGATCTGCGCCACCGCCGCGCCCCGCTTCTGCAGCGTGGGAACCTTGCCGTCCACCAGGATCACCATCCACTTGTCTTTGTCGCGAAGCGCCACCGCCTGCACCGCCGCTCGCTCGTTGGGAGACGTTTCGTAGACGTAGACCTGGACCTCATCCCAACCTTGCCGCGCCGGCGGAGAGAGCTTCTGGGTCAACGGCCGCTTCGGGCGGCCGAGGGCGCTCCACGCCGCGTCGACGGCCGCATCCGCGGAAGCGAGCCCCGAATCGAATAGCGCCAACTGCGAGTCGCCTTCGGCCGGTTCCAGAATCGCCAGCGGTCCGGATTGCTTGATTGACCAGCCGGCTGGGGCCGTGAATGTGGCGCCGCCCGGCATCGCGATTTCTCTGTCCGCCGCCAGCTTCTCCTGCGCCGCCACGCCTGCGGCCGACAGTAACAACAAACCCGTGATGACCGTGAATCTCATCGGTGGCACCTCGCCGCAAGTCTCCCAAACCAAGGCGGGAAGCGCAATGCTCGCTCGCGGGACGCCCGAGCCCTCAGAAACTGAACCGCAGTCCCACCTGGATCAGCCGCGGCATGCCGGGCAGCAGGCCGCGCGCGCGATCGACGATGTACAGCCGGTCCCCGATGTTCTTCGCCGAGACGAAGACCGTGGTGCGCCACGCTTCGATCGGGTAGTTCACCGTTGCGTTCCAGATGAAGTTGCCCGGGATCCGGCCTCGCTGGCCGTCCGGGCTCGGGTTAATGGAGTTCAGGTCGTCGGCGTACTGCCCCGCGGTGTGCACGCCCTCCACCATCGCGTTGAGCCCCGTGGCGTGAACGTAGCCGAGCGATGCGTTCACCAGGTGCCGGGGCGCGTACGGCAGCCGGTTGCCGGTGACGCTCACCGCGCCGAAGCCGGAGATGCTCGAGAATCGCCGGGAAGCGAACTCCGCCACGGGCAGCCACGTGTACGCCGAACGAATCCACAGGCTGTGCCGGGATCCGAGGATGTTCCGGTAGTCCGCGCGGACGCCGAAATCGGCGCCTTGATGAATCGTC
>DALYJJ010000105.1:18588-21821 GCA_031969915.1 Bryobacteraceae bacterium | reverse complement strand
CGTCTTCTTCGACTATGACGGCGATGCGAAAGTAGACCTCTTTATCTCCCGCTTCGTTGAGTACAACGCGCAGGAGAACCGTTTCTGCGGCGACCCGGCGGCGAAGCGGCAGCACTACTGCATCCCGCGCGTCTTCAAGCCTGCGCCGAGCAAGCTCTTCCGGAACCGCGGCGACGGAACGTTCGCCGACGTGAGCGCTGCCTCGGGCATCGCTTCGGTCTCAGGGAAGTCGTTCGGCGCGGTGGCCACCGACATCAACAACGACGGGCGTTTGGATCTGTTCGTGGCCAACGACACGGTGGCGAACTTCCTGTTCGTCAATCAGGGTGGCGGCAAGTTCGTTGAGAACGGCCTGGTGGCGGGCGTGGCGTACAGCGAGGGCGGCGAACCGCGCTCCGGCATGGGCGTCGACGCGGTGGACTTTGACGGCGACGGCTGGCAGGATCTCTTCGTCGCGAACATCGACCAGGAGATGTTCAGCCTGTACCGCAACCAGAAGGGCGTGGAGTTCCTCGACGAAGCGGTGGAGATCCGCACGGCCACGCGCCTGCTCAGCGGCTGGGGCTTGCGCTTCTTCGACTACGGCAACCACGGCGACCCCGACTTGTTTCTCGCCAACGGCCATCCGGACGACATGGTGGAGACCGTGAAGCCGCTGGTGACCTACGCCGAACCGCTGCTGCTGTTCCGCAACGACGGCGGCAAGTTTCTGGACGTCAGCAAGGCGTCGGGCGAGATCTTCGCCAAGAGGTTCCCGGCGCGCGGACTGGCCACCGTTGACCTGGACAATGACGGCGCGGTGGATGTGGTCGTCTCCAACAGCGGCGCGGCTCCGCTCGTCTTGCGAAACAACGGCGGGCATCGCGCAGGGTTCGTCGGACTCGAGCTGGTGACCACGAAGAGCGCTCCGGGCGCGGCGGGCGCCTCGATCCGCTGGCGCGCGGGCGGCAAGGAATTCTCACGGCTGCGGACCGCTGGCGGCAGCTATCTCTCATCGCACGATCCGCGCGAGGTGCTCGGCCTTGGCGGAGCGGCCTGCGAATGGATCGAGGTGCGCTGGCCAAGCGGCATCGTCGATCGCATCGCCGCGCCGCCCGCGGGCCGCTACTCGAGGCTCGTCGAAGGCCAGGGGATCGGGAAATGAAGCTCTGGGCGGCGCTGCTGCTGTTGGCCCAGGAGCCCACAGTGGAGCGGCTCATCGACGCCGGCCGCCTGGCCGAAGCGCGGGCGCGCCTCGGCGCTATCAAGGACGATCCGAACCGGCTGCTGATGCTCGAAGCGATGATTCTCTACCGCGAGAGCAAGCCCACCCCCGCGTTGGATCGAGTCCAGCGTCTGCTGCGACTGGCGCCGCCCACCGCCAACATGCACAAGCTCGCCGCGCTTTGTCTGGTAGCGTTGAGCCGGCGCGAAGAGGCGGGCCCGCACCTGCGCGAGGCCGTCGCGCTCGACCCAAAGGACTTCATGGCCCACTACTACCTGGGCGTGCATTTGCTCGAAACGCAGCAGCCGGCCGAGGCGGCGGAAACGCTGGGTGCGGCCATCGCCCTGAGCCCAAGCTATGGAGACGCGCACACCATGCTTGGCTACGCCCGTGAGCTGACGGGCCGGGAGGCGGAGGCGCTCACGCACTATCGAAAAGGAGTAGCGCTGGGGCCGGGGAACGAATCGGCGCACCTCTACCTCGCTCGCTTTCTTACCAGCCGCGACCGCCACGGCGAGGCGCTGCCGGTTCTCGAGGCCGCCAGCCGGATCAACCCGCGCCGCGCCGAGACGTGGCGCTTGCTGGGCCGCGCTTTGGGCGGCTCGGGGTTGCAGGCCGAGGCGGTGGAGGCGCTGAAGACGGCGCTCGCACTGGCGCCCGACGACAAGCGCGCGCGCTACCTGTTGATGCAGACGTACCAGAAGATGGGACGCACGGACGACGCCGAGCGCGAGCGCGTGCTGTATGAGAAGAGCGGGCAGCGGTAGGAGTGCTTCCTACCGTGAGAGCCGCGTCACCGTTTCGATGTGGAAGGTCTGCGGGAACAGATCCACGAGTGTGATTCCGTCGATCCGGTAGCCGCCCGCCAACAACGCTGCCAGGTCCCGCGCCAGCGTCGAGGGATCGCACGAGACCAGCGTCATGCGAGGCGCCCCCAGCCGGAGCAGGCTCTCGACGGCAGCCTTCCCCAGCCCCGCCCGCGGCGGGTCGGCCAGCACGAAATCGACGGGCCGCTCGACCGACGTCAGGTACTCTTCCACCGCCCCGCGCCACACCACCGGCGCGACCCCGGCGCGTTCCGCGTTGAACTCGAGGTCCCGGACGGCGCTTTGAGACGATTCCACTGAGATCACTCGTTCGAATCTCCGCGCCAGCGGCAAGGAGAACAGCCCCACGCCCGCGTAGAGGTCCAGCGCCTTCGCGCCGCCTTGTTCGGGCAGGGCGAGCGAGACCAGTCGCTCCACCAGAAACCGGTTCACCTGAAAGAACGACCGGTGGCCCACGCGGTACCGGAACTCTCCGGCGGGGTACTCGATCGGTCCGTTAGCGAATCCGGGGATCTCCGCCTCGGCCCATTCGAAAAACGACCGCGCCAGCCCCTGGTCTTTCTCCAGAACATTCAACTGCACATCTGTTTCGTTCGTGAACAGCTCGACGGTTTTCAGGAACCGGGGAAACCGCTTGCGCTCGCGAGTCATTCCCAACAGCGCCCCGATCGCTTCATTCAACCGGGGCGAGGAGATCGGGCAACGGTCGATCGGGCACAGCACGTGTGATCCCGCTTCCAGAAACCCCAACTGTCCGCCGGAGAAGTGCACCTGTGCGCGGTTGCGATACTCCAGCGGCTCGCCCGCCACCACGGGAGGCGGTGAAAGCTCGATCTTGCCGACGCGGCGGAGCACCTCCGCCAGGATGTCGCGCTTCTGTTCCAGTTCGTAATCGTAAGGGGCATGCTGATACTGACAGCCGCCGCACCGTCCGAAATACGGGCACGGCGGCTTCACCCGTTTCGCGGAGGGTTCCAGGATCTGGCGCACTTTGCCAAGCAGCAGTCCCGATTTGTAGGGCCGCGTTTCCACCTTCGCCCGCTCGCCGGGTAACAGGTAGGGCGTCAACACGACGCGGCCATCGGCGCGCGCGAGCGCATCGCCTCCGTAGACCCATTTTTCGGGCCTGATCTCGATCGGTGGTGTCTGTTCTGAGCCGCTGGTATTCGGTTTCACGGTACGATGGAGTGCTTGAGCCCCCA
>DALYJJ010000105.1:0-18578 GCA_031969915.1 Bryobacteraceae bacterium | reverse complement strand
GAAAGCACGAGTCCTCTCCGGCGTCCAACCGTCGGGCAACCTCCACATCGGCAACTACCTCGGCGCGCTGAAGAACTGGGTGCGCATTCAGCACGATTACGAGAGCATCTTTTGCATCGTCGATCTCCACGCGATCACGGTTTACCAGGATCCCGCCGAACTGCAGTCGAAGATCGAAGAGATCGCGGCGCTGTTCCTCGCCGCGGGCATTGACCCGAAGCACTCCGCCGTGGTCGTGCAGTCCAGCGTGCCGGAGCACGCCGAACTCGCCTGGATGCTCACCTGCGTGACGCCGGTGGGCTGGCTGGAGCGAATGACCCAATACAAGGCCAAGGCCGCGGCGCAGGAAACCGTGGGTGACGGCCTGCTGCAATATCCGGTGCTGATGGCCGCGGACATCCTGATTTATCAGGCGCAGGTGGTGCCCGTGGGCGACGACCAGACGCAGCATCTGGAGTTGACGCGCGACATCGTCCAGCGGTTCAACTCCCTCTACGGCGACACGTTCGTGATGCCCGAGGCCCGGCTGCCGATGGTGGGGGCGCGCGTGATGGGCCTCGACGATCCGACCAAGAAGATGAGCAAGTCCGCGCCGGGCAGCGGCCACGCCGTCGCCCTGCTCGATCCTCCGGACGTGGTGAAGAAGAAGCTGATGCGCGCCACTACGGATTCGAATCCCGCGGTGGACTTCGAAACCATGGGCCCCGGCGTGGCGAACCTTCTCTCGATCTTCCAAGCCTTCTCCGAATGGTCAGACGACCAGATGAAGTCGCATTTTGCAGGCATGCGTTACGGCGATTTGAAGAAGCAGGTAGCGGAGATGGTGGTGTCCCAACTGGAACCGTTCCAGCAGCGCTACCGGCAGATCGTCTCCGAGCCCGGCTATCTTGCCGGCGTTTTGCGTGAAGGCGCGGAGCGCGTCCGTCCGTTCGCCCGCTCCACCGTCGAACTGGTCAAACAACGCATGGGCCTGTATATCGCTCGCGACGCCGCCAGGTAACCCGGGACACATGGCTGCCGCGCGCCCCGTCTCGCTCTCCTCCTACTGGCGGCTCCTGCGCGGCAATCGCAACCTGCGCCTTCTCTGGAGCGCGCAGGTGGTGAGCGAAATCGGCGACTGGCTCTACTCGGTCGCGATCTACAGCCTGCTGCTCGACCTCACCGGCAGCGCCAAGTCCGTGGCGCTCGCCGTTGTGCTGCAGGTGCTGCCTCAGGTCTTCATCGCTCCGATGGCCGGCGCGATCAACGATCGCCTTTCGCGCCGCCACGTGATGATCGCCGCGGACCTGTTCCGCGTCGGGATCGTCGGGTGCATGGTCTTCGTTCGCACCGTGGAGATGGTCCCGTTCCTGTATTTCCTGCTGCTCTGCGAGACGGTGATGTGGGGCTTCTTCGAGCCGGGCCGCACGGCCATGATCCCCACGCTGACCCGCGACGAGCATGAGACGGCGGTGGCGAACGCCCTGTCCTCCACCACCTGGTCGTTCAATCTCGCCTTCGGCTCCACGTTGGGCGGCGTTCTCGCGGTGGCCGCGGGACGCGAGGCCGTCTTCGCCATCAACGGGGCCACGTTTCTGGTCTCGGCGCTGCTGCTGCTCCGCATGAAAGTCGTCGAACCGCACGCTGAACACGCCCGCCTCCGGCTACGCGACCTGTTTGACTTCACGCCGGCGCTCGAAGGGCTTCGCTACGTGCGTGGTAAGCCGCGGCTGCTGGCGACCCTCCTGGTGAAAGGAGGCCTCGGCCTGATGGGAGCGCACTGGATCATCCTGCCGATCCTCGGCGAGCGTTCGTTTCCGGTGGCAGCCGACCAGCTCGGCGCGCAACGCGCAGGCATGCTCGGCATGAGCTTGCTGCTCGGCTCCCGCGGCATCGGCGCTCTGCTCGGCCCGCTGATTGGCGGCTACTGGGCGGGCAGTTCGCAACCCCGCCTGCGCAGAGCGATTGTCTTCGGCTTTGCGGCGATGGCGGCCGGGTATCTGCTGCTGAGCGCCGCTCCCACCGCGTGGGCCGCGGCCGCCTGCGTCGTGCTCGCGCACGCGGGCGGCTCTGTCATTTGGGTGTTCTCTACCACGTTGCTCCATTTCCAGACCGACGACAAGTTCCGGGGCCGGGTGTTCTCTGCCGACTTCAGTTGCCTGACCGGCACGATGGCCCTGGTCACATGGCTCGGCGGCGTCGCCGTCGACGCAGGCGTGTCCGTGGGCACCGTGGCGGCGGTCACCGGCGCCATGGCCATCTTCCCCGCGCTGCTCTGGATGCGGGCACAACGTCTCTGGCGGAGCGAATGCGAACCTGGAAGCTGACGCTCGAATACGACGGCACGAAATACAGCGGCTGGCAGGAGCAGAAGAACGCCCGCACGGTGATGGGAGAGCTCCGAAAAGCGGCCGAGGATTTCCTTCAGGCTGAGGTCGACCTGCAGGGCGCCGGCCGAACCGACGCCGGCGTGCACGCCCTCGCGCAGGTGGCTCATCTTCGCCTCCGCGAGAACCGCCGTCCGCCCGGCGACCTGCTGGTCCGCGCCTTGAATGAGCGTCTGCCCGCCGATGTTGTGGTACTCGCCGCCGATGAGGCTCCGAATCAATTCCACGCCCGCCACGATGCGCTTACCCGGACATACCTCTATCGCATCTCCACGCGCAAGAGTGCGTTCGAGAAGCGATACGTCTGGTGGGTGAAGGCGGACCTCGACATCCCGTTGATGTCGCGCGCCGCGCGCATGATGGAAGGCCGGCACGACTTCCGCTGCTTCCGCGCCGCCGACCCCGCGCGCCCCGACGAATCCACCATCGTCGTGGTCGATCGCGCGAGTATTGAACTCGAAGAGCATCTGATCCTGTTTCGCATCGCAGCGTCGCACTTTCTCTGGCGTATGGTGCGGCGCCTCAGCGGCGTGCTCGTCAAGATCGGCTTGGGCGAAATGACACTGGCGGATCATGAGAAGCTGCTCATGGCTCAGTGCGATCCCAAACTGGACGTCGCCGCCTGGACCGCCCCCGCGGCCGGGCTCTTTCTGGAGAGCGTGACGTACGGCGACGCGGCTCCCGCCCCTGGGCGCGCCTCCCCACGCAAGGAGCGCCGCCGATGATCCCAGAGGCTTGCGACGTCGCGGTTCCCGTCCCGCTCGACCGCGTCTTCACCTATCGGCTGCCGGAGACCCTGCGCCACCGTGTGCAGCGCGGCTGCCGCGTTCTGGTTCCGTTCGGCACCCGCAAGCTGATGGGCGTCGTGATGGCCACTCACGCTAGCGCACACGAGGCCACGCTGCGCGAAGTCCTGCGCCTGATCGACGAGGAACCGGTCCTCGGGGAGAGCCTGCTCAAACTGGGTGAGTGGATCGCCGCCTACTATTGCGCCCCTCTCGGTGAAGTCCTTCGCGGCATGACGCCGCTGGCGGGCGAACAGCATCGGACGCAGGTCTTCTCGCTCACCGACGCCGGCCGCGACGCCGCCCGTCAACTGCTGCTTGGCCAGGACGCGGAAGACCCCACGCTCCAACTCCTTCGCCTCCTCGAACAGCGCGCCCTCTCCGCCGCCTACCTCAAGAAGAAGGTTGAGTCCGCGCCGCGGATTCTGAAGTCGCTCGCCAGGAAAGGGCTGGTCGCCCTCGAAGAGGATCAGACCGAGCGAGATCCGTTGCGCGCTCCCGCAGCCCGGCTGCTGGTCGAGTTCGTGGTCCGCCCGGAGGGCGTCAAACTCTCCAAGGCCGAGCGTGAACTCGCGGCCTACCTGGAGCTGCATCCCGGGCCTCACAACCTGGGGACCGTCGACAAAACCCTGCCGGGCTCGAGCGCCGCCGCCCGCGCGCTGGCGCGTAAAGGACTGCTCGCCGTGCGCCTGGAGCCCACGGCCTTCGCCGCTGGTCCGGCCCGGCCGCCTCACCAACTCAACGCCCACCAGGACGCCGCGTTCGTCCAGATCCGCGACTCCATCGCCTCCCAACAGTTCCGGACCTTCCTGCTGCACGGAGTCACGGGCTCCGGAAAGACCGAGGTCTACCTCCGCTCGATTGAGGAGGCCCTGACTCACGGACGCGGGGCAATCCTTCTGGTCCCGGAGATTGCCCTCACTCCCGCCGTCGCCGGCCAGTTCTTTCACCGCTTCGGCGATCGGGTGGCCATGCTCCACTCCGCGTTCACTGACTCGGAGCGCGCCGAGCAGTGGCGCCGCATTCGGGCCGGCGTGGCGAAGGTGGTGGTGGGTACTCGCAGCGGCGTCTTCGCGCCCGTGGCCAACCTGGGTCTGATCATCGTCGACGAAGAACATGACTCCAGCTACAAACAGGAAGAGACGCCCCGCTACCATGGCCGCGATGTGGCCATCCTCCGTGCGCAGGCCGCCGGCGCAACGATGGTGCTCGGCTCGGCCACGCCGAGCATGGAAAGCCGCTACAACTCGGAGAAAGGGAAGTACACGCTTCTTTCCATGCCCGAGCGCATCGAACAGCGTCCGCTGCCGAAGGTGGAGATGATCGACATGCGCGTGGAGTTCCTGGAGACGCGGCGTCAGGCCGTCTTCTCCCGACGCCTCCTCGAAGCCCTCCAGCAGCGCCTGGAAAACAGCGAACAGTCGATCGTTCTGCTCAACCGGCGCGGCTTTTCCTCGTTCGTCTCCTGCCGCTCCTGCGGCCATCGCGTGCAGTGCGTGAACTGCGCCGTGACGCTCACCTATCACAAGCGCGATCGCCGCATGTTGTGCCACTACTGTAACTACGCCGAGAAGATCCCCGCAGTGTGTCCGCAGTGCCAAAGCGAGCACATCTACTTCCTGGGCACCGGCTCGGAGAAGGTGGAGCACGAACTGCACACCGCCTTCCCCACGGCGCGCATCGCGCGTCTTGACCGCGACACAGTCACCGGCAAGCGCCATTACGAGGAGATCCTCGGCGGATTTCGCGACGGAAGCTTCGACATCCTGGTGGGCACGCAAATGATCGCCAAGGGCCACGACATCCCGAACGTCACGCTGGTGGGAGTGGTGAGCGCCGACGTCGGTCTCGGCATGCCCGATTTCCGGGCCGCCGAGCGCACCTTTCAGTTGCTGACGCAGGTGGCCGGACGCGCCGGGCGGGGCGAACTCCCCGGCCAGGTGATCCTGCAGACGATCAACCCCGATCACTACGCCGTGCAATTCGCCGCCGCACAGGATTACGGGCTGTTCTACGAAAAGGAACTCAACTTCCGGCGGCTGATGCGGTATCCGCCCTTTGCCGCGCTGGCCAATATCGTCGTCCGAGCCGCCAAGCAGGAAGACGCGCTGCGCATGAGCACGGAGATCGCAGACACCATCCCCAAGCAGGATTTGAAGGTGCTCGGCCCCGCGGAGGCGCCCGTTCCGCGGTTGCGCCAGGAGTTTCGATATCAACTGCTGATCAAGGCCACCAGCCGGAAGAAACTCAACGCGACGCTGCAGTCGCTGAGGCAGTATGCTCAGGAGAAGAGTTGGAGTCCCACGGCCCTTGTGATCGACGTGGACCCCTTGAGCCTGTTGTGACTGGAACGTTGCGGCCGCATCTCCTGGTGGAAGAAAACCTGCGCCAGGCCATGTCCTTCTATGGACACGCGTTGGACACCGGCGAGGTGCGCGAGTTGGCGGGTGTGGTGGTGGTCCGCAGCGGCACGGACATGGCGATGTTCAACCCCGCGCTGCTCGCGGGCCCGGTCTCCGCGCGGCCCGGGGAGCTCGACCGGCGCATCGCCGTTCCCGCGGCGCACTTCCAGGCGCAGGGCGTGCGATGGTCGTACTGGGTCTGCGACGACCTCCTCGATTCAGGTCTGCGCCGCCAGGCTGCGCAGACCTTCGCCGCGCGAGGAATGCGCCGCGTCACCATGGTGCCGGGAATGATCGCGGAGCAGCTACGTCCGCCGGTGCACCCGCAGCCCCATCTGGTTTGCAGGCGAGTCGGCGACGCCGCCACCCGCGCCGCCTTTGCGCACATTACCTCCGTGACTTTCGACATCCCCTACGCGGCTTCCCGCCGGATGTACGAGAGCGAACGCGGGTGGGACCGGGCGCTGGTCGGCTGGGTTGGCTATCAGGACCACGAACCCGTGGTGACCGCCGGCACCGTGATCACGCGCGACGTGGTGGGCTTCTACTCCGTGGGCACGCTTCCCAATCACCGCCGCCGTGGTTACGCGGAGGCGTTGATGCGCCACGCGTACGCACAGGTTCGCGAGTGGCGCACCAAGTGTGTGCTCCAATCCACAGCCGCGGGCGAGCGCCTCTACGAACAGATGGGCTTCCGCCGCGTCACCAACTTCTCCATCTACGTAAGCCAATAAACCGGGGACGGACGAGACGTTTCCTGGTTTATTTCACCCACTCTCTCATTTGGTCTTCACCGGATCGGGCGGTCTCGCGGGCAGTTTCTTCGTGCTCGTGGCGAGCCGCGCGAGCACTTCCTTCACTCCGCGCTCCAACTGCGGGTCCCGGCCTTCGATCACCGACTTCGGGTCGTTCTCCACCACGATGTCGGGCTCCACGCCTTCGCCCTCGATGATCCACCGGCCGTCGGCGCTCGCGAATCCGAACTCCGGCACGTTCACCTGTCCGCCGTCGATCAGCGTTCCCCGATTGGTGATCCCGACCACGCCGCCCCAGCTCTTCTTGCCGATCAGCGGCCCGAGCTTCGCCTGCCGGAACATCGCCGGAAAGATGTCTCCGTCGGACGCGGAGGTCTCATTCAGCAGGCACACCAGCGGCCCCACGAACACCTGGTCCGGGTATGTGGTCACGTCGTCGCTGGTGCGCGCGAAGCCCGTGGCCAGCAACTCACGCCGGAGCCGCTCAATCAGCATGCGCGACACGTTGCCGCCCCCGTTGCCTCGCACGTCCACCACCATCGCTTCCTTGCGCATCTGCGGATAGTACTGCTTGATGAACTCGCGAATCCCATCGGCGCCCATATCGGGGATGTGGATATAGCCGGCCTTCCCGCCCGTCATCTGGCTGACACGCTCGCGGTTGCGCTCCACCATCTCCAGGTAGATGAGGTTCGATTCGTCGGTGACCGGCACAAACGCCACCGTGCGGGCCCCCTCCATGACGGGCTTGGCGTTGACCGTGATCCGCACCGCGCGATTCGCCTTCCCGCGCAGCAGGCGATACGGGTTCACGGTGGCCGTCAGTTCCTCGCCGTCAATGGCCATCAGATAGTCGCCCACCTTGACGTCCACGCCCACCTCGGTAAGAGGCGATCGATACACGGGCTCTTCATTCTGCCCTCGGAAGATGTGCGCCACCTTATAGCGCCCGGCGGACTCGTCGAGTTCGAAGCGCGCCCCCGGCAGCGCCACCTGCGGCCGCGCGGGCTGGGCCCAATCGCCGCCGCTGATGTAGGCGTGGCCGACGTTCAGCTCGGCGACCATCTCGCCCATGATGTAGTTCAGGTCCGCACGATGCCCGGCGTACTCCAGCAGCGGCGAGTACTGCTTGCGCAGCGCTTCCCAATCGTAGCCGTGCATGTTCTTCACATAGAAGAAGTCGCGATAGCGCCGCCAGACTTCGTTGAAGATCTGCGACCACTCCTGCGAAGGTACGCGATCCACGGCGAGTCCCGCGGTGGAGACCGTCTTCTTCCCCGCCGCTCCGTTGGGCTGCGCGTTCATCAGGCTGAACGCCGGCCCCTGCCGCACTAGGAGCTTGGAGCCGTCGTTCGAGATCGCATAGCCGGCGGCGTTGTCGACAAGCACCGTGTCCTTTCGGTCCTTCATGGCATAGATCACCAGCGCCGGCTGGCTCTCCGAATCGCGCCCGTAGTAGGCGTTGCCGAAGCGAATGAAGATCAGGTGCCCCTTGGTGGCGGTCAATCCGCCGTAGTTCGACGCAGGCAGCGGCACACGCGCCACGCGGCCCTCGATTCCATCGAAGTCGATGGCGATCTCCTTCGCCGCCGGCTTCGCGCCGGCCGCGGGCTTCGCTCCCTCGGCGGGCTTTGCCGCCTCCGCCGGTTTCTCCGGTTCCAGCGTCACCTCGTCGCTCTCCGGGGGGAACGGATGCTTAACGTCCTTGCGAAGCGCCATCGCGTAGATGGAGCGCGTCCGCGCCGTCGCGAAGTTGAACTCGATCCCGCTGATCATCGGCGCGTACTCACGGTCGCTCAGGTAGAAGAGATAGTTGCCGTCCGGATCCCACGACGGGTTCACCGCGTTATGCCGTTCCCCGGTCACCTGCCACGCTTTGTTCTCCGCCAGGCTTCGGATGTAGATCGACCGGGCGCCGTTGGGATTCGATTTGCTGTAGGCCAGCCAGCGGCTGTCCGGCGACCAGACGTAATCGAACAACTGCCCCCGCGCCTCGTCGTCCACTTCGGAGACGGTCTGATCGGACACCGTCAGGACATACAGCTTGCCGTCCTTGTCCGAAAACGCGATCCGCTTCCCGTCGGGCGACCAAAGCGGCCGGTACCGCATCGCCTTGCCGCCCGTAGTCAACTGCTTCGGCTTCCCGATGCCGTCCTGCGGGATCACGTAGATCTCTTCTTCGCCGCTCAGGTCGGAGATGAACGCGATCTGACGCCCGTCCGGCGACCAGGCCGGCGCCTTGTCATGTGCTCCCGAGGAGCGGGTGAGGTTCCGCGGTTCGCCTTTTTCGATGGGCGCGGTGAAGATGTCCCCGCGGGCGGTAAAGAGCGCCCGCTCGCCCTTCGGGCTCAGATCGAAGCCCGACACCTGGCTGCCGACGTTCATCAGCGACGGCCGCGACGCCAGCCCGTCGTCCGGCACGTTGATGCGAATCCGCTGCGGCTTCGTTCCCGCCTTCGCCGCGATGACGTGGAGTTCGCCATTCCATTCGAAGACAATCTGGTCTTTGTCGCCCTTGCTGGGCCAGCGCACGTCCCAGTCCGTGTAGGTGGTGAGGGCGGTCACTTTCTTCGATGTGGGGTCGTACTCGAAGAGGTTGAAGGTCCCCGTGCGATCCGAATTGAAGCAGATCTTCGACGCGATCCACATCGGGTCGCGTTCCGTTCGCGGATGATGGGCCACGGGCTCCACGGCGCTGGTCTTCAGGTCGAACGTGTAGAGGTTCTGCGCCCAACCGCCCTGGTATCGCTTCCAGGTGCGAAAGTCGCGGAACAGCGGCGAATAGACGAGCTTCGTACCGTCGGGCGAAAAATCGCCCATACCTGAAGTTGGCATGGGCAGCGTTTTGGGGAGCCCGCCCGCGACGGCCACGGTGTAGAGCCGCGAATCGCCGACGGAAAAGCCGTCTCGCGTGGAGCGGAACACCACGTCCTTCCCGTCCGGAGTCCAGCCCACCACCTGGTTGTCGTAGCCCCAGCGGTCCGGCATCGGTCCCCGCGCGGGATACCAGGTGAGTTGCTTCGGCGCGCCGCCACCCGCGGGCATTACGTACACCTGTTCATCGCCGTCGTACTGGCCGGTGAAAGCGATCCACTGGCCGTCCGGCGAGAACTTGGCAAACAGTTCCAGGCCCGGATGAGCGGTGAGCCGGACGGCGTCCCCGCCTGCCGCGGGCGCGGTCCACAGGTTGCCGGCGTAGGTGAACACGACTTTGCCGCCGTGAATGTCCGGAAACCGGAGAAGACGAGTCTGCGCGGAGGCGGCGGTTACCGCGGCCAGCAGACCGAACGAGAGAGCAAGGGTACTTGTAGTTCGCATGACAAAGGTACTTGGACGGATCTTACAGGAGTTCGTCGCGCTTCTTCTTTTCGAGCATCTTCACCAGTTCGCCCACCTGCTGCGAGCGGCCGCGATCGGCCACCAGCAGGGCGTCGGGCGTGTCGACGACGACCAGGTTGTGGACCCCCAGGAGCGCGACGATCTTGCCCTTGGCGTCGACGAAGTTGTTGGTGGCGTCCAGGGGCAGCAGCTCGGTGCGGGCGGCATTGCCGGCGCCGTCCCGCGCATGAAGGTCATACACGGCGTTCCAACTGCCGACATCGTTCCAGCCGATGTCATCCACCGCGAGGCCGACGACGTTGTGCGCCTTCTCGAGCACCGCGTAGTCCACCGAGATGTTCTCGCAATGGGGAAACGCTTCGGCCAGCTTCGAGCCGAACGCGCGGCTGCCGAAGGCGGGCAGAGAGGCGAGCAGCGTCGCGGTGCGCGGCAGGTGATGCCGCAGCGCGTCGAGCACCACCGAAGTGCGCCAAAAGAACATGCCGGCGTTCCAATAGAAGCACCCCGCGTCGAGAAAACGCTGAGCGGTTTCGACGTCGGGCTTCTCGCGGAACCGCAACACGGGTTCCGGCTTGAGCGACCCGGGTTGGATCCCGTTCGGGAACTCCACGTAGCCGTAGCCGGTCTCCGCCCAACGCGGCTGAATGCCGAGCACCGCGATCTTGCCTCGCGCAGCGGCCTCGAACGCCGGCTTGACCAGGCGCAGATAGCGCTTCGGCTTGGCGATATAGTGGTCCGCCGGAAAGACGCCCATCACCGCGTCCTCGTCGATGGACTGCAGGATGTGCGCCGCAAGACCGATCGCGGGAGCCGTGTTTCGCTGGGCCGGTTCGGCCAGAATCTGCCGCTTCGGCACTTCCGGCAACTGCTTGACGATCCGCTCCCGGAGGTGATCGTTGGTGAGAATCCAGATCCGCTCCGGAGGCAGCAGCGGCTTCAGCCGCTCCACCGTCTGCTGGATCAGGGAACCGCCGCCGAGGAAGTCGAGAACCTGCTTCGCGTTCGCGCGCCGACTGCGGGGCCAGAAGCGAGTCCCGCGGCCTCCGGCGAGAATCAAGCCGTAATAATGATCGGATTTGGGCACTAGTTCAGAGGATAACTCCGCACCAGCCTCATTGTCCGGTCCCAGCGGGTCTTCGAGAAGAAGTTCAGCGCGATGTCCGCGATGTGTTCGAAGGTGGGAGTGGAGTCGATCAGCCGCTCGGTGGGCGCGTCGTAGCTCCACCAAACCAGCACCGGCTTGCCGGTGATGTTCTCGCGCGGCACGAAGCCCCAGTAGCGGCTGTCCAGCGATTCGTCCCGGTTATCGCCCAACGCGAAATACATGCCGGGAGGCACAATCAGCTCCCCGCCCCGGACGTGCTCTTCGAGCATCGATACGGCCCGCGGCGGCAGTTTCACGCTCGGGTCGCCGGACGGAAAGTTGTCGCGATAGTCGTCCGGATAGGGGATCTTGTGCTGAACGTAGGGCTCCTCCACAGGCTTGCCGTTCAACCAGAGCTTACGGTTCACCAGGCGGATCCGGTCGCCGGGCAGGCCGATCACCCGCTTCACATAGTTCGCTCGGAGATCGAGCGGGTAGCGAAACACGATGATGTCGCCGCGCTTCACTTCCTGGTACGGGAGCAGGTGCTTGCTGAGCGGCCCCGGGGGCGAGTACGCCACCTTGTCGACGATCACGTGATCGCCCACCAGGATGTTCGACTCCATCGAACCGGTCGGCACGACCATCGGCTGGGCGACCGAGGTCACCGCGAACAACAGCAGCAGCACCTGCACCGACCAGTCGGCCGCCCAATGCCGTTTGTCCGGGTCCTGCTTCCGGCCGCCGAACCGCTCCAACAGTGTCTTCAGGCGCCCCGCGGGCCGTTGCGACGGTGCTTTCCTCTTGCGTGCCACGCTTCAGGGTACGAGCCCGAGGCGGCGCAGGTTCCGCTACTGAACGTCGTGGCCGCGAATAATCTGGAAGGTCCTCTTCCAGCGCGTCTTGGTGAAGAAGTTCTTGCCCAGATCCAACAGGTGGTCGATGCTGATGAAACTGCCCGTGAGCCGTTCCGTCGGAGCGTCGTAGGACCAGTAGATGATGAGCGGCTTGCCGATGATGTTCTCCCGCGGAACGAAGCCCCAATAGCGGCTGTCGAGCGACGAATCGCGATTGTCGCCCATGGCGAAAAACGCTTCCCCCGGAACCACGATCTCCCCGGTGGCGCGGTCGACGTGATTCCGCAGCATGTCTTCGGCACCCTGATCCACGCGCAGGTTCGGCTCCCCGGGGAAGTTGTCCCGGTACGAATCGAAGTAGTCGGTCTTGTGGTATTTGTACGGCTCGTTCAGTTTCTTGCCGTTCAGAAAGACCTGCTTGTCGAGGATCTTGATGCGGTCACCGGGCACGCCGATCACCCGCTTCACAAAGGTCTGCCGGATGTCCACCGGGTATCGGAAGACGATGATGTCGCCCCGCTTCACCGGAGTGTACGGCAGCATATACTTGCTCACCGGCCCGGGCGGCGAGTAGGCGAGTTTGTCCACCAGCAGGTGGTCGCCAATCAGCAGCGTGTCTTCCATGGACCCCGTCGGGATCACGAACGCCTGCACCAGCGTCGTGGTTCCGAACAGCAGCAGCAAGACCGTGACGGTCCACTCCGCGATCGTGCCGCGCTGTGGCTCGGCCTTCTTTTTCTTCGGCTTCTGCGTGGCCGTTTCCGGAACCGTCAGGTTTTCCTGTTGCACTGAATCCCTCGGGGAACGATCTCTCTATTGTGGCACGGGGCAGGCCGGCGCAGGGGTCTGGGCAGAGTGCGCGCGAGTTTACTTGACAACGCGGCGCAGGTCTCCCATAGTTTCACTATGGGACGTTCCGGCGGGGCTCGACTTCGCGATCTGTTCCGGCGGCTGGGCGCCTGGAGGCGTGCGGGCGACTGGGACGCTGGGCTGGACGAGGAGATGGGTTTCCACCTGGCGAAGCGCGAAGAGCGCCTGCGGGAAGCCGGAATGGCAGCGGATGAGGCGCGAGGGGCGGCGCGCCGGGCCTTCGGCAATCCGCTGCGATTGCGGGAGGAAGCCCGCGGCGCGTGGCTCCGGCCAGGCGTGGAAGCTCTGATCCAGGACCTTTCCCTCGCCGCGCGCCGGATGCGGCGCAGTCCGGGTTACACACTCGCCGGCGCTGGGACGCTCGCGCTGGCCATCGGCGTTTGCACGGCGGTGTTCACGCTGGCGCATGCGGTGCTCTTGCGGCCACTGCCGTTCGCCGACCCGGACCGCCTGGTGCGGATCTATGAAGACCTGACGCTGCGAGGGTTTCCCCGCGGAGACACTTCGCCCGCAAACTTCCGTCAGTTGCAACAGGAGGCGCGATCCTTCTCCGGACTCACGATGTGGCATCGAACAGGCGCGACGCTGACGGGAGAAGGCGAACCCGAGCGCATCGACGGTATTCGCGCCGCGGCCAACTTTTTCGACGTGTTCGGCGTGCGGCCGCGCCTGGGACGGGGCTTCCGGGCCGGAGACGATGCACCCGGTGCGCCGCCCACGGTGGTGTTGTCGCACTCGCTGTGGAAGCGGCGCTACGGCGGGGACTGGTCGCTGATCGGCCGGACGGTCTCCATCGGAGAAAGGCCGCACACGGTGCTCGGCGCGATGCCCGAGAACTTCGCGTATCCATCGCCCGAGGTTCAGATCTGGCTTCCAGCGGACCTGGACGCGGAGGATTGGAGTAAACGGGGCGTCCGGTATTTCCTGATGGCGGGCCGTCTGCGCGAGGGCGTGGACATCCGCGGCGCACAGGCGGACCTGGATGCGCTGGCGCCGCGATTCCGAAGCGCCGCGCCGGACGCGAATCGAGATTTCCGCGCAGTCGTCGTCCCGGTCCGGGAGGACATGGCGGGCCCGGCTCGAGACCGATTGCTGCTGCTCAGCGCCGCGGTTCTGCTGGTGTTGCTCATCGCCTGCGCGAACGTAGCGCACCTGATCCTGTCGCGCAGCATCCGGGGCGCCGCTGAACTGGCATTGCGGCTTTCGCTCGGGGCGGGCCGCGGCCGGCTGGTCCGTCAACTGCTGACGGAGAGTCTGGCCTTGGCCGCCCTGGGCGGGGCGGGAGGCTTCGCGCTGGCGGCGGGGAGTCTGCGCATGCTGCAATTCCTGATCCCGCCGTCGATGTCCGGTGTGGCCGCAGTGTCGCCGGACTCCGGGATGGGGGTCATCGCTGCCGGGCTTGCCGGAGCCGCCGCTTTGCTGAGCGGCCTGCTGCCGGCCTGGCGAACGACGGCGATGAACGCGAACGAGGCGCTCCGCCAGGGGTCGCCGCGACTCACGGGCAGCCGCGGGCAGGAGGGCCTGCGCGGGCTGTTGGTGGCGAGCGAGGTCGCTTTCGCGGTCCTGCTGGCAGTGGGGGCGTCCCTGCTCACGCGCACACTCCTCGAAGTGCTGCGCGTTCATCCGGGGTTCGACAGCAAAGGGGTCCTGACGGCAACCACATTGCCGCCCGCCGAACTCCTCGGCTTCGAGAGGCGGAACGAGTTCCTGGAGGAAGCGCTCCGCAGAGTCCAAGCCCTGCCGGGTGTGACCCACGCCGCCTACGCCTCCGCCATTCCGTTCACCTGGAAGGGCGGCAAGCTCGAGTTCGAGGCCCTGGGCCAGCCCCGCGAAAGCGCGCAGGGGGCGCTCATCCGGCAAGTGACACCGGGTTATTTCAAGGCCCTGAGGATTCCTCTGGCGCTGGGCCGGGAGTTCGACACGGGGGACCGGGCCGGCGCCGAGCCGGTGGCCGTGGTGAACCGGACCCTGGCGCGCCGCTACCTGACGGGAGATCCTCTCACGCAGCGCGTGCGGATTCATGGGCCCGGCTTCGATGAGACGGCGTTTCGCGTCGTGGGCGTTTGCGAGGATGTCCTTGAGATGGGCCTGCTGGCACCCGCACAGCCCATGATCTATCTGGCGCCGCGGCAGGCGCGGGCCGATTTCAATCTACCGTTCGCGCTCGCGCTCCGGACCACCGGCGACCCGGAATCGTTGGTACCCGCACTGCGCGCGACGATGCGCGAGGGCTGGCCGGCGATGCCGGTGTCGCGCGTGCGAACTCTCGAATCGGTATGGGCGGCCGAGATGGCGGACCGCCGCCCGATGGCGCTGCTGGGGACCGGTTTAGCGGTGGTGGCGCTCCTGCTGGCGTCGGTGGGAGTGTACGGCTTGCTCGCCTACAGCGTGGCCCAGCGGATACCGGAGTTTGGGGTTCGCGTAGCGCTCGGAGCGAGGGCTTGGGACATCCTGGCCAGCGCGATACGCCGCGGCGCGCTGGCGGCGATGGCGGGCATAGTGTGCGGCCTGGCGGCGTCACTGGTGTTCGCGCGGCTGATGCAAGGACTGCTCTATGGAGTGAAGCCGCTCGATCCAGCGACGTTCGTCCTGGCGCCGGCGGCGGTGCTGCTGCTATCCGTGATGGCGTGTCTTGCGCCGGCGCGAACCGCGCTCCGAATCGATCCGGCGCGCGCGTTAAGGAGCGAGTGAAGACCGGATGCCCCCACGATCGAAAAGAGACGAGATCCCGCCCGGCACGCTGTACCTGCTGATTCTGCAAACGCTCGCGCGGCGTGGCCCGATGCACGGTTGGGGCATCGCCGAACACATTCTGGAAGTCAGCGCCGCCCTGGAAGTGGAAGAGGGTTCGCTCTACCCAGCGCTGCAGCGGATGCTCATCAAGGGCTGGGTGACTGCGGAATGGGGCCTCTCGGACAACAACCGCCGGGCGCGCTACTACACGCTGACGCCCGCCGGGCGCAAGCAACTGGAAGACGAGGCGGAGCAGTACCGGCGCGTCAACCAGGCCATCCACCGCGTTCTCGAATGGACGCAAGCCTGATCGCCTGCCCGCCGGCGCAGCCTATCCGCCAGAAAACCGCCGCAGCCGGAAAATCTCCACCAGCGCGATGTACAGGTTGAGAATCCCCAGCCCGCTCAGCGCCCCTCGGAACTCCGGTCGCAGCCACACCTGGTGGACTATGGGATGGAACCCGCGCAACGAATTCGAAGGCCACGAATCCAGCCAGGGAAACACCAGCAGGAATGCCCCCAACTCAAAGCAGAACACCGCGAACAGCAGGGCCGACAGCTTGTGGTGCCAGCGATAGACGGGCGCCTCCAGGGACGTGGGAGTCATAACGCCAGCGCCATTTGCTCGGGTGGAATCTCCACTCGCGCGAAGCGATAGGAGCTGCGCACGGGCTCATAGGTCAGCCGGTGCAGCGGCGTGGGCCCGAAGCGCCGGAGCGCTTCCAGATGCTCGGCGGTGGCGTAGCCCTTATGCCGGGCCAAACCGTACCGCGGGAATTCGCGGTCCCAGGCTTCGAGACAGCGGTCCCGGTGCACCTTGGCCAGAATCGAGGCGGCCGCGATGCAGCGCACTTTGGCGTCGCCATGCACCACGGCCTGCTGCGGGACCGGCCAATCGACGGCGATGGCGTCCGCGAGGAGGTAATCGCAGGGCACGGAGAGTCTTTGGAGCGCTCGCTTCATCGCCAGCCGGGAAGCTTGATAGACGTTGACGCGATCGATTTCGTTCGCGTCGGAACAGCCGATGGCCCAGGCCATGGCGCGCGCCTCGATCTCCGCCGCCAACTCGGCGCGGCGGTCGGGCGGAATGACTTTGCTGTCCCCCAACCCCGGCAGCGGCCGCTCTGGCGCGAGCACCACGGCGGCTGCGAACACGGGCCCGAACAGGGAGCCGCGCCCGGCCTCGTCCGCCCCGGCGACACAACGATACCCGGCCGCGCGCGCCGCGCGCTCCAGCGTCCCGGTGCAGCGGAAGCGGCCCGCCAACGGGAGCTACTCCCGCTCTTTCAGACGAGCGGCCTTGCCCTTGAGAGCGCGCAGATAGTAAAGCTTGGCGCGCCGCACCTTGCCCGTGCGAACCACGTCCACGTGATCGATCACCGGGGCGTTCACCGGGAAGATACGTTCCACGCCCTGCCCGAAGCTGATCTTGCGAACCGTAATCGATTCGCCCATCCCCGTGCCGTTGCGCGCGATCACGGTGCCCTCAAAGGCCTGCAGGCGTTCCTTGTCGCCTTCCTTGATCTTCACGTGCACCCGAATCGTGTCGCCCGGACGGAAATCCGGCAGCGGCTTCGACCGCAAATTCTTGTTGATCACCTTCTGCAAAGCTGCGTGCGTCATTGCTCCACTTCCTTCCACTCGATCCCGCCCGGCGAGGCCAGCAAATCCGGCCGCATCCGCCGCGTCTTTTCGAGAGCCGCCTCGCTCCGGAACGTCCGGATCTGGGCATGGTTCCCGTTCAACAAAACTTCCGGCGCCTTCCAGCCGCGGAATTCCGCGGGCCGCGTCCAGTGCGGGCAATCCAGGCGCTTTCCGGTGGAATCGCTAAACGATTCATGCACCGAAGAAGCCTCGTTACCCAGCACGCCCGGCAGCAGCCGCGCCACCGCGTCCAGAACGATCACCGCCGCCGGTTCGCCGCCGCTCAGCACAAAATCGCCAACCGACAGCTCCTCATCGGCCAGATGCTCGGCCACCCGCTCATCCACGCCTTCGTACCGGCCACAAATCAACAGTAACTCTTCCAGGCCGCTCAATCGCCGCGCCGCCGCCTGATCGAACAAGCGGCCCTGCGCCGAGAGCAGCACCGCGCGGCGTCCCTCGCCACGCTCCGGCCAAATCGACTCCACGGCGTCGAACAGCGGCTCGGCCTTCAACACCATTCCCTCGCCACCGCCAAACGGCCGGTCGTCCACCGTCCGGTGACGGTCACGGGTCCAATCCCGGAGGTTGTGAATCCGGATCTGGAGTACACCCGCCTCCGCCGCCCGCGCCACCACGCCGTGCGCAAACGGCCCCCGGAAAAACTCGGGAAAGATTGTCACCACATGGAAGATCACGGATTCAACTCCCGCAGACCCTCCGGCAGCTCGACCACAATTCGCCGCCCCGGGACGTCAATCTCCACACACACCGACTTGACGAAGGGGACCAGCACTTCCGCGCCACCAGGCGCCATCACCTGCAACAGCGGCGGTCCGCCGTACTCCAGCCAGTCCGTAACCTCGCCCACCACATCGCCGGAGGTCCGGTCCAACAGGAGGCAGCCAATCAGGTCCCGGACGAAAAACTCGCCCGCCGGCGGCTCTCCCTGCTCGTCCGCCGGAATGCGGACCTCGGCGCCGGTCAGCGGCTCCGCGGCCGATATGTCGTCAATGCCGCGGAACTTAAACACAAGCCGGTTCTGATACTGCCAAACCGACTCTACGTAGAACGGTTCACCGCCGCGCATCGGCTGCACCTGGCGGTCGAACAAAAACACCCGCTCCAGCCCCGCATACCGCTCGGGACGGCTGTAGCCGTCCGCCAGCAGTTCTCCGCGCCGTCCGCGCGTCCGGCCCAGCCGGGCCACGGTGATCCATTCGTTCATTCCGGCGCTACACGAATTGCGCTTGGCTGAAGAGCGGCGGCCACGGCGTGACGCCGCGTGCCGGGCTTACTCCAAGATCTCCAACGTAAACCGGCGGTTCAACTTCATCCCGGCTGCTCCCAACAACGTCCGTATGGAGCGCGCCGTCCGCCCTTGCTTGCCGATCACTTTTCCCAAGTCGCTCGGAGCGACCTTCAATTCCAGAACGGTGACCTGCTCTCCCTGAACCTCGCGAACGTTGACCTCTTCCGGGATGTCCACGAGTGCTTTCGCTATATCTTCTACTAGTTCTTTCATCCCTGCCATCCCTGGACCTCCTGACCTCCCCCGATGATACCATCCCGGTCCTTCGGGAAGGCGTCGCTACGACGAGAGAGGCTTTTCCTACAGTAACTTACAGGAGCACCGAGGGCTGCCGGCCCCATGGCCGCCACACCGGCCAATAGCGCTAAACGACGGACGCCGGAACGGGCACCGGGTTGTTCTTCAGCAAGCGCGCCACCGTGTCGGAAGGC
>DALYJJ010000104.1:0-22196 GCA_031969915.1 Bryobacteraceae bacterium | reverse complement strand
CGCTGGGCCGTGCGCTGCTCGCGCTGCGCCGGGAGCGCAAGACGCGCACGGATCTCGACCGCATCACGATGCTCGACTGGCTGCGCGAGAAGCGGCAGCCCCAACGCGTGATCGATCGTTTCTGGCGCCAGATCCTGGTGAGCGCCATCAACGAGGAAGTGGACCGTATGTCCGCGCTGCACGGCTTCCAGGTCTTCTGGCTCGGCTTCCTGGCGCGCGCCGACAGCTACGAGATGGGAGTGCCCACCATTCCGCTCACGCGTTTGTATGGTTCCGACGCCTGGGAGCGGATGAAGACCGTGACGCTCGAAACACGCGCCACCGTGGAGCGCGTGCTGGTGAGCGGCGGCCGCGTGGAAGGCGTGGTGGTGAACGGCGAACGGCGCCAGGCCGATCTCTATGTGTGCGCGCTGCCGTTCGAACGCGTGCCTTCGGTTCTGCCCGAGCTTGCGCTGGACCTCTCACCGTTCGAGCATTCCCCGATCACGGGCATTCATCTCTGGTTCGATCGCCGCGTCACGACGCTGCCCCACGGCACGCTGCTCGACCGCACCATCCAGTGGTTCTTCAACAAGGGCCAGGGCAAGTACATTCAGGTGGTGGTGAGCGCTTCGCGCAGCCTGCTGGAAATGCCGAAGCAGGATGTCGTGGACCTTGCGCTCCGCGAACTCGCCGAGTTCCTGCCGGCGGTGAAGGAAGCGAAGCTCGAGAAATCGCACGTGGTCAAGGAGGTCCGCGCGACGTTTTCCGCGCGCCCGGGACTGGAAGAGGTGCGCCCCAAACCAGCCACGCCGTTTGCGAACCTGTTCCTGGCCGGTGATTGGACGAAATCCGGCTGGCCGGCCACCATGGAAGGCGCAGTGCGGAGCGGCTACATCGCTGCCGAGATGGTGACCGCGGCGCTCGGAGACCGCCAGCACTTTCTTCTGCCGGACCTGACATGACGGTGATCTACGACGGCGATTGCGCGTTGTGCGAGCGCTCGCGCCGCGTGGTCACCGCGTTGGACTGGCTGGGCGCGTTCGAATGGGTGCGGAGCCAGGACCCCGCGGCGTTGCCCTACGCGGTGGATCCGGCGCGCGTCTGGGCCATCGCGGGAGCGCGCCGATGGTCCGGATACCACGCCTGGCGGCGGATTCTGTTGCGCCTTCCGGCCTTCTACCTGCTCGGTATCGCTCTCGCCTTCCTCCCTTTCCTCCTGCTGCTGCCTGTTTTCGACCCGCTGGGCGAACGGCTCTACGCCTGGGTGGCGAAGAACCGTGGCCGCATTGCGGGCGCGGCGTGCGATCGTGCCGAAAAATGACGTTGAATTCCACCCTGCAATTCGTATACTTGAAGACAGTTGAGGGGAATTCATGGCTCAATACAAATGCCGCATTTGCCTGACCGTCTACGAAGTAGGCCCGAAAGACGAAATCCCCGCCTGTAGCAAGCAGGCGAAGTGCGCCAACGGCAAGTGGATGTACAAGGTGGAGAAGGTGGAGTCCACCAGTTACGACCACGCGGCCAAGGCGGCCGAGTACGGCTACGTGAAGGACACCACCGGGAGCGTGAGAAACGGCTATACGGGCGGCGGAGTGCACAAGCCGGGCGGCACGTGTTACATCAACGGCAAGTACGCCATTTCGCCGGACGGCAGCACACATTCGAGCGGCAAAGCTTGCTGGAAGGGCTTCAAATCCACGGCGCAGGGCTGGAAGTACCTGGGGAGCTTCAACGAGTCCCTGGACCAGGTCGACCGGGGCGGCGGCGAAGGGCCGGAGACCTTGCCCAAGAAGTAACCTGCGATAATCGAAGCATGCGGTACCGACTGGCTTTGATTTCCTTTGTCCTGGCGGCCTGCGCTGTTCCGGTGCTGGCCGATCCTCCCATGACCCGGCTGCGGATCGAAGTGAAGACGCTTTCCGACAAGCCGGTCGAGCGGGCCAGCGTGGTGGTGAAGTTCGACGAAGGCCGCTCGGTCGTCAAGCTCGGCAAGAAGATGGTGACCAGTTGGCAGGTGAAGACCAACCAGGACGGCGTGGCCAAGGTGCCGGCGCTGCCTCAGGGGAAAATTCTGGTTCAGGTCATCGCCAAGAACCACCAGACCTTCGGCCAGGTGTTCGACGTGAACGAGGAAGAGAAGACCATCGAGATCAAGCTGAATCCACCGCAGTCGCAGTACTCGGCCCATCAATAGCGTTGGCCGCCACGTGATTGCTGAGGCGGGTGAGTTCTTCCTCCAGCATTCCGATCCCGGCCTGTACCTGTTCCAACTGGCCCACCGCGGCGGCGGCGGCAATGGCGGAAGCGCACTGCTCGACACCCGTCGCGGCGATCCGTTCCGCGGCGTTCCGGACGCTGCCGGCCTCCTGGGCCAGCGCACCCGCATCGCGCCGGCTCACCGCCGACTTCAAACGTTGCACCTGTTCCGGAGCAAACTCGAGAAAGAGCTGCTGCATGCCGTAGAGCAGGCTGGGGCTCGATCCGAGCCGCTGGGCCGCCAGCTTCTGATTGATTGGCGCCGGTGCCTGCGCGGCGGGCTTGGGCAGCGGCAGCGGCGCGGCCGCCGGGTTCCTCAAGTACGAATCCACCATGCCGATCAGTTGGGACGCGTTCACCGGTTTGGCCAGATACGCGTTCATGCCCGTCTGCAGGCAGCGGTCGCGATCTCCGGTCATCGCGTGGGCCGTCATCGCCACCACCGGAAGCTTGCGCCACTCCGGACGCTCCCGAATGCGCCGCGTGGCTTCCAGGCCATCCATAACGGGCATCTGCACGTCCATCAGCACCAGCCCGAACACCCCCTGTTCCAGAGCCGCCAACGCTTCCAGTCCGTTGCAGGCCACTGTGTACCCGTAGCCGTTCTTCTTGAGCAGCGCCGTGATCACGCGCTGGTTTACCAGGTTGTCCTCCACCACCAGCACGGGCAGCGGCTTGCCGTCGGCCTTCAGCCGGAGTTTGCCGTCCGGGCTCGTCCCCGTCCGCTCGGGTCTCTCAACCGGCGCCAGGCGGATCGTTGCGGTGAACGTGCTGCCACATCCCTCCCGGCTGTCGACTTGAATCGACCCGCGATGCATGGCCACCAGTTGCTGGGTGATCGATAACCCGAGACCCGTGCCGCCATACCGGCGGCTGGTGCTGCCGTCGGCCTGCGTGAACTTCTCAAAGATGGCCGCCAGTTTCTCCTTGCGGATGCCCACGCCGGTGTCTTTCACCTCGATGGTCAGCGCCAGTTCGCCGTCCCGCTCCTCCGCCGAGGCGTGCAGACGCACCCATCCCGTGTCGGTGAACTTCAGTGCGTTGCTGAGCAGGTTGTTGACGATCTGGCGAACGCGCAGGGAATCGCCGGCGGCCTGCGCGGGAACGCTGGATTCGATCTCGCAGCGGAGTTCGATCCCCTTCTTGCGCGCCTGCGCGGCCATCCCCTTCCCGCACTCCTCCAGCAGCGCGCGCGGATCGAAGGGGATCTGCTCCAGGATCATCTTGCCGGCCTCGATCTTGGAGTGGTCGAGAATGTCGTTCAGCAGCGCAAGCAGCGAGTTCGCGCAGTTCTGCGCGGTGACCACCTGCTCTCGCTGCTCGCCGCGCAGGCCGCCGTCCAGCAGAATGTCGAGCATTCCCAGCAGTCCGCTCATCGGCGTGCGCAACTCGTGCGAGACGTTCGCGAGGAACTCGCTCTTCGCTTCGCTCGCCGCCAGCGCGCGTTTCATTGCGATTTCGAGCGCCTCGGTCCGCTCACGAATGCGCTGCTCCAGCAGTTCCTGGTGCCGCTTCACCTCTTCCTGCGAAGCGCTCAACTGTTCGATCATCCGGTTGAAGCTCTCACCGAGGAACTCGATCTCGTCGCTCGTGCGGCTGACCGCAATGGGCGCCAGCCGCCCTTCCCGGACCGCCGCCAGACCGTCGCGGAACTGCTCGAGCGGGCGCACCAGGAGCCGCGCCGTGAAGCGCCCGATCAGTAAGGCCACCGCACCCACCACGGCCACCAGCAGCACGGCCTTACGCGCGTCGATGGTCCCGCTCGCTCCGTCGACAGCCAACGCCACCAACACAATCCAAAGCGACAGCGTGGCCGTAAAGGCGGCGAAGCGCCGCGCCAGCGAGCCGGGCCGCGAGGCGGCCGCTCGCGACTTCGCGCCGTGTGTGGGGACAAGGCCCAAGCCCTATCATTGACCCTAAAAGGGTCTGGAACTATCGGCGAAACACCTTAATTGCGATCCCCGGTGTTTGCCCGGCGACGGCTTCTGCGTCCATGAGAGAATCTTCCCGAGGACGCGAATGAAAACGCTGCCTGCACGCCAGCGAGACGAGTTGTTCAATACCCTCCGAACGCGTTTCGAGCGCAACCGGACCCGCCATCCGGGTCTGGAGTGGAAGCAAGTGCAAGCGAAGCTCGAACTCCGCCCAGAGAAGACCTGGGTGCTGAGCGAGATGGAACGGACCGGCGGCGAGCCCGATGTCGTTCGGTTCGACGAAACCGAAGGCGAGTACGTGTTCGTCGACTGCTCACCGGAGAGCCCAGCCGGACGCAGGAGCCTCTGTTACGATCGCGAGGCGCTGGACGCAAGAAAGCAGAACAAGCCCTCCGGCAGCGCCTCCGAATTAGCGGACGCCATGGGCCTGGAAATACTCACCGAAGAACAATATCGCGACTTACAAAAACTCGGCCCATTCGACACCAAAACCTCAAGCTGGATTCTGACCCCGCCTGACGTCCGCAAGTTAGGCGGCGCCCTCTTCGGCGACCGCCGGTACAACCGTGTCTTCGCCTATCACAACGGCGCAGATTCCTACTACGCCGCGCGCGGGTTCCGCGGCTTGCTTCGCGTGTAAGCCGGCGCGCAGTCGCGACGTGCCGGTCCTCGAATCGCTCGGAAACATCGAACGCACGTGGGTATATACTGGCCCGAGCCAGCGCCCGAATTGGGAGCTGCTGGCCAGTAGGAGCCCACGAAAGAGGTAGAAGTTGACAAGATTAATCAGTCGGTTTTCGTACATAATTGCCTGTGCAGTGCTCACGGCGGCAGTTTGTTTCGGCCAGGCCGTATCGGGAACGCTGTTGGGTACCATCACCGATTCTTCCGGTGCAACGGTTCCCGCGGCGAAGGTGGTCGTCACGGAGCAGAACACCGGAGTCAGCCGCTCCACGGAGACGACGGCCGCGGGTTACTTCGCGTTCTCCGACCTCCCACCGGGCACCTACACGGTGAACGTCCAGCAGACTGGCTTTAAGAAGGGCGTCCGGCAAAACGTGGCTGTTCTCGTGAACACCACCGTTCGCGTGGACATGCAACTGCAGACCGGCGATGTCACGGAAGTCATCGTCGTGACGGCGGAGGCGGCGTTGTTGCAGACGGACCGGACCGACACCGGCCGGCAGATCGAAACGAAGCAGCTCGCCGAGATGCCCCTCGGATTCAACCGGAACTTCCAGAACCTGGTGAATCTGGTCCCGGGGACCACCCGCGTTTTCAGACCTCACTCGGTGTTCTTCAACGCCCAGGACAGCCTTTCCACGCAGGTCAACGGGCAATCGCGCCTGGCCAACAACGTCCAGATCGAAGGGATCGACAACAACCATCGCACAGGGTTGCTGACGGCCTTGATTCCGCCCATCGAAGCGCTCCAGACCGTCGACATCACGACGAGCAACTACGAGGCTTCGTTGGGACGGGCCGGGGGCGCGGTGACGAACGTGTTGCTCAAGTCGGGCACCAACGACATCCACGGCAGCGGCTTCTGGTTCAACCGCGTCAGCGCGCTCGCGGCCAAGGCCTTCCTCACCACCACCAAGCCGTTGACCGTCTACAACTACTTCGGCGGCACCATCGGTGGACCCATCAAGAGGAACAAGACGTTCTTCTTCGGCGACTATCTGCGCGTCACCGACCACCGCGGGCAGACTGACCGGCTCACCATCCCGACCGCCGATTTCCGCGCGGGGAACTTCTCGGGCGTCTCGACACCGATCTACGACCCGCAGACGGGCACATCCACAGGAGGCGGACGCACTCCGTTTGCCGGCAACCGGATTCCGGATGCCCGCCTCGGCGCCGTCTCGCGCCGGATTCTCGGCCTGCTGCCGGCCACCAACCTGCCTGGCACGGGGATCAACTACGAATACAACTCGACGCTGGTCAAAGATACGGACAGCTTCGACGTCAAGGTGGACCATAACTGGACGGATCGCGACCGCATCAGCGTGCGCTACAGCTTCCAGCGGCCGACCGTCTTCGACCCGCCCTCGTTCGGCGAAGCGGGCGGACCGCACGGCGGCGGATTCCAGGGGAGCGGGGTCCAAAAGGCCCAGAACGCCGCCGTCAATTACAACCGCCTCTTCGGGCCCGCGTTGATCGCCGAGTTCCGCTTCGGCGTGAACCGCTACCGCAACGACGCGCAGCAGGTGGATTACGGCAAGAACGCGAGCGAGGCGATCGGCATCCCGGGCGTGAACCTGGACGATTGGACCAGCGGCCTGGCGTCGGTCGACATCACCGGCTTCTCGAACCCGATGGTCGGCTACTCGGCATCCTTGCCCTGGATTCGCTCGGAGACGAACTTCAACCTGGTCAACACCTGGACCAAGACGTGGGGCTCGCACACCACGAAATGGGGCGCCGACATTCGCCGGCTTCGCGATGATCTGCTCCAGACCCAGACCCAGAACCCGCGTGGCATTTTCCGCTTCCGGCAGGGCCAAACCAGTTGCAGCGCGGATTGCGGCGCCTCCACAGCGGCTGGATTCGCCAACGCGTTCGCGGCATTTCTGCTCGACTTGCCGAACGACATCGGACGCGACCTTGCGGTGGCATTTCCGGCGTGGCGCCAGAGTCAGTACTTCTTCTTCTTCCACGACAAATGGCAGATCAACCCCAAGCTCACCGTCGACCTCGGGCTCCGCTGGGAGTATTACAACCCCGCCAAGCCGCGTTTCGCCGGCGGCTTCTCCAACTACGACGCCGACCTGAATCAGTTGTTTGTCGCGGGTATCGGCAATGTCCCGTTGAACGGCGGCATGCAGGCGAACTACAAGAACTTCGCCCCGCGCATGGGACTGGCGTACCGCCTCACCGAGAGGGACGTGCTGCGCGCGGGCTTCGGCTTCAGCTTCATCCCGTTCGCCGACAACACGTACATGTACAACTTCCCCATCAAACAGAACAACACGTTCAATTCGTTGAACGCGTTCGTTCCGGCGAGGCTGCCCGACGGACGCGTCGCTTCGCTTGCCAACGGCTTCCCCGCTCCCATCGCGGCCACCATCCCCTCCACCGGCATCATTCTCAACCCGCAGAACCAGGTTTACGACGTGATCAACACACGGTTCCGCGAAGGCTACGTTCCCTCCTGGAACCTCGCGTATCAGCGGGCGCTGCCGAAGAACTTCTCGTTCGAAGCCGCCTACGTCGCCAACCGCGGCGTGCGGATTCCGAACACCTTCAACCTCAACGCCGGACGCGTGCTCGGTGCGGGCGCCGCGGGAAGGCCGTACTTCGCCCGATTCAACCGCAACGTCGACACCAACCTGCGCTTCATCTCCGGCGACAGCGAGTACAACTCGATGCAGGTGAAGCTCGACAAGCGCTATTCGAACGGCTTCCAGGTGACGACAGCCTACACCTGGAGCCGCGCGATGGCCAACGCGGGCGACGACAATGGCGGCCCCGCCTGGTACATCAACCCTGAGCGCAACTGGGCACGGGCCGGTTTCGACCGCCGCCATACGTTCGTTCAGAGCTACATCTACGAGCTGCCGTTCGGCAAAGGAAAGCGGTGGGTGCAAGGAGGAGCCGGAGCCTGGGTTCTGGGCGGATGGCAGTTCAACGGAATTCTGACGCTGATGAGCGGCGGCGCAATGAACTTCAGTTCGAACGCACCGAACAATGCTCCCGGCAACGCGCAGACGCCAAATGTCAGTGGACCGTTCGCGATCCTCGGCGGCGTGAATGACAGTCCCTGGTTCGACACCAGGGTGTTCTCCGCGCCGGCGGCCAATACGTTCGGCAACGTCGGCCGGAACGCCGCTTCCGGTCCCAACTTCTACAACCTCGACGCCTCGTTGTTCCGCACCATCGACATTTCGGAGAAGTACAAGCTCGAGTTCAGGGCCGAGGCGTTCGCGCTACCCAACTCACCCGGTTGGCAGCTCAACAACCCCAACACGAACGTCAACGACCCGAACTTCGGACTGATCCGGGGGGCGGGTGGAAACCGTTCCATGCAGTTCGGTCTGCGCTTCATGTTCTGAAACGCGCGCCACGATGCAGCCGGCTGGGGCCTGCTCCGGCCGGCTTCGCCGCAGCCGCGGACGAGGCTGTTAGACTTGAAGTTCCGCACCATGGCCGCGACGAGCCCCCGCCTCGCCACTACCCTCTGCGGGATTTCGCTTCGTAATCCCGTGCTCGCGGCTTCGGGCACCTTCGCCTACGGCGTCGAGTTCGAGAAGCTGGTGGACCTCGAAGCGTTGGGCGGGATCGTCGTCAAAGGGCTCTCGCGCCTGCCCATGGAAGGCAACCCGCCGCCGCGCATCTTCGAATCGGAAGCCGGGATGATCAACTCCATCGGCCTCCAGAACGTCGGCGTGCGGGCCTTCGTCGCGGAAAAACTACCCCGGCTCCGCGCCCTCCGCACGCCGGTCTTCGCCAATGTCTTCGGCTACTCGCCGGAGGACTACCTGGAAGTGATCCGGGTGCTCGAGGACGCCGAGGGGCTGGCGGGCTATGAGGTCAACGTCTCCTGTCCGAACACCAAGCACGGCGGCATCTTCTTTTCGAGCGATCCGTCGCTGATGGGCCCGCTGGTGGCCGCCATCCGGCACATCTCGAAACGGCCGGTGATCGTGAAACTCTCGCCGAACGTGGCCCGCATTGAGCCGCTGGCCAAGGCGGCGGAGGAGTCCGGGGCGGACGCGATCTCGCTCGTAAATACCTTCGTTGCTCTGGCCGTGGACGCGCGCACCCGCCGGCCGCGGATCGGCGCCGGCTTCGGCGGACTGTCCGGGCCGGCCATCAAGCCGATCGCGCTGCGGCTGGTGTTTGAGGCCGCGCGCGCGGTCCGCATTCCCGTGGTCGGGTTGGGCGGCATCGCCACCGGCGAAGACGCAGCCGAATTCCTGGTGGCGGGCGCGAGCGCGGTGGAAGTGGGCACGGCGACGTTCTGGGACCCCGCCGCCCCAGCGCGGATTGCGGCCGAACTCGACCGTTTTCTGAAAGAGGAAAAGATCGCGAACGTGCGGGAACTCACCGGCACGCTTCGCTGGGGAGACCAATGAAAGAGATCATCGCCACACCCAACGCGCCCGCGGCGATCGGGCCCTACTCGCAGGCGGTCGCCTTTGCGAGCCTCATTTTCCTGAGCGGCCAGATCGCCCTCGACCCGGCCACGCAACAGGTGATCGAGGGCGACGTGCGCGCGCAGACCGCGCGGGTGATCGAGAACCTGAAAGCCGTGCTCGAAGCAGACGGCTCCTCGCTGGACAATGTCCTCAAAACGACCGTTTACCTGCGGACCATGGACGACTTCCCCGCGATGAACGAAGTCTACGGGCGCTACTTCGCGGCCAGCCCGCCGGCCCGGGCTACCGTGGCAGTGGCGGGCTTGCCGCGGAACGTGGCCGTGGAGATCGACGCGATCGCCTCGCGATAACGCGCTATCTAACGGCCCACTTCGATCAAGGTCACGCTGGCGCGCGGGAACGTGTAGCTCCAGGAGCCCGCCGGAATGCTCATGGCGCTGGGAACGGGCACCACGGCTTCCGGCCGCAGCTCGTTGTTCGCAGTGTAGATGCTGGCCGCGCGCAGCGTCTGGATCTTCGCCGTGGATCCGCTGAAGCCGGCCATCTCGATGCGCGCGGTCAGATCGCGATGGAGGTGCCGGTTCACGCAGAAGAGCGTCAGCTTGTCGCCTTGCTCGTTGGCCGCCGCCACCACGTCCAGGAAAGGGACCTTCGCAATGGTGGGCAGACGTTGGTTGCCTTCCGCGATGTCGTAGGTCTCCACGTCAGTCCGCGACTCCACCAGGCGCGTGGCGCCGGCCGTGGAGTACATGCGGAAAGCCCAGTACGCAGGCACACCGTAAACGCGGCCGCGCGCCTTCCAGATGCCCCCGAACTCGATCAGGCCGGTCATATCGTTGACGGGCATGAAATCGGCGGTTCGCAGGAACGTGTTGAGCAGGCCCGCGGCGGCAATCGCTCCGCCCATGTTGTGGAAGCGCGGCGCGCGGTCGTCGCTCGCGTGGAAGAGCCACTCGGTGAAAGCCAGGTTCGCCTTGCCTGCGTGCGGCGAGGCGTCGATCTGCTTCTTCATCTCGCGCAGGCGGCGCTCCAGTTCCACGGGCAACGCGAAGCCGGCCAGGGCGATCTCATCGGGGCCCGCGCCGGCGCGCCGCACGCCCGCCATGCCCACGACGAAATGCGTCGCCAGAAGGTCGAAGGTCCCAACCGGGTTCTTGAGCTGCTCGGCGTTCCAGTCCTGGAAGTGGTCGGGATCCGCGCCCGTGGCGATGAGCTTTGCCGTGGGGTCGGCGCGCTTCACCGCTTCGCTGAAGCCGCGCGTGAGAGCGCCCACCCGTTCGAGCGTCGGGTAGCCGTGCTGGAAGTCGCCCCAGAGTTCGTTCCCCAACTCCCACCAGAGCCCGCCTTTCCCGCGGTTCCAGCGTTCGTTCACGTAGCGGACCCAATCGGCCGCTTCCTCCGGCGTGCCCGTGCCGAGGTTCAGCGCGATCTGCGGCTCCGCGCCGATCAACCTGCAAAAGGAAAGGAATTCGTCGGTGCCGAAGTAGTTGTACTCGGGCATGCCCCAGGACAGGTTCACCATGTTCACGCGCTGATCGATGGGGCCGATGCCGTCGCGCCAGTGATAAGCGGAGGTGAAGTTGCCGCCGAAGCGCACGATGGGCGTCTTCAGGTCGCGCGAGAGGGCGATCATCTCGGGATCCATGCCCTCCACGGCGTCGGCTGGGAAGAGAGTGACCTGGTCGAGGCCAACGCGCGTTTCTTCGCGCGCGGCGAGCACGAAGTCCGCCGCTTCGAGCGCAGCGAGCTTCCCCGGCGGGAGCGAGATCGCGAAGTCGTACGCCCGCCAGGCTTCACCCTGCAGCGCGATGGTGGCGGCGGCGAAGACCTCCGATGGCTGATTGCGGCGGCGGAGTGAGACTTCGATCGACGCCGGTCCGGACATGTGCCTGGCGTACAGCCGGCCCTTGTATTCGCGCGTGCGGTGGTGCGGCAGGAAGACCTGCTGGCGGATGCCGGTCTGCGCGGCGCCCGGTAGCGCCATGAGCACCAGCCAGCGATACGAGTTCGCCGCCTGGTTCCAACGCGGTTCGTAACGCGCGCCCTGGCGCGCCACAAGCGGCTCCCAGGGAAGCGGCAGGTTGACGTGCGAGGGCCGTTGGAAAGCGGGCTCCTGGTCCAGGCGCCGGCGCGTGGACGTCTCATCCCACAGGCCGCCTTCAAAGCTCGGGTTTTCGAGAATCTGCGCCCAGAGGCCGTTGTAAATCGAGTTGCCGATGGGCTCGAGAAAGGTTCCGAAGATCGTGCGAGGAACCGGGCGCGGCGCGCGCCGCGAAGGATCGATGCGGATGACGGCGTCCTGAGCGCAGAGAGTGCAGGCCAGGAGCGCCAGCAGGCTAAGGCACTTCATGGTGCGAACGATGGTATCACCGGACGGCGGGATCCGCGTACAATGCTACCCATGCCGCTCCGATGCCTGGCCGCGCTCCTCGTCCTTTGCCTGTCCGCCCATGCTCAGCCCAAGGGCTGGCAGAAGGGCAAGGGCTATGGCCCCGTCTACGGCCCGCAGGATGAAGTCGGGTCGCTGAACGCGATCAACACACCGGAGCGAATCCTCGACGCGCTGCGCCAGGTGAAGACGGGCCGCGTTTTCGACCTCGGCGTTCGCGTCGCCAACGATTCATTCAAGTTCGCCGGCCACGCGCCCACGCAGATCACCACCTACCGCACGCCCGAGGGCTTCCAGCGCGAAACCGGTCAGAAGACCGGCGGCTACCATAGCTGCGCGCTGTTCACCTCGGACAACATCGGCACGCAGATCGACAGTCTCGCGCATATCACCAAGGGTCCCGATCATCGCTGGTACAACGGGTTCCGCGAAGCGGAGCACGGGTCGGATTTCGGTGTCGCCAAGGCGGGCGCGGATACGATTCCGCCCATTGTCGGGCGGGCGTTGCTGATCGACGTCGCGGGCTGGAAAGGCGTCGCCGCACTCCCTGCGAATTTCCCCATCGGACCCAAGGAGCTTCAGGCCGCGCTGGCCGCGCAAAGAATGGACGTGCAGGCGGGAGACATCGTCCTGATCCGCACCGGGACCCTGCGCTACTGGGGTGAAAGCGGCGGCGACCACGCGAAGATCGGGGAGCATGATTCAGCCGGCCTCACCTTGGCCGGCGCGAAGTGGCTGGTGGAGGAGAAGGGCGCCGTCATGCTGGGCGCGGACACGAGCGGGCTTGAAGTCGGGAAGGACCCCGACCACCCCAACGCCTCGCTCCTGGTGCACACCTATCTATTGGTCGACCAGGGAGTCCACATCGGGGAGTTTCACAACCTGGAAGGCCTCGCGTCCGCGAAGGTCTACCGGTTCACGTACGTGGCGTTGACGAACCGGTTCAAGAATGCGACCGCGGGCTTCGCGCTGCGCCCGATCGCGATCGAATAGCGGGAGCCGGGAAGGCGGCTAAGCGCGCGGGAGTGCGCGGCGCCGGAGCAGGCCGAGCACTGCCAGTCCGCCGCCGCACAGCACGACCGACAGCGGCTCCGGCAGAGACTCGGGAGGATTTTCGTCGTCGGGAGGCGCCTGCGCCCGGACGATCAGACTGAGCCTCGCCACGCTCGACGGACCCGTGGAAAAGACGGCGGACACCTGCCCGCGCAATGCATCGAGCACCGGATCTGTAACCAGGCCCACCGACTCACCGGGCACGACCAAGGTCGAGCCAACCGCGACGATCTGGTCGAAGTTGAGCACGAGCAGCAGGGACTGAGTCGCCGTGAGATTCGCCACGGACAAGAACGATCCGAACGCGTTGATGTTGACTGATCCCAAAAGCGAGGCCGGGGAGGTCGACAGGACGGTGGCGCCGGTCAGGCCGCTGACCGCGAACTCGGTGCCGTCGTACGACAAAGTGACGCCCGAGCCCGGCAGCAGCAGGGTCGCTGCACTCAGACCGACGGTGCACAGAATCAGTAACGACAGCGTGCGGACCAGACGAGACACCATGGGATCACTCCGTACGGAACGCGGATTAGCCTCTTATTAAAGTAGAGATAGCGGGGTGATGCGTCAAGGGGAACTGGTACTATTGCCGCAACAATTTGACCACGCTGGCTTCCACCCGCTTCAGATCCGTCTCGCCGACCCACATCCTGGCCTTGCGCCCCAGGCGATCATAGAGGACCAATGCGGGGAGGGCGCCGCTCCAAGCCGGGTCCACCACGCGGATGAAGGCGTCGTCGTTCTTGGCTCGCTTGAGGTAAGAGGGTCCCGGAAAACGATGCTGAGAAAGGACTTGCGCAGCGGTTTCAGCCTCTTCCGGCTCGTCGGCGGAGACCGTCGCCAGAACCAGCCCCTGCGGAGCGAGGCGCCTGGCCATGGCCGAAAGCGCCGGCAACTCAGCCTGGCACGGCACGCACCACGTGGCCCAGAAATTCACAAGCACCACCTTGCCCTTGTGGCGGGCGATGCTCGGCTGGAAGCTGGATTCGTCCACCGGAGTCAGGGCCAGCAGAGGCGCCGCGCAGGCCAGCGCAAACGCGGCCCAAGGCGGCCTCACGATGCCTTCTTCACCCGCTTGATGCTGCAGCCGAAGGCTTTGCTCTCGGCCACCACGGGCGTGCGGCCCGCGAGGACGGCGTCCACGGCGTCCCGCAAGCGGTGGGCCGTCACCCGGGCCGGGTTGCGTGCGTCGTCGATCGGACCGTGGTAGCGCAGAGCGCCCGCGGCGTCAAACAGAAAAACCTCGGGGGTGACGGTGGCGTTCAGGCGGTCGGCCAGGGCGTTGCCCGGATCCTTGAACGGCTGGAAGGGAAATCCCACGCCGGCGGCGTGTTTCGCCACGCCGGGCGCCGGCTCATTGTCATTCGCGTTCACGAACAGAAAGCGCACGCGGCCGCGGTACTGGTTGTAGGCCTCGATCATGCGCTCGTTGTAGTCGTTCGAAATGGGACAAAGCGTCGAGTAGAAGACCACCGCCGTGGGCTGGCCGCGCAATTCCACGCGCACCGGCTTTCCGGAAAGATCGGCGAGTTCAACCGGCGGCGCGGCAAGCGCGGCTCCCGCGGCGATGAGCAGGGCGAACAGCGCGTTTCGCATGGCGAGCGGCCTTCAGCTCTTAGGTTCGAGCTTCAGATTGATGATCGCCTTCAGCCGGTCGTCGAAGCTGCTGAGCGTTCGGGTGGGCGTGGCCGCCCCCTTGGAATCCGCTTTCACTTCGTAGTCGACCGTGCGGCTGAGGCCGTGGAAATGGTAGGTGCCGTCGGCGGGCGTGATGAAGCTGCGCACCTGCAGCGTCTTCATGTCTTTCAACTTCACCACCGCGCCCTCCACGGGGTTCTCCTCCGCATCGCGAACGACGCCGGTAAGAGCCCGTACGGAGGTATCCTGAGGCTTCTCGCGCTTCTTGTTGGTCAACTGCGCCGCCGCGAAGCCCGCGCACAACATCAGCGCCAGGCCCATCAGAAACGCACGCTTGGCAATCATAACCCTACTCCCTGGGACGGGCGCACGGAGGCTACGGTTTCGGTTTCCCGGTTTCAGCCTTGAGTTCGACGTAGACGTCCGCCCGCTCTTCGCCGTGGATCTCGACGTCCCTGGTGACCGTCTGGAACCCGGCGGCTTTGACAGTGACAGTATACCGTAGCGGCTCAGCGGGAACCCGCAGAGCCCACTCGCCGCGGGCGTCGCTGCGAAGCACGGTTCGCTTGACCTTCAACTTCTTCGGCTTCTTCTGGTCCGGATCGACGGTCACCTCCGCGCCGGGCAGGGCGAAGCCCGGCTCGCGGAACACCGTCCCCGCGATCAGGGCTTCCGGCGGAGGCGCGGCCGCGCCGACCCACGCACACGCCGCCGCGAGCAGAAGGAGCCGCAGCCTACTTCCAGTCCTCGTCTTCTTCCTCGTCTTCTTCCTCATCCTCGTCGAAGTCGTCGAAGTCCTCGTCGTCTTCGTCCTCGTCGTCGTCCTCCGACTCGAGTTCGAGCGGATCCAGGCTCACCACCGACAGGCTGGCGCCGCACTCATCACAAGAAAGGACATCCCCTTCGTCCAGATCTTCTTCTTCCACGTCGATTGCGGAGTCGCACTGCGGACATTTCACCATCGAAGATCCCTCCAATCAGATGGGCAAAACAATTTGTAGCCGAACTCGGCGGGCAGACGCAAGTGCCCGGTGGCGGCTTCAAATCATCTCGTTCAACAACTCCGGCCGGGGCTGCGGGATCACGACCTTGTTCACCAGTAATCCCTTCTTCGCGATCACCGCCGCCCCCGAATCCACCGCGCTCCGGACCGCCGCCACGCTGCCCGTAAGCGTGACAAACGCCTTGCCGCCCAGGGCCATCGCCAACCGCACTTCGATCAGTTGCACGAGGGCCGATTTCGCCGCCATGTCCGCGCCTTCGATCAGCGAAGCCACGGAGAACGATTCGATGATCCCCAGGGCCTCCATCGCTTCGGCCTTGGTGTGCCCGGCGATGGCCGGGAAGATCGATTCGTGCACGTTGGGAATCACGAACGTGTCGATCACCGAAAAGTGTCCGGCCCGCTTGCCCGCGTCGACGGCCGCCTCCACCGCGGCAACGTCTCCGCGGACCATCACCATGTACTTGCCGGAGCAAATGGTGCGCGAGAGGACCAGTTCCACATCCGCCGCCTTTAACATGGCATCGCAGACTTCAAAGCCGCCCGCGATGCTGCCCAGTTCGATCAGTCCGATGGAGTTCTTGCTTGCCATGACTCAGGCTCCGATCTCAAATGAAGTACCCGCCCGCATTGGCCCTGGCGGCGGCCGCCGTTACGGTGCCACAAGCTGGAACGCAATGCCGTCGAAGGTGAAGAGCGTGGTGTTGAAGGCCGGGTACGCGCCCGCATTCACCAAGGTTGCAATCTGAGTCGCCGCCTCAAGATAGAACGAGTCCTGTTTCTTGTTGTACTTCTTGCTGTCGTGCGGGTTCGGGCTGAACTTGTACTCGTGCGTGTCATCGGCCACGCCCTGCCGCCAGATCTTGAGGCCCCGGTTGCCGCCTCCGGCGGATCCGTATTTGACCTCGTTATACTCGAAGGTCGTCTTGCCGACCGTCACTTTTCCCTTGATGGTTTGGTTTCCCATAGTTCCCCTCGTCTGGATCTTCCTGATCGCCGCTTCGGCACGGACCGCGCCATGGCAAAGCCTCCGAATCATACCAGGAGCCGGGGCCGGTCCAACCGCTGAATCAGGCTCTGATTTCGATTGCCGTATCGGTGACCGCGGTAACCGTGCCCGCGATGCTCGCATGAACGTTCGCGCCGAGTTCCTTCTCCCCGATGGCGGCCACCAACGCTCCGGGCTTCACTTTGTCGCCCTTGGCGACAACCGCGGCGGCAGCCTTACCGGCGTGCTGCTTCAGCTTCAGGCGAACGCGCTCGGGCTGGTGCGGCCGCGCGTCGTAGGGCGTCTCGCCTTCGTACTCTTCCACCTTGAGGCGCTTGCGCAGCATGGACAGCGGCACGCGGCGCGCCTCCTTCATGGGGTGCACCTGAACCGGCTTCTGTTGCACGAACTTGATGCCGTCCGCCCGCAGGTCATGCTTGGCCTGGTCGCAGGCCTCCTTAGGGAACAGGTCTTCGGGGCAGGCGTACAGCGTGCACAAACCGCAGGCGCAGCAGAGCTCGCCCCACTGGTTCCAGTTCTGCGCTCCGGTGAGTGAAAAGCCGAGGCTGCGCATCACCTTGTGCGGCTGCACGTCGTAGCCTAACAGGTAGCGCGGACAGAACTCCGTGCAATAGCTGCACTGGTCGCACGCGGACTTGCCGATGTGGCTCATCACGCGCGCGGGCTGAACGCGCCGCTCGACCAGGTAGTGCTCCTTGGGCAGCACGATGAGTCCGCCCGTGGTCTTGGTGACCACGTCGTCTTCGTCAAAGCTGAGCGAGCCCATCATCAGGCCGCTGACGAAGAGCGCGTACTCGCCGCAGGTGGCGCCTCCGCAGATCGCGATCAGGTCGCGGAAGGAGGTGCCCACCGGCACCCAGAACGATTTCGGACGCCGCACCGCGCCGTTCACGGAGACGAACTTCCGCGTGACGGGCTGGCCCTGGGCAGCGTAAAAGGCGTTGTACAGCGTTTCCACGTTGCTCACCACGCAGCCCACCTGCAACGGAATCCCGGCCGCGGGAATCAGCCGCCGCGTTGCCTCGTAGACCAGCTCGTACTCGTCGCCGGACGGATAGAAGTCCCCCAGCAGGACGAGATCGAAGTTCTTGCTCCGGGCGTAGGGCTCCACCGCGGCGATCGCGGCCTTGTTCTTTTCCTTAATGCCGAACTTACCCTGGGCCGCACCGGTGGCCTGGCGCAGCAGTTCCATCCCTTCGACGACCGGTTCGGCGAAGTGGACCATCAGCTCGAAGTCCTTGTGCAGGAGGGGCTCGCACTCGGCGCCGTTGGCGAGGACGAAGTCTACCTGTGCGCCGGCCTTGACGTGCGTCGGAAAGCCCGCGCCTCCGGCGCCCACCACGCCCGCCCGCCGGAGCGCATCCGCCAGCACGTCAGGCTTCCTGTTCCGCCGCTGCTTCCACCAGCGTGGCGTTGTGCCGTTCCATCTCCTGGTAGGGAACGGTGACCAGGACCTTCTCCATGTCCTCCCAGGTGGTCACCATGTGATTCATATGGAGCGCCGCGAGCTTGATCACCCAGGCGTCGGTCAGAGCACGGCCCGCCGCCGCCGCGAGCCGGAGCAGGTTCTTGTGCTCCAGCGCGATCACGCGCTCCAGCTTCTCGCCTTCGTGCGTGAGCCAGTACTTGCAGTCGACGGTATCGGCGTGCCGGATCGAGATCCCGTTCTGGTGCCAGCGGAACTCGACATCCCAAGGCCGGTCGAACGGATCGGTCGCCGTGAATTGGCGGAAGTTCGTAAGCATGGAAACCTGAATTTTAGCAGGCGGGCGGGAGCGAAGAAGGGGGCGATCAGTAGGCCATCGTGTTGTGGCTGACCAGGGAGAGGAACTCGTCGCGCGTTTCCTTGCGCTCCCGCATGGCGCCGATCATCGCGCTGGTGGTGGCGCTCGAGTGCTGCTTCTCCACGCCCCGCATCATCATGCAGAAGTGGCGCGCCTGGCAGATCACGCCCACGCCGAACGGGTCGAGCACCTCTTTGATCGCTTCGGCAACCTGGTGCGTCAACTGCTCCTGAATCTGGAGCCGCCGCGCGTACATGTCCACAATGCGCGGGATCTTGCTCAGACCGATCACCTTGTCCTTCGGCAGATAGGCCACGTGCATCTTTCCGTAGAAGGGCAGCATATGGTGCTCGCACATACTGAAGAACTCAATGTCCTTCACGATCACCATCTCGTCGCACTTCACCTTGAAGAGGGCGCCGTTGACGATCCGATCGAGGCTCATCGAGTATCCGCTGGTAAGGAAGCGGAGGGCCTTCTCGGCCCGCATCGGGGTCCGCTCCAACCCTTCGCGCGACGGGTCCTCACCCAGCCGGCGCAGCATCTGCTCTACCAGCGAAGCGATGTCCCCTTCTTCCTTCTTGCGGCCGGCGGGCTGCATCACTTTCACCTCGGCCTTATTGTTCTTCATGTCGCCCCTCCCCCACCACATCAAAGATATTTCGGTCGGTCTCGCGGATTCTTACTTTTTCGAGCGCGGGCCAGGACGCCGGCCAGGCCGCGCGCAGGCGCCGTTCCACAACCACGGCCAGGTTCTCCGAGGTCGGCACCAGGCCGCCGCCGAACTCCGGAACGTCGAGGTTGAGGTTGCGGTGTTCGAAGTCCCGCAGCACCCGTTCCCGCACCAGTTCGTCGAGCGGCGCCACGGGCGCGGCGAGCCCGGTGCGTGCATCCACCGCGCCGCGAACGCTCACTTCGAGAACATAATCGTGCCCGTGCCCGTGCGGGTGATTGCACTTCCCGTAGATTCGCGCGTTCTCCGCCTCCGATAGCGATGGCGCATGCAACCGGTGCGAAGCCGAGAAGCGGTAGCGCCTTGTTACACGAATCACGCCTGCTCTCCGAAGTATTCCACCCACAGGTCGCCGGTCTCATAAAGGCGGACGCAGTGCAGGCGGGCTCCGTCCCGGTTGATCTCCGGCTCCAGGCGCCTCCAGATTTCGATCGCGATGTTCTCGGGCGTGGGCACGACGCGGTCGAAGGGCGGCACCTCGTGGTTCAGGAAGCGATGATCCATCGGCTCGATCACGGTTCGCTCGAGGATCGCCTTGAGGTCCTTCAAGTCGACCACCATGCCGGTGACGGGATCGGGATCGCCCGCTACCGTGACCTCGAGTGCATAGTTGTGTCCGTGGCCGTGGGGCCGCGCCCCGTCGCCGTACAGCGCGCGATTCTCCGCCTCGCCCAGCGAGGGAAGCGCGCAAACGTGGGACGCCGAGAACTCCGCCCGGCGCGTCAGAAGCATAGCCATCCAACAGGTTCGATGCGGGGCCCGCCGCAGACGATACAATTATGGAGAAGCCTCATGAATTCCAACAAGATGGAGCGCGGGCTCCTGGGACTCCTGGCCGTGTTGACGGCCGCGTTGTTAGTAACCATCTACGACGGCATCCACGAGCCGAACGTGATGGTGGGCGACACGGCGCCAAACTTCAAAGTGGTGACCGATCGCGGCAGGACAATGACCCGCGCCGATTTCGGCGGCAAGGTCCTGGTCCTGAATTTCTGGGCCACGTGGTGCCCCCCTTGTATCGAAGAGCTGCCGTCGTTGAACCAGTTTCAGAAAGAGATGGCCGGTTCGGGCATCGTGGTGCTCGGCGTGAGCGTGGACAAGAACGAGGCCGTTTACAAGGCGTTCCTCAAGCGGAATGGCGTCGTGTTTGAAACCGCCCGCGACCCCTCGACGGAAATCAGCGCCGGCTACGGCACCTACAAGTACCCGGAGACCTACGTGATCGACGCCAGCGGCAAAGTCCGGCAGAAGCGCATCGGCCAGGTGAACTGGATGGATCCGGAAGTGATGTCGAGTATCAAAGGACTGCTGTGATTCCCGCCGCCGCGGTCGCCAAGGTGGAGGCCCTGCTCGGGCGAAGAGGATTCCTCGATCGCCCGGAGGACCTGCTGCTCTACGAGTACGACGGCGGCGTCGACAAGCACAAGCCGGATCTGGTCGCCTTCCCGCGTTGCACGGCGGAAGTCGTCGCGCTCGTCGCTCTGGCCCGCGAATACGGCATCCCGTTCGTCGGCCGCGGCGCGGGCACGGGACTGAGCGGCGGCGCGATTCCGGCGCAGGGCGGCATCATCGTGAGCTTCGCCCGCATGAACCGCATCCTCGAGATCGACCTCGACAACGAGCGCGCCGTCGTCGAGCCGGGCGTGGTCAACCTCGACGTCACGCTCGCCGTGCAAGGGCGCAACTGCTTCTACGCGCCGGATCCCTCCAGCCAGCGCGCCTGCACCATCGGCGGGAACGTCGCCGAGAACGCCGGCGGGCCGCACACGCTGGCCTACGGCGTGACCACGAATCACGTGCTGGGACTCGAAGCGGTGCTGCCCGACGGGCGCGTGATCTCGACCGGCGGGAAGGCGCCGGACCTCGCCGGCTACGACCTGACGGGATTGCTCACGGGCAGCGAGGGCACCATGGCTTTGGTGACCAAGGTGGTGCTGCGGCTGATGCGCAAGCCCGAGGCGGTGAAGACGCTCCTGGCGATCTACGATTCGCCCGACGATTGCGGAGACACCGTGGCTGAGATCACCGCGCGCGCGATTACGCCGGTGGCCGTGGAGATGCTCGACGGAGTGATGCTGCGCATGGTGGAGGAGGCCACGCACGCCGGTTATCCGATGGACGCCGCCGCGGTGTTGTTGATCGAACTGGAAGGTCTCACCGAAGCCGTGGAAGAGCAGGTGGAGCAGATCCGCGCCGTGTGCCTGGGCTGCCGGGCGCGCGAGTTCCGGGTGGCCCGCAGCGCCGAGGAGCGCGACCTGTTGTGGAAAGGCCGCAAGAACGCGTTCGGCGCGGTGGGCCGGGTCAGTCCCAGCTACTACGTCCAGGACGGCGTGGTGCCGCGCACCAAAATCGCGCCCACGCTCCGGCACATCGGCGACGTAGGCCGGCGGCACGGCCTCACCATCAGCAACATCTTCCACGCGGGCGACGGCAACATGCACCCCATCATTCTCTTTGACCCGCGGAAGGGCGAACTGGAAAGCGCCGCCCAGGCGGGCGAGGAGATCCTGGAATACTGCATCAGCGTGGGCGGCTCGATCACGGGCGAGCATGGCGTGGGCATGGAGAAGATGGGACTCATGCCCAAGCTGTTCACCGAGGAGTCGCTGCACATGATGTCCGCGTTCAAGACGCTCTTCGATCCCGAGGGACGCATGAACCCTGGCAAGGTGCTGCCCACCGGAAAGGGCTGCCTGGAAGTCCGGCAAGCTCCCCTCAGCGGGACCGGTCCGGTCTACTGAGCGCGGTCAGGCACGCTGCGGCGCGCGAGCGCCGGCTTTCGCGCCCCCCAGCCGCTGCGTGGCGAAGCCGACCACCAGCCCCAGGATGCTCCCCGGCAGCATGATCTCGAAGTAATACTTGCCTTGCAGGTAGGCCACCAGCCAGCTCCAGAACGCGCCCACGATCAAGCCGAAGAGACAGCCCTTGCCCACCGAGTTCACCTTGCGCGCGTAGAAGCCCGCCATCGCTCCGGTCAACAGTCCCTTGAACGTCGAGCCCATGATGATGCTCGCCAACTGGTCCCGGACCTCGGGTGTAAACCACGAGGTCAACCCGTCGAAGACCCCCAAAACGGCGCCTAGCGCCAGACCCAACAGAACCTTGCTCATCGCCACTCTCCCTCAGGGGTTTATACAACAGCGGCACCGCCGGCCATTAGCGTTTGAAGAAAAAAAGAACGAACCCCCGCATGATCAGATACGCCAGAAGCAGCGCCGCCAGGGTGCTGTGCTTGCCAAGGATGCGCGTGCTCCGCTCCCAGGCGTTCTCGCGGTAGGCTGAGACCGGCTCTCCGTCCAGAAACCGCCCTACG
>DALYJJ010000103.1:11512-22429 GCA_031969915.1 Bryobacteraceae bacterium | reverse complement strand
CAACGCCGGGGCCGGGAACACCGGGGACGCCCGAGACCCCCGCGCCGCCGCCGGGCGATCCGGGCCCGCCGCGTGTTCCGCCGCTGATTCCGGACAACCCGATTGCGCCGCCGGATGAGCCGGGCGATCCGAACCCGCCGGGGCCGGAGCCGAAGCCCGGAGCGCCGGGGACGCCTGGCACGCCTGGAACGCCTGGAACGCCGCCACCGTCCGGTCCGGGCCCAGTGCCGCCAACCGCGCCGCCGCCGCCAATCGATCCGCCCCGGAACGATCCGCCGCCACGCAACGAGCCGCCACCGCCGCCGTTTGTCCCCAAGCGCGGGCCGGAGGGCCCGGGGCCGGAGCCGAACGGAGACGGCATTCCGCCGGTGACAGAAGTTCCGGAGCCTGCGGCCTTCGTGCCGCTGGCGGGATTACTGGGACTGCTGGCGTGGAGGCGCTACCGGAGCCGCTGGAGTTCGTCGACGACCGCTGTCAGGCCGCGCTTCCGGTAGAGCTCGGTGAGGCGCTGTTCTTCCGGCGAGGGGGCGAGCGACTTTTGCAGCCTGGGCTGAGCGAGGTGGTCCCGATTGGGGATCCACAGCGTTCCGTCCGAGAATTCGACGGTGGCGACATAGCCGGCGATGCCATCCACGGGCACCGGCACGCCGGGCCGTTCGGTCAGCTTGAGCGAGGTCTGCTGGCTGACGGTGGAGCTCTGGCCGGGGCGCAGGGCGAGGTCGGCCGGAACCGAGCCGGCGAGGAACTCGCGGCCCTGGCGGTCCCGGACGAGCCAGCCAACTTCCAAATAGCGAACTTCGCGGTCCGACCGGTTGCGAACCTCGATGGAGGGCGCGCGGAGTTCGTTGCCCGCCGAGAGCGCGGCGCCGGCGAGCGCTTCCACGGGCGCGCCGGGCAGGTGGAGGAAGGCGAACTTGAGTTCGCGCTCGGGCTCGACGTTGGTGGCGCGGCCGGCGCGCGACACCTGGACGTCCACGCGCGGGCGCCCGGCCTGGCGGGAGAGGCCGGCCAGGAGCTCTTTGCGGAGGCCCTCAATGCCGGCGCCATCCAAGGCGGCCTGGAAGTACTTGCGGTCGCGGCGCGCCTCGAGTTCCCACTGCATCATGGCGCGGCGGGAGTTCAGGCGGTTGGGGCCGTAGAAGCCGAGGTCGTCGAACAGCACCCCATCGAGGGCCACCTGGACGAGCGGCCCGCCGATGACGGCGGCGGGACGGAGCAGGCGCAGATCCACGCGAACGGGAAAGGTCTCCCCGGGGCCGATGTGCAGACTGGGGACGGTGACCGAGCCCTTGCCGCCGGGCGTGACTTCCTGGGCCATCACCAGGAGCGACACGCCGCGAATGCGCCGGGCGCCGCTGTTGCGGAGGGTGAGCTGGGCGTGCAGGTCGAGGACCAGGGCGCCGCCGCGGGCTTCGGCCCGGGACTGGCCCATGTCGGCCTTGACGAGCGTGACCGGCGAATCGTCGGGCAGGTTGATGTGGAAGGAACTGCCCGGTTCGAGCGCGGCCGGAGTCTGTGCGCCGAGCGCACCGGCAAGCAGCAGTAAGATGGGGCCGCTATTCCGCATACACCTTGTTGATCGTCACCTGGCCGCTCTCGGCGTCCACATAGCGGGCGTCGGCGCCGGCGCCCGCGGTCACCGTCCAGGTGACGCCGGCGCGGTCCGGATGCCTGAGCGTGAGGGCCGATCCTCCTTCTTTGAGTTCGAGACCGTTTTCGCCAGCGGCCAGCACAATGCCGGAATCGGCGGCCGCGGGCGGAGCGCCGGGCTGCGGCAGATGGAGCCACCACCCGGAGACGATGACCACGGTGAGCGCGGCAATGGCGAAGGCGGCGCGCCAGGTGAGACGGGGCGCCGGGGCGGGCGCGGGGCCGGCGATCGCTCCCGCGGCCAGGCCCAGGCGGATGTTCGCCTTCATCTCCGCGGCCAGGCGGTTCCAGTTGAGATCTTCGGGAAGCGCGGCCGCGCCGCGGGCGAGACCCTCGGCGGCCGCGGCGTAGAGCCGCACTTCGCGCTCACACCGGGCGCAGACGGCCAGGTGGCGCCGCAGCTTCCAGGCGGCCCACGAACCGAGGTCGCCCCGGGCGTGCAGCGCGAGCTGCGCCTCACCCGGATGGGTTCCTGTCCGTGTCATGACTTCCTTCTTTCCAGGTATCGCCGGAATTTGATCCGGGCGTTGGCGATGTGCGAGCGCACGGTGGCCTTCGAACAGTTGAGGCGCTGGGCGACCTCTTCGGCGGGCAGATCCTCCACGTCCCTGAGGATCAGAGCGGCGCGTTCCCGGCCCGTCAGGAGGCGGAGGCCGTCCTCCAGATACCCTTCGCGTTCGGCCCGAAGCACCAGGGCCTCGGGGTTTTCGGTGAGCGGCGCGCGGGCGGGCTCGGACAGTTCGTCGAGGTCGACAAAGGACGCGCGGCCGTGGCGGCGCAGAAAATCGATGGCGGTATTGGAGGCGATGCGGCTGAGCCAGTGGGCGGCCTTGTCGAGGTCGCGAAGCTGATCGCCGTGCTGGAGGGCCTTGATGAAGGCTTCCTGGGTGAGGTCCTGGGCGTCGGCGACATTGCCCACCACGCGATAGATCTGAAGAAAGATGCGGCGGAGGTTGTCGTTGACGAAACGAGCCTGGCGTTCGCGGACGTCGTCGCCGGCGGCGGGCGCGGGGACCGCGTCATGGGTATCGGGTTCGCCCGGATTGCGGAACAGCGGGTCCTCGGTCACCGTCAAATGTCCAACAGCCGTTGCCATTGCGCCTACTAGAGCATGACGTGGGAACCGTCGAAACGTGGAATAATACTTTTCGGCGCTACCCTATTGTAGCGCCGGGAATCAGTTTTGCTTTGAAACAGTTATGAGACCTGTGGCGGTGGTGGGCATCGGCAAGACGCCGTTCGGCGCGCTGGCGGACCGGGACATCCGGTCGCTGACGGTGGAAGCAACGCGAAACTGCCTGGCGGATGGCGGCGCGCGGCCGGAGCAGGTGGAAGCGTACTATCTGGGCAACTTTGCGGGGCCGTCTTTCGTGGGCCAGAACCACCTGGCGCCGTATGTCGCCGCGGCGGCGGGGATCCGCGGTGTGCCAGCCACGCGGTTTGAGGCGGCGTGCGCGTCGTCGGGCTCCGCTTTCTTCCACGCGGTTTCGGCGGTGGCGGCGGGACTCTACGACGTGGTGGTGGCGGCGGGCGTCGAGAAGATGACCAACCAGCCCACCCCGAAAGTCGCGGAAATTCTCGCATCGGCGGGCGACGTGGGCGGCGAGATGAAAGCCGGCGCGACCTTCCCCGCACTGTTTGCGATGATCGCGCGGCGCCACATGAAGCAATACGGGACGACGCGCGAACATCTGGCGGCGGTGGCGGTGAAGAACCACGACAACGGGGCTCTGAATCCGATGGCGCACATGCGGAAGAAGATCACCCTGGAGCAGGCGCTGGCCGGGAAGCCGATCGCCGAACCGCTCACCGTCTACGACTGTTCGCTGGTCAGCGACGGCGCGGCGGCGGTCCTGATCGTGCCGCTGGAGCGGGCGGCCGAATTCAGCGCGAAGCCGATTCGCGTGCTGGGCATCGCGCAGGCGTCCGACGCCGTGGCGCTGGACGAGAAAGACGACATCACGTCCTTTGCGGCCGTGAAGCGCAGCGCGGAGCGGGCCTACCGGATGGCCGGGATCGCGGCGAAGGACGTGAACCTGGCCGAGGTGCACGACTGTTTCACCATCGCCGAGATCCTGGCCATTGAGGATCTGGGCTTCTGCGCCAAAGGCGAAGGCGGGCCGTACACGGCCGCCGGTTGCACACTGCGCACGGGCGCGCGGCCGGTGAATACGAGCGGCGGGTTGAAGTCGAAGGGCCATCCGGTAGGGGCGACCGGGGTGGGCCAGATTTGCGACCTGGCGATCCAGATGCGCGGAGAAGCGGGTGAGCGCCAGGTGGCGCGCGTGGACATCGGCCTGGCGCAAAACCTGGGCGGCTCCGGTGCAACCAGCGTGGTGACGATTCTGGGGAGGGCGCAATGAGCGGCGCGACGGCGGTGCAGAACGGGACGGTCTATACGGAGACCGTGGTGTGGTCGCCGCCGGAGGCCTTTGTGAACGACGTGCCGTACCAGATCGCGATTGTCTCGCTGGAGGGCGGAGGGCGCATCACCGCGCGCATCGCCGGAGAGCGGGTGGCGATTGACGACGCGGTGGAGTTGGTGGAATGGCGCGGCGGCGTTGCTTACTTCAAGAAACGGTAGCGGACGGGCGCCGGGCGGCGGCGCACCCGATGGGAGCCTGTAGACACACATGAAACTAGCGGAACGGATGGGCCGGATCGGCATTGAGACGGCCTTTGAAGTCCTGGTGCGCGCGCGCGCGCTGGAAGCCCAGGGGCGGAGCATCGTGCACCTGGAGATCGGGGAGCCCGATTTCGAGACCCCGCGTCACGTGATCGACGCCGGGAAAGAGGCGCTGGACACCGGCTGGACGCACTATGGGCCCACGCAGGGCCAGCCGGAGCTGCGCGAGGCGATTGCCGCCTACATCAGCCGTACGCGCGGCATTCGCGTGGGCGGCGAGCATGTCTGCGTGGTGCCGGGCGGGAAGCCGATCATCTTCTTCCCGATGCTGGCGCTGCTCGAGGCGGGCGACGAGGTGATTTATCCGAACCCGGGGTTTCCGATCTACGAGAGCATGATCAATTTCCTGGGCGCCAAGGCGGTGCCCATGCCGCTGGTGGAGTCGCGCGGGTTCTCCTTCGACCTCGACTTACTCAAATCGAAGCTTACCGACCGGACCAAGATGCTGGTCCTGAATTCGCCGCAGAATCCCACCGGGGGAGTGATTCCGCCGGACGATATCCGCGCCATCGCCGACTTAGTGCGGGACCGCGACTTGATCGTGTTGTCGGACGAGATTTACTCGCGCATTTACTACGGAGACACGGCGCCGTTTTCGATTGCGTCGCTTCCCGGAATGCTGGAGAAGACGATCATCCTGGACGGTTTCTCGAAGACCTACGCGATGACCGGCTGGCGCATGGGTTACGGCGTGATGCCCGCTTGGCTGGTGGAGGCGGTGAACAAGCTGATGGTGAACTCGAATTCCTGCACGGCGAGTTTCACGCAGCGCGCCGGGATCGCCGCGATCGCCGGGCCTCAGGACGACGTGGACCACATGGTGCGCGAATTCCGCCGGCGGCGCGACGCCTTCTGCGCGGGGCTGAACACCATCCCCGGCTTCCGGTGCCCGATCCCGGAGGGGGCCTTCTACGCGTTCCCGAACATCGAAGGGACGGGTTGGAAATCGAAAGCGCTGGCGGACGCGCTGCTGGACCAGGCGGGCGTGGCGGCGCTCAGCGGGACGGCGTTCGGGGCGTATGGAGAAGGGTACCTGCGATTCAGCTACGCGAACTCGCTCGAGAACCTGATGGAGGCGGTGGAGCGGATTCGGAAGTTTGTGGGGTAGGCGGTGGACGATGATCGTATCTCGGCTCGCGGTAAGAAACTGGAGGAACTTCCGGGCAGTCGATGTGAAGCTCGGCGAGCGGGTGTTCCTGGTTGGGCCGAACGCTTCCGGCAAGTCGAACTTACTGGATGTACTGCGGTTCCTCCGGGATGTGGCCAAGCCGGGGGGCGGTCTGCAGAGCGCGATGACGCTGCGTGGTGGACTCTCGAAAGTCCGTTGCCTCGCGGCGCGCAAAGAGCCGGACGTCGAGATCGAGTTGGATCTGTCCAGAAACGGCTCCGGGCCGGAGTGGCGCTACGCAATCGGCATTCGCCAACAAGCGCGCGGTTATCGCAAGCCGCTTCTCCGGTTCGAGCGTGTTTGGCGAAACGGTGAGTTGGTCCTCGAGCGGCCCGATAACAACGATAAATCGGATGAAGAGCGGCTGACTCAAACGCACCTGGAGCAGGTGAATTCCAACGCCAGATTCCGCGACCTGCCACGCTTTCTGGAATCCATCCGGTACCTGCACCTGGTGCCCCAACTGCTTCGTCATCCAGAAGCCTACCAGGGACCTGGTGTCCCGGACGACCCCTACGGGAGGAACTTCCTCGAACTGGTGGCGCGAACGCCCGACAAGACCAAGAAAGCCCGGCTGCGCCGGATCGAGGCTGCCTTGCGGGCGGCCGTACCGCAAATCCGGGACCTGACAGACCAGAAGGATGAGAGCGGCGTTCCCCACCTGGAAGCGACGTGGGAGCACTGGCGGCCCAACGCAGGGCGGCAACGGGAGGACCAGTTCTCCGATGGCACGGTGCGGCTGATCGGGTTGTTTTGGTCGTTGCTCGACGGGGACGCGCCACTCCTGCTTGAGGAGCCGGAGTTATCGCTCAATGGGGCCATCGTCAGTAAGCTACCCAGGTTGTTCCACCGGCTTCAGAGGAAGAACCGGCGGCAGATCTTTGTAAGTACCCACAGCAGCGACCTATTACAAGACAAGGGCATCGACGGATCGGAGATCGTGATGTTGCGGCCCGATAAAGAGGGGTCCACGGCGTTGCTCGCTTCGAGTGTCGCCGAGATCCGGACTCTTCTTCAGTTCGGTTCCAGTCCAGGGGATGTGGTTATGCCGAGGGTTCAGCCTCCGCACCTTGACCAATTGGCTTTGAGTCTTGAATGAATCTGATTCCTGTCAACCTGGCCACTGAGGATGAGTTGAGCGAAGTGGTCCTGCGGCGGCTGGTGGACCACGCTGGACGGTATGCGATCGGGACCTGCTACCGCCGTGGCGGGTACGGCTACTTACGCCGGAATGCGGCCGGCTGGAATGCCGCGGCGAAAGGTGTGCCGTTCGTGCTGCTCACGGACCTGGACACTGGATCGTGCCCTCTCGAGCTCATTGAGAGTTGGCTGATGCCGGCGCCACATCCCGCGAGATCCGGACCAGTGTCGTTCCCAAACCCGGCGGCACGGCGACGCAAGGCCCGGATTACAACGGTTGCCTGGGCCGGTTCGCCGCTTCGCTTTGGCAGATCACGACCGCTTCGAAGCGCTCGAAGAGCCTGTCCAGGGCAGTATCTCGGATCCGAAGCTTCCAGCCCGTGTGGGCCGATGAGACTTAGGGGTGCGCGGTGTGGGGAGTTAGCGGTCAGCGGTCACGATCGCTGATCGCTTATCGCTGACCGCTGATCTCGCCTGATACCCCGGAAAGACCACCGAAGGCTCAACGCCTAATTGCCGCGAGGCGAGTTCGCTGAGTACGTCGCGGAAGTCGGTGGTTACCGCCAGGTCTCTCCCTTCATACAACTGCTCCGGGGCGAGTCCGGGCCAGCGGCCATATACGCGCCCACCGGGCACGCCGCCGCCGAAGAGGAACATCACATTCGCGTGGCCGTGATCGGTGCCCCGGCTCCCGTTCTCCTTGGCGGTACGTCCGAACTCCGACATGGTCACCACGGCCACGTTTTGCATCCGCTCGCCCAGGTCCTCGGCGAATGCGGCGAGCGCGCCGCCAAACTGCGAGAGCAGGTTGCTTAACTGGGGCGCCTGGTTCGCGTGGGTGTCCCAACCGCCCATGTCGGCGAAGGCGACCTCCAGGCCGGCATCTGCTTTGATCAACTGGGCGATCTGCTGCAAGGACTGGCCCAGCCTCCCACCCGGATAGCTGACGCCCGCGGCGGGCGGTGTGTTAGGCACGCTGCGGAGCAGGCGCACGGCTTCGAACGTTTCCTTCGCCGCCGCGGCCATTCCGCGGTCCGCGGCGTACATCTGTTCGAAGGCCGTGGCCGTTCGCTCGTCGCGCAAACGGAAGTTCGGCAGGCTCGCCACGGCCACCGCCGGCTGCGCGCCGCGCAGCGCCCGCGGGAGAATCTGCCCCATACCGACCGCGCGCACCGGGCTCTTCGCCTCCCCGCGCAAGGACCGGTTCAGCCATCCGTCCCGGGTGGACTTGACGCCCGGCGTGCCGGACTCCATGTAGTCCTGCGCGTCGAAGTGCGACCGTGTCGGATCGGGCGACCCGACGGCCTGTACGATCGCCAGTTGCTTCGCGTCCCACAGCTTCTTGAGCGGAGCGAGCGAAGGATGCAATCCGAACCGCCCGTCCAGGTCGATCACCTCGCCCTTCGGCGCCGCGATCGAGGGGCGGAGTTTGTAGTAGGTCTCTTCCGCGTGAGGAGGAACCATGGCCAGGCCGTCGGCCGCGCCACGCTGGAAGAGCGCGACCAGCACCTTCCGCGCGCGCCCTTCCGAGGACGAAGCCGCGCGCGCCAGCCACGCGGGCGCGGCGCCCGCTCCGAACATCGCGATCGCACCCGATTTGAGAAACGCCCGCCGGTTCATCGGTTGATCCTCCTACCGCCTCTGGAAATCGGGCGAGCCCAGCACGGCCGCCACGGCCGCCTCCGGCGTGGCCGCTTCCGCCAGCGCCTTGCGCAAGGGCGGCGACGGATCGTGCGCCAGGAGCGTCTCCGCCTTCGCCGGCCAGCTCAGTTGCAAGCCCGGCACGCGGTTCTGCGCCAGCGCCGCCGCCAGGTTCATGCGGCCCAGCATGCTTGCGGTGTTCTGCCATTCCTCGCTGTGATTGGAATAGCCGGTGGGCTCCATCTTACGGTAGAGCGGTTGTCCCAGCCGTTCCGCGCCCACCGCCAGAGCGAGCGGATTGGTCAACTCCACCTGGCCCGCGCGCGCCGCGCTCACCACCAGTTCGAACGGCGATTTCATCTTCGCGCGGTACACATCCTCCGCCCAGAACTCCTTCGACTTGAGCATGGCGCGCATGAGTTCGCGCAGATCTCCGCCGGACCTGGTGAACGTGGCGGCCATGGTGTCGACCAGCGCCGGCGGCGGATCGTCGGCCACGAAGCGTTGCGCCAGCCGCCGCGCGACGTGCTTGGCCGTCGATGGGTGCGCGGCCACGATATCCAGCACTTTCTCGCCGTCCTCGATGCCGCCGCCGGCCGGGATCTTCACGCCCAGGACGACCTTCTCGCCAGTGTCGTGCATACCGGGCGCGAAGAAGAACTTACCCTGCCGGATCGTCCAGCCGGTGAAACAGCGCGCGGCATCGGTCACGTCGCGCTGGGTGTAGCCGCCGTCCACGCCGAGCGTGTGCAGTTCCAGCAATTCGCGCCCGTAGTTTTCATTCAGCCCGCGCGCCGGGCCTTTCTGGCCGCGCCGCCCGGCCAGGCGCGTGAGCAGCGAGTCCTCCCCCATGGATTGCCAGTTGTCGAGGTAGAACAACATCGCCGGATGCGCGGCGGCCGCCCCGAGGAGGTCGCGGAATCGCCCCAGCACGAAGGGCCGGATGGCGTCGCGCTCGTAGGAGGCCACGTACACGCGGTCCTGACCCTTCTGGATGAACACGTTGAAGTGGTTGAACCAGAAGTCGGCGAGCACGTCCTCTAACTGCCGGCTGCTGTAGACCGCGCGCAGGACCTTCGCCTCAATGGTCTGCTGGACCACGGGCCGGATGGCGTCCTGCTTGCGGCCGCGGAACAGGTCGAAGCCCTCGGCGGTGGTGAGCTTGAGCGCGGTGAGTTTCTCCAGCCGGGCTGTCAACTCCGGGCTCTCTTCGATCCGTCCCGGGCTGAGCTGCGCCTCGATCCACTTCTTGAGACCCTGCTTTTTCACCTGGGCCGCGTCGCCGGGCCGTGGGCCCCAGGTCAAACGGCTGAGCGCGTGGCCGATCTGCCGCTCCCTGGAGATCTGCCGCGGCTTAGGCGCCCCCGCCAGGAGTCCCGTGGCGACGAGAAGAACCAGCACCGTTCGAGACATAGTGTGCCCTCTCCTTCCTAACACCGCCCGCGGCGGAAGGTTGCGATCCGGGAAGCGCGGACCTCGGGCGAATGCGCCGCCTTACGGCAGGGCCGCCACTTTCAAATTCTTGAAATCGAGATTGGTCGTCGGATCGTGAGCCTGCAGACTGATGGGCCCAGGGGCGAGCACCGCCTCCTTGCGTCGCACATTCGTGCCTTCCGGATTCGGGTCCGCCCAATCGCTCACCAGGTAGCCATTCACCCAGACCATCAGGCGCCGTCCGTCGGCGAGGATCGTCTTGGTGAAAAACTCGTTGTCCTTCGCCACGATCCTGCGGGCCGGCTGGTAGCGGTAGATGCCGCCGGTGCCGAAGTCGACCGCCTTGGTGGGATCGCCTTCGGCGTGTTCATTGCGGATCTGCGATTCGTACCCCGACCAGAAGCTCCCCGGCATGCCGCGCAAGAACACGCCGCTGTTGGGGTGCCGCTTCGGGTCGTCGGAGTTGGGCCGGACGTCGAGTTGGAAGATGAAATTCGCCCAGGTCTTCTCGGTCTCCAGTTGCCCCGCGCCCTTGACGACGTTGAGCATGCCGTTCTTCGCGCTCCACTCCGGGGGCGCCTTCGGATTCTCGGCTTTGACTTCGCGCCAGCCGGTGAGGTCTTTGCCGTTGAAGATCGGCTCCAGCCCGAGAGGCCGGACGCGGATGTTGCGGAACTCGCAGGGGAACCCTTTGTTGTATTGGAGGCCGATGTAGCCGGCGCGGCTCTTCGCGTCGCGCCCGTCGAGCACCGTCTTTCCATCCAGCTTCACCGTGAAGCGGTCACCGAGCATGGTGACTTCGTAGGTGTGCCAGTAGTTCACCTTCAAGGTCGACTTCTTAGCCTCAATGTGATTTACCAGGCTGCCCGTCTTGTAGGTGGGCCGCTGGTCCCAGATCTGGAGCTCATAGCCGGTGGCCTCAGGCGCGCCCTCGCGCGCCGAGCGCAGAAACAGGCCACTGTTGGTGTCCGCCTTGGGAACGCGGAACTCGACGAACAACGTGAAGTCCGCAAAGCGTGCGTTGTGCCGGAGCCAGCCCGTGTCGCTTTCCTCAATCGGGCGGAGGGCTCCCTCTTTCACCTGCCATTGGGCTTTGCCTTCCGGCGTCCACCCGAACATCGTCTCGCCGTCGCGCACGTTGTAGTACGCGCGGACGTCCGGCTCGCTCCGCGCGAAGATGCGCGCGAGCTCGAGGTTC
>DALYJJ010000103.1:0-11502 GCA_031969915.1 Bryobacteraceae bacterium | reverse complement strand
CGTCGCCCGCGAGCTTGGCGGGCAGTTGGGCCAAAGCGCAGACCGCGCAGAGGAGAAAAAGAACGGAAACACGTCGCATCACGGCCTATCGTATCGTAGGTGGAATGCAAGCCGTAGGCGGAATGCAAGAGAAGCTGCGCGCCTGGTGGTGGAGCCGCCAGGGGCTTGACGGCAGCCTTGCCGCCAGGGCGCCGGCGGAGGTGCTGGCGCGATCCGGGTGGGCGCGCAGCGTGGGCGGCGCCGGGCCGTATCTCACCGCGTTCGCGCGCGCCGGCACGCCGCGGGAAGCGATGGACGAGGCGGCGGCCGCGGCGGCCATTCATGAACTTCCCAGTGCCCGCGGCTGCACGTACGTCCTGCCCGAGGGCGACTTCGCGCTCGGCCTGAAGGCCGGGCAGGCGTTTGCCGGCGCGGAGATGAAGACGGCGCGCACACTCGGCGTGAAGGACGCCGAGATCGAACGCCTGTCCGACGCCCTCATTCTTGCGCTCGCCAAAGGCCCGCTGGAGCCCGAGCGGTTGCGCGAGGCGGTGGGAGGCGCCTGCCGCAATCTTGGGCCGGAGGGGCAGAAGAAGGGCGTCGCCACCACGCTTCCCGTCGCGTTGGGGCGTCTGCAATCGATCGGCGAGATCCGCCGTCTCTCCGCCAACGGCCGGCTCGATCAGCAACGGTACAAGTACGCCCTGTGGCGGCCCAATCCGCTGGACCGGTGCCGGCTCTCCGCGGAGGAGGTGAATACCGAACTTGCGCGCCGCTACTTTCGCTGGATTGGCCCGGCCACTCTCGCTTCGTTCCAGGGCTTTGCCGGCCTCGGCGTGAAGGCCGCGAAGGCGGCCGTGGAACCGTTGCGCCTCCAGCCGATCGGAGAAGCTTCCGATCACCTGCTGCTGCCCGAGGACCTGGAAGCCTGGGGCACCCTGCGGCCCTCCCGGGAGCACCGCTACGCGCTGCTCGGCAACCTGGACGCGCTGGTCCTCCTCCGTCGCGATCTCTCCGACCTGGTGGACCCGGCCGACCGCGACCGCGCGCTCTTCGCCTCCGGTCTCTCCGAACTCCAGAGCCATCCCATCTTCGACCGGGGCCGGCTGGTGGGCCTCTGGGAATTTGACACAAGTAACGGTTCAATTGTCGCCTCTTTGTTCGTCAAACCGAATCAGGCCCTGACGCAGGCGATGCGCCGCACCGAAGAGTTCATCCAGTCCCAGTTGGGCGACTTCCGGTCCTTCAGCCTGGATAGCCCGAAGAGCCGGGCGCCCCGGATTGCGTCACTACAGAAGGCCGCAGGAGCCAATTGATGCGAGTGTTCGCGGGATTGATGGCACTGGCGCTGGGCGCCGCCGCACAGACGTTCGACGCGGAGGCGTTGGAAAAGACGGCGCGCGCGGAACTGACCGCCGCCAAGGTGCCGGGAGCGGCGATCGCTCTGGTTCAGGACGGCAAGCTTCTCTACGCCGGCGGCGTGGGCGTGGCGAACATCGAAACCGGGCAGGCCGTGACGCGGGACACGCTGTTCCGGCTCGGTTCCACCACCAAGATGTTCACCGCCGCCGCGGTGGTGAGTCTGGCGTTGGAGGGAAAGCTCTCACTCGACGAACCGATCGGAAAACGAATCCCCGGGTTGCCGGCGCGAATCGCCGGTCTGACCGCCCACCAACTGCTCACGCACACCGCGGGGATTCGCGATGAGGCGCCGATGTTCGGTCCTGACGACGAGGATGCCCTGGGCAAGGGCATCCTGGCATGGCCGGACGATTATCTGTTCGCGGCACCCGGCAAAGTGATGTCCTATTCGAACCCAGGGTACTGGCTGGCCGGCTACCTGGCCGAAAGCGCCGCCGGCAAGCGTTACGCGGACGTGGTCAACGAGCGGATCTTTCAGCCGCTCGGGATGCGCCGGTCCACGCTCCGTCCGCTGATGGCGATGACCTATCCGCTGGCGCAGGGCCATGACGTGCGCGACGGCGTGCCGGTGATCGGCAGGCCGGCCGCTAATCACGCGGGGACGTTCCCTTCCGGGTCCGTCTATTCCAGCGCGGAGGAGCTCGCGCGCTTCGCGATCGCCCTGATGGACCAGGGCCGCGTCGACGGCAAGCAGGCGTTGCCCGCGGAGTTGCCCGCACTCCTGATGAAGCGCGCCGTGCCCATCCCGGGATCTTCGAACTCCTACGCCTACGGGCTGATCCTCGAAGAATTGCGCGGCCAACGCTTCGCGCAACACGGCGGAGCGCGCGCCGGCTACGGCTCGATCGTGCGCATGGCGCCGGAGAAACGGGCGGCCGTGATCGTACTTGCCAACCGGAGCGCGGCCTCGCTCGACCGCACCGCGGCGGCGGCGTTGGAGATGGTTCTTCCCCTGCGGCCGGCCGAACCGGCGGGCCTCAAGCCGGCCGTGGCCATCCCGGAGAAGGACTTCCCCCTGTACACGGGCGCGTTCGCGCATGGCGCCCGCAAGGTGGAGATCGCCGTCGAGGAGGGCCGGCTGGTGCTGAAGGCGGGGGCGCGCACATCGCCGCTCACGCTGCACGAAGGAGACAAGATGAGCTTTCCCGCGCCGGGCACGAACCGAACGGACCTGATGAACCTGGTTCGCGGCGAGGGCGGGCGGGTGGAATTCCTGACTTCGGCGATGCGGGCCATGGCTCGCCAGTGAGGAAGCGGCTGGCGTTAGCCGCGGGGGCGGTCACTGCGATCGCGGCGGCGCAGACGCTCTCCTCGCCCGCGCGGGTCCTCGACCCGGCCGCGTTGGAGAAGGCCGTCCGCCAGGAGATGACCGCGGAGAACGTGCCGGGCGCGGCGGTGGCGGTGATCCAGGGCGAGCGGGCGATCTTCGCGAAAGTTCTCGGCGTGGCCAGTGTCGAAACGGGCGAGACGCTCGGCACGGGCATGCTGTTCCGGCTCGGTTCCACCACCAAGATGTTCACCGCGGCGGCCCTGGTGAGCCTGGCCATCGAGGGGAAGCTCTCGCTCGACGAACCGGCCGGCAAACACATCCCGGAGCTCCCGCCGCGGCTCGCCGCGCTCACCGCGCACCAGCTCCTCTCCAACTCCGCGGGACTCCGCGACGAACCCGCTCTGCCGGGACCGGACGACGAAGCCGCGCTCGGCCGGAGCATTCTTGCCTGGAGCGACGGGATGTTCTTCACCGCGCCGGGGAAGGTGTTCTCGTACTCAAACCCGGGCTACTGGCTGGCCGGATACCTGGCCGAGCGCGTGGCCGGCAAGCCATACGCCGAGGTTCTGCGCGAGCGGATTTTCGAGCCGGTCGGCATGACGCGGACCACGCTGCGGCCCTTGCTCGCCATGACCTATCCGCTGGCGCAGGGACACAATTCGCCGAAGCCCGGCGAGTGGAAGGTGGTGCGCCCGGCCGTCAACAACGCCGCGGCGTGGCCCTCCGGGTCAATCTTTTCGAGCCTGGACGACCTGTCGCGTTTCGCAGTGGCGATGCTGAACGAGGGGCGGGTGGAAGGCAGGCAGGTGCTGCCCGCGCGGCTGCCCGCGATGCTTCTGGAACGGGGCATGCCGCTGGCGGGCTCCGATGCCGTTTACGTCTATGGCCTGGTCAGGTCCAGGGAGCGGGGCGTGACGATCGCGAGCCACGGCGGGGTGCGCGCGGGCTACGGTTCGTTGATCACGTTCGCGCCGGAACAGCGCGTGGCGGTGATTGTGCTGGCGAACCGGAGTTTCGCGATTCTGGGAAAAGCGGCCGATGCGGCGCTGGAGATGCTGCTGCCGTTCGGCAAGCCCGCCAAGGAGAAACGCAAGCGCGCCCGTGCGGTTCATCCACGCGACTTCCCTCTCTATACCGGTCTCTACGCGCAAGGTACGATGAAGATGGAGATCCTGGCCGATCGAGGCAGGCTGATGATCCGGCGCGATGCGCAGACCATGCCTGTGACGGTCCACGAAGGGGATGAGATCAGCTTCACACCGGCGGGCGCCGGCGCGGCGGAGCGAGCGATGCTGATCCGCGCCGAAGGAGGGCGAGTGGAGTACCTGAGTCTGTCGCTACACGCGCTCGCGCGGCAGTGAGGCGGCGCGAGTTTGTCGCGGCGGCGCTCGCGGCCCCGGCGGCCTTCAGCCAGGGCGCACCCACCGAAGGCCGGCTGCTGCGCGAGTGGTGGTACGAGCCGGGCCCCGAGCAGCAAGCGCGCTTCCGCGTCAACTCGCCTGAGGCCGCGCTGTCCCGCGAGTATGGAGGGCGGCCCGAAGTGCGCTCCAGCGGCATGATGCAGATCAAAGTGGAAGAAGATCTGCGCAAGCTCCGCGGCGCGGAGTTGTACTGCGAACTCTGGGGCGGCCACCCCGGCACCCGCAATAAGCGCGTGACCATCAACGGCCGGAGCACGTACGCGATTCCCGACGTGGGCACGGAACGCGAACACTGCACGCATCAATACCCGTCGATCCCGCTCAAGGTCAGCGACCTGGTGCCTGGGTGGAACGCGGTGCAGTTCGCCTGCGACCAGGGCATGTCGTTCTGGGGCCACTTCATCGTCGATAATGCCTGCATCCGGACGCAGATCGCGCCCGAGGACGCCGGCCTCACGGGATTCCAGGCCGCCGTCACGGCCGAGGCTGCCGGCGAGGTGGTGAAGGTGCGATTGGGAGCCACGGACCCGGGCCCCATCGCCGCCGCGGAGTTCCAGGGCTTTTACGAAGGCTACGAAGAGAACGGCAACGGGCAGGGCCGCGATTGGCACGGTTTCACGAAACAACGGAAGCCGGTGGCCTTCGTCGGCTCGTCCTGGGATACCTCGATGCTGCCGCGGCAGGAGGGGATGCGGGTACGCGGCCATCTGCGCTTCCACGGGCAGCCGCAACTGGTCTACGAGACGCCGCCCTCGGCGGAGTTCCAGGCGGGCGGCCCGGTGCGCCTCTATCGGGCGCAGGACATTCCCGCGCCATTCTGGTCGCGGGCCGGCAAGCGGCATCGCGCCACCATTGAAATCGACTGGGATCCGTACAAGATCGAGCGCGCCGAATTGCACGTCGTGGTGTGGGACGGCGGGCGCGGCAACACGAAGGATCACTTCAAGCTGAACGGCCGCCCGCTCGAAGTGGCCGGCCGCGGCCGGCACGACGTCCTGTACCGCGTGCTGCCGCTGGCGCCGATCTGGCTGCGGCAGGGCGCGAATCAGATCGAGCTTCTGTCCGACACCGAACACCACGGGATCGAGATCCTGCTGCCGGGTCCGGCGATCGTCGCGCGCGAGCGCGTCTCGTGAACGTCCGGCGTTAGTCGCGTTCGCGCGCGAGTTCGGTCACCGGGTCTTCCACCGCCGAGGGCTTCTTGGGGAACAGGAGCGAGCCGATGACGGAGGCCGCCAGCACGGTGGCGATGACGCCGAGGGAAACTTCGATCGGGAAATGCCCGCCGAAGGCGTTGTTCAACCACACCATCTTCAGGCCGACGAAGATGAGCACGATGGCGAGGCCGTACTTCAGGAAGTGGAACTTGTCCACCGCGCCGGCGAGCATGAAGTACATGGAGCGCAGGCCGAGGATGGCGAACACGTTCGAGGTGAAGACGAGCAGCGGCTCGCGCGTGAGGGCGAAGATGGCGGGCACGGAGTCGACCGCGAAGACGATGTCGGTCATCTCCAGGAACATCAGAGCCACCAGCAATGGTGTGGCGTGCAACACGCCGTTCAGGCGTACGAAGAACTTCTGGCCGTGGAATTGGGGAGTGAGCGGCACGAACCGGCGGAAGGCCTTGATCACCGGGTTCTTCTCCGGGTGCACCTCGGTCTCGCCGCCGAACATCATCTTGAAGCCGCTGAAGATCAGGAACGCGCCGAAGATCATCACCACCCACTGATACTGCATGAGCACGGAGCCGATGGCGATGAAGATGGCGCGAAACACCAGCGCGCCCATGATGCCGTAGAACAGCACCCGGTGCTGGTAGGCGCTGGGCGTGCCGAAGTACTGGAAGACCAGCACGAACACGAACATGTTGTCCACCGACAGGGAGTACTCGATGATGTAGCCGGTGAAGAACTGGAGCGCGATGGTGCGCGCGGTAGCGGGGTCGAATTTGCCGGAGGAGTACTGGTAGAGGACCAGGCCGAAGATCACGGCGAGCGTGACCCAAACCACGCTCCATCCCGCGGCTTCGCGGAATCCGACGCTGTGGGCCTTCCGGTGAAACACGCCCAGGTCCATGGCCAGCAGCATCAGGACGAAGAGCGTGAACGCTCCGTAAAACCACCAGTAGTCGGCGAACGGGAAGAGCAGTTGGGGCATTCAGTCCTCAGGGGCGAGTGTGGAGGACGCGGCGCGTGCCAGCGTCCTCCGGCAACCATTATTTGTTAACGCAGTTGGGGCATTCCTTGGAGGGCCATGCTCTCCAGGCGGGCGACGCGCTCCGCGGTGGGCGGATGCGTGCTGAACAGGCGGCCGAGACCCTCCATGGAGAAGGGGTTGGCGATGAAGAGGTGCGCGGTAGCCGGCGAGCCCGAATGCATCGGGATCTGGTGCGACCAGCGCTCGATCTTGCGGAGGGCGTTGGAGAGGCCCATCGGGCGGCCCGTCAACTGCGCCGCCTTCGCGTCGGCGACGTACTCGCGCGAGCGTGAGATGGCCATCTGGATGAGAGAAGCCGCGAAGGGAGCGACGATCATGCCGATCAGCCCGCCGATGGGGCTGCCGCCTTCGTCGTCGTCGGAACGGCCGCCGCCGAGCATCGCGCCCCACATGGCCATGTTCGCGAGCGTACTCAGGGCGCCGGCCATGGTGGCGGCGACGGTCATGATGAGCGTGTCGCGGTGGAGGATGTGCGCCAGTTCGTGGGCGATCACACCTTCGATCTCATCCTTGTTCAACCCCCGTACCAGGCCGGTGGTCACGGCCACGGCGGCGTGGTTCGGGTTGCGCCCGGTGGCGAAGGCGTTCGGCGACTCTTCGTCCATCAGGTAGAGACGGGGCATGGGCATGTTGGCGCGGCGCGTCAGGGTTTGCGTCATGGCGAACAGCTCGGGTGCCTCCGCGGGACCGATCTCCTGCGCATTGTGCATCCGGAGGACGATCTTGTCGGACCACCAATACGAAGCGAAATTCATGATCAGGGCCAACCCCAGGGCGATGGTCAGGCCGCCACGGCCGCCGATCGCCTGGCCCATGAACAGAAGCAGCGCTGTGAGCGCGGCGAGCAGCACAAAGGTCTTCAAGGTATTCATCTTCCAATCACCTCACCCAGCACCGGTGGAACTCTCCGAGCATCCATCCCGCTCAGCCCGGGAGCGGAAGCGCCCGAGAAAAAAAAGAGACCTCTTATGCCACGATAGCAAGAACACATCGCGGCACAAGAGGTCTCGATCGATGGAACTCTCATGGGAGTCCCCACCCGGCGGACCGGATCGCCTTGCGGTCGATCGTGTTGACGATCCGCCGGACTCAGATTCTCGAGTGATCTACTCCCCTCGGAGTGTCCGTCGCCCTACACGGGCGCCACCAGTTTGGATGTCGAAACCGGGGCCCGGGTTTCAGAAACCGGAACGGGGCTGCGCCGGCGCCGGTTCTTACAGCGACAACTCGGCCGCGGCGACCTCCTCGGCCGCCGGTGAGACCTTTCCCTCCAGCAGGGCCCGGCCGTACTCGAATCCCTTGGCGAAGGCACGGAGGTTGAGCTCGCGGACCTTGGGCGGCACGACGTCGGCGATGGCGCCTTCGTAATCGGCGGAACGCAGCAGGCCGGTGACGGCGGCAAAGAAGCCGACCATCACCACGTTCAGGACGATCTTGCGCCCGAGTTCTTCGGCCAGGCGGGTGGCGGGAACGCCGAACACCTGCGCACGGGAGGACGAGCCGTCGATCCGGACCAGCTCGTCTTCGACAATCAGGATGCCACCGGGTTTGAGCGTCCCCGCAAAGCGCGAATAGGCCTCCTGGGACAGCACGACAAGTACGTCCGCTTCCGCGACGTAGGGGTAGAGCACGGGCTCGTTGGAGAGGACCAGTTGGGCGCTCGAAGCGCCGCCGCGGGCCTCCGGGCCGTAGCTTTCGGTCATCGTGGCGAAGCCGCCGTGTTGAATGGCGGCGGCGCGGCCGATGATGGTCGCGGCCATCATCACGCCCTGGCCGCCGAAACCGGCGATGCGAATCTCTTTCCTCATGATGGCTACTCTCCTCCGCAGGTGACGACGTCCGGCTCGAGGTAGCGCTCGCCCAGGCTCTGGCTGAGTTGCGCGCGCATCATGGTTCCGTAGTCGGGGCGGTCGCGGTCGACGAACTTGCCGACGACGATTTCGCCGGTCTTGCTCAGGCAAACGTCCGCGGTGGAAGCCCCTGGCACGGTCTTGCTGTTCTCCTTATAGAACTTCATGGCGTCGAGCCCGTCGCCCAGGCCGTTGCGGCGCTGGTAGAGCGTGGGGCACGGAGAAATGGCCTCAATGAAGCAGAAGCCAGGCTTCTTGAGCGCTTCGCCCATCGACCGTTCGAGTTGCTTCACGTGATAGGTGGTCCAACGGGCGACGTAGACCGCACCCGCGGCCTCCACCAGGTGCGGCAGGTTCAGTGGAGGTTCATAACAACCGTAGGGCGAAGTCGAGGTGGTGGACGTGGCGGGCGTGGTGGGCGCCACCTGGCCGCCGGTCATCCCGTAGATCAGGTTGTTGACGCAGATCACCTTGATGTCGACATTGCGCCGGGCGGCGTGAATCAGGTGGTTGCCGCCGATGGCGGTCAGGTCGCCGTCGCCGGAGTAGACCACCACGGTGAGCTCGGGATTGGCCAGCTTGAGCCCGGTCGCGAAGGGGATCGCACGGCCGTGCGTGGTATGGAACGAATCGAAGGCCATGTAGCCGGCCACGCGTCCGGTGCAGCCGATGCCGGAGACGATCGCGACCTTGTCGCGGTTCAATCCGGAGGTCATGAGCGCGCGGGCGAAGCAATTGACCGTGGTTCCGATGCCGCAACCGGGGCACCAGATGTGAGGCATGCGGTCCGTGCGCAGGTATTGTTCCACCGGGTTGGGATCGACGTTCGGTTCAATCAGGGCGGAGCTCATCGGGCGGCCTCCAGAATGGCGTCGACAATATCTTTGGGATCGTGGACCGTGCCTCCGGCGTGGGGCACCAGGACGGTCTTGCACTTGCCTCCGGCCAGGCGCTCGACTTCGAGCGAGATCTGGCCGAGGTTGAGTTCAGGCACGACGAAGGCCTTGGTGCGGCCGGCGAGGGCGCGGATGCGCTCCTCCGGGAAGGGCCACACGGTGCGGAGGCGGAACTTGCCGACCTTCGCCCCCTGGTCTTCGGCGAGCTGGATGGCGCGCTGCGCGACGCGCGAAGTGATGCCGTAGGAGATGACAATCACGTCGGCGTCCTCGGTGCCGGACTCCTCGACATCGGCCAGCTCGGCGGAGGCGATGGCGATCTTATCCCGCAGGCGCCGGATCAGCTTGTGCTGGGTCTGCGGCGTCATGCTGGGGTAGCCGCGCTCATCGTGTGTCAAACCGGTCACGTGGAAGCGGTAGCCGTCGCCGGCGTGTGCCATTTCGGGAACCAGGTCGCCATTGGCCTCGAAGAGTTTGAACTCTTCGGGCTTCTTCTTGGTGAGCCGGCGGGGATACACGTCGATCTCGCCGGCCTCGGGAATGACCACCTTCTCCGTCATATGCCCCACACACTCGTCGAGCATCAGCAGGACGGGAGTGCGGAATCGCTCGGAGAGGTTGACCGCCTTGGCTGCCAGTTCAAACGACTCCTGGGGCGAATTGGGGCACAGGGCGATGATCGGATAGTCGCCGTGCGAGCCCCAGCGGGCTTGCATCATGTCGCCCTGGGCGGGCAGCGTAGGGAGGCCGGTGGACGGGCCGCCCCGCTGTACGTCCATGAAGACGCAGGGCGTCTCCGTCATCGCGGCGTAGCCGATATGCTCCATCATCAGGGAGAAGCCGGGGCCGGAGGTCACGGTAAACGCCTTCGCACCGCCCCAGACGGCTCCCTGCAGAGCGATCGAGGCGGCGAGTTCGTCTTCCATCTGGATGAACAGGCCGCCCACTTCGGGGGCACGGGCGGCGAACCGCTCGACGATCTCCGTGGAGGGCGTAATGGGATAACCTGCGGCAAATCGCGCACCTGCGGCCAGAGCCCCTTCGCAAGCGGCGGCATCGCCGTTGAGAAAATGGACACCCGTGAGGACGCCCTGGGGGTTAGCGCGCATCGGCGGCCTCCTGTGGGGCCGCGGGCGGCGGCGCCGATTTAGCGGCTGTCGCCAACCGCTTTGCGTAGATCGCGAAATCCGGGCAATACATGCCACAGAGATCGCAACCCGAACATTTTTCAGGCTGAACGACGTAGGGCGGGTGATAACCTTTGACGTTGAACGCAGACGAAAGCGCCAGGACTTTCGTCGGGCAGAGTTCGACGCAGAACCCACATCCTTTGCATCGCTCGGCGGTGATGGTAACTTGGCCTTTCGGCATATGCATCCCTCCGGACGTGATGGATGGGAGCACGTGATTGGCCAAACGCTTCTATAAGGGAGTACAGGATCTGGAAGACGGATTGCAGTATAATGCGGCAGGAGGTTCACGGGTGGACCTCCGGGGAGGAACGCAGAAATGAAGATGGCATTGGTAGTCGCGGCAGCGGTGGCGACGGCGGCGATGGCCCAGCAGGAGTTCAGCGGACCCCCGCAGGCGAAGAAGGGGTATGACCTCTTCTTCGGCGGCACGTCGAAGGGAGCGGCTTGCGGTACGTGCCATGCAATCAAAGGCAAAGGCACCGCGGTGGGGCCGAACCTGGTGAACATCGCCCGCGTCCCGGCGCGGGCCATGGTGATGGCCATCAATTCCACCCGCACACAATATGTGCAGACGGTTAAGACCAAGACCGAGACGTTCCCGGGCATGAAGACGGCGGATACGGCGGAAGGCTATGACCTGTACGATCTCAGCCAGAACCCGCCGGTGCTGAAGAAAGTGGCCAAGGCCGACGTCACCAATATGTCGGACAACGCCAGTTGGAAGCACCCCGTGGAGGCGATGAAACTCTCGGCGCAGGAACTGGCCGATATCATCGCCTATGTTAAGTTCGCGGCCTACGGCGACAAGGCCGGTGTCAAGGCCGAAGATATTGAGTAGCGGCCCTGCTCCCGGCCCGGCGCCGAAAGCATGACCAACGTTCAGATCTTCGGGCTGAAGAGCTCTCAGGAGACACGCGCGGCTGAGCGCTTCTTCAAGGAGCGCCGGATCCCGATTCAGTTCGTGGACCTCAAGCAGAAGCCGATGTCGCCCGGCGAACTCAAACGTTTCACCGACCGGTTCGGCGTGCAGGGCGTGCTCGATCGCGAAGGCAAGGCGTTTGCCGAGGCGGGGCTCGGCTACATGAAGCTCTCCGATCAGGACTGGCTGCGGCGAATCGAAGGGGACGCCCGCCTGCTGCGGCTGCCGCTGGTCCGCCTGGGAAACCGGCTCTGCGTGGGGCGCGACGACGAGGCCTGGAAAGTGATCGCCGACGAGGCGGGGCGTCAGAAGTAAGACGTTCAGACGCGTGGCGG
>DALYJJ010000102.1:20725-23142 GCA_031969915.1 Bryobacteraceae bacterium | reverse complement strand
ACCTCCGCCGCCGCCCATCCCTCCGCCGCGCATGCCGCCGCCCCGGTTGCTGGAGGCGTCACCTCCGGCGCCGGGTCCACGGCCCATACGGCTGAAGTCCATCTCCGCCCCGACCTGTTTGGCCCAGGGCGATTGCGAGAGCATCCTGGCCGCGTCCTTGTCCGTCCATTCGGCCGGCGGCTTGTCCTTCCAAAAATCGCCGGCCAGGGCAACTGCGGCGCCGGCGAGGGCGGTGATCACGAGATTGCGAAGCATCTGCCTACACTCCTAGACAGTCAATCGTACCTGCAAATCGACTCGGCGTTTGCGTACCTGCCGGCCAGCGGTGCGTTGACGTTCCTGGTCCGAAGCGTATGGACGACCCGCGAGAAGGCGTAGGTTACCGAGAGCCGGGTGTTTGCCGGAACCTGCCGGTAAACGCCGCCCGCCGAGCCGAGGCCGTCAGACGTAGACGCCCGGCGCCTCGTGGCCGGCCTTCTCGACGTACTCGACGTAGCTGCCCGGATAGAGCAACGGCTCGCGCTCCTCGCCGCTCTCGCCGCCCAGTTCCAGCACGCGCGAGCCGAGTCCGCGCAGGAACATACGGTCGTGGGAGACGAAGATCATCGTCCCTTCGAACTCGCGGAGCGCTTCGACGAGCATCTCCTTGGTGGCCAGGTCGAGGTGGTTGGTGGGTTCGTCGAGCACCAGGAAATTCGGCGGATCGTAGAGCATGCGCGCCATCGCCAGGCGGGACTTCTCACCGCCCGAAAGCGCGCGGATGGGCTTGTCGGCGTCTTCGCCCGAAAACTGGAACGCGCCCGCGAGCGTGCGGAGCGAACCCAGGCCGTCGCGCGGGAAGTCCTTCTGCAGTTGTTCGATCACGGTGAGCGTGGGATCCAGCACGTCCAGAGACTGTTGTGCGAAGTACCCCATCTTCAAGCTCGCCCCCAGGCGGACCTCTCCCCCGTCCGGCGGCAGTGCCCCGGCGATCATCTTGAGCAGCGTGGTCTTGCCCGCGCCGTTCCGGCCCATCACGGCCCAGCGCTCCCCGCGCCGGATGGTGAGGTTGAATCGGTCGTAGATCGTGCGGGCGCCGAAGCGCTTGGAGAGCCCCTCGATCACCGCGACCTGGTCGCCCGATCGCGGCGGCGCGCGGAACTCGAACTTCACCACCTGGCGCTTCTTCGGCAGTTCGATTTTCTCGATCTTGTCGAGCGCCTTGATCCGGCTCTGCACCTGCGCCGCCTTGGCGGCGTGCGCCTTGAAGCGGTCGATGAAGCGCTGCTCCTTGGCGAGCATGGCCTGCTGGCGCGCGAACGCCGCCTGCTGATTGGTCTCGCGAATCGCCCGCTCCCGCTCGTAGAAGTCGTAATTGCCGGAATAGGAGACGATCTCGCCCCCGTCGATTTCAGCAATGCGCGTGACGATGCGATTCATGAACTCGCGGTCGTGCGAGGTCATGAGCATCGCTCCCGGATAGCTCTTGAGAAATCCCTCCAGCCAGATGATGGACTCCAGGTCCAGGTGATTCGTCGGCTCGTCCATCAGCAGCACATCCGGACGTCCGAGCAGCACGCGCGCCAACGCCACGCGCATCTTCCATCCGCCGGAGAGCGCGCCCACATCGCCGTCGATCTGGTCGTCCTTGAAGCCCAGCCCGTGCAGTACCTCGCGCGCCTGCGCCTCCAGCGAATAGCCGCCGAGGTGATCGTATTCCTCCTGCACTTCGCCGAAGCGTTCAAGGATCCGGTCCATCTCATCCGCGCGCTCCGGATCGCCCATGGCGTGCTGCAGCGCTTCCAACTCGTGATGCAGTTCGCCCAGCCGCCCGCTGCCGGCGATCGCTTCGTCCAGCACCGAACGGCCCTGCATCTCTTCCACGTCCTGGCGGAAGTAGCCGATGGTGAGCCGCTTCGGCACGGTGACTTCGCCTTCGTCCGCACCTTCCTCTCCCACGATCATGCGGAACAGCGTCGTCTTGCCCGCGCCGTTCGGGCCAACCAGGCCCACCTTCTCGCCGGGGTTCAACTGGAAGCCGGCATCGACAAACACAAGCTGCCTGCCATATTGCTTCTGGAGATTGGAAAGAGAGATCATGAGGCCGAACCCCATTGTCGCCCAGCCGGCTGTGGAAAAAATTGTGTAAATCCTGCGGCTATGTAGCGGATATCTGTCGAAAACAAGCACTTCGCTCGCCGGAGATTTCCACTGGCATCAACGGCTGCTATAGTTTAGGCAGCGAATGAACCTGCCGAACGGGCTCACCCTGCTGCGCATCTTCTTCGTGCCCCTTCTCGTGGCGGCACTGGTGCAGGAAGGGTACCGGCTGCCGGTGGGTGGGCTGAACGTTCCCAACGAACTGCTGGCGCTCGCGATCTTCCTGGTCGCGGCGGCCACGGACCTGCTCGACGGCTACCTGGCGCGCCGCTGGGGGC
>DALYJJ010000102.1:7825-20700 GCA_031969915.1 Bryobacteraceae bacterium | reverse complement strand
GAACGCTGCTCGATCCCATCGCCGACAAACTGCTCATCTCCGCCGCTCTGATCTCGCTCGTGCAGGTGCGGCAGTTGCCGGGCTGGATCGCGATTCTGATCATCGCGCGCGAATTTGCAGTGAGCGGGCTCCGCAGCATCGCGGCGTCGGAAGGCTACATCATTCAGGCCAGCGACCTGGGCAAGACCAAGACCGTCGCCCAGGTGGCGGCCATCGCCTTGCTCTTGGGCGGCATGCACTGGCCCGCGCTGCAGCCCGCGGCCATGGCCTTGATGTGGGCCGTCGTGTTCTTCGCCGTCGTGTCCGCGATGGATTACTTCCGCAAGTTCTGGGGCAAGGTGGATTCGCGCATCAAGACCAGCCGCCGGCGCGAACTGCTGCAACTCGAAAAAGAAGAGCGCCTGCGCGCTACTGCTCTTGGACGGGAGGCTTCGGCTTCGGCGCGGGAGCGAGCACCTCGGCGCCCGCCGCGGTAACGTTCACCGTGCGCACCTGTCCCTTGGGCCCAACCTCGTTCACCAGCCTGCCGTTGGCCGTCACCACGAGGCCGCCGGCGTTGCCCGTGAGCAGGCTCACTTTCTCGCGTCCCTCTACCTTGCGGACTTCGCCGGGCTTCAACACGCGTTCCACTTTTTTCTCGCCGTCCGCGGTGATCGAAATCCAGACTTCTTCCGTGGCCATCACTTCGATGGTCGGGACGCCGGGAGTCGCCGCGCCGGCCGTCACGGCGGGCGGAGGCGCTGCCGGCTGAGCCGCCGCCGGCGCAGGCTCGGTACCCGCAGCGGGCGTAGCGGCTGTTTCTACCGGCGGCGGCGCGGACTCCGGCACGGGCGTTTGCGGCGCAGCGGGCTTGCTCTCCACGGGCGCGGCCGCGGGCGCGCTTTCCGTTTCCGCCACCGCCGGCTCCTGCGCACGCTGCCACAGCAGATAGAGCGCAGAGCAGCCGATCACCACCGTGACTAACAACGCCAGGCGGAACGGGAAACGGTTCTCTCCGGGCGGCCGGTAATCGGAGGGAAGAGGCGCCACTTCGAACTGCGCCGGGGCCGTCCGCGCGCGCTCAGCCTCCTCGCTCACCTGCTCTTCGGCCTGCTTATCCAGGTCGCTCTCCACCATGCTCTCGTCGATGCCCAGCGTTCGGGCGTACTGCCGCACGAAGGCGCGATAGAAAAACCCGCCTGGCAAATCGCCGATCTTGTTGGATTCGATCGCTTCGATGAAACGGGCGTTGATGCGCGTCTGCTGGGCGATCTTATCGATGTCCAGACCCAGCCGCTCCCGTTCCTGACGAAGGATGTCACCGACAGAGTTCATACCGCCGAGTGGCATTACGCTAAGGCTATAATACAACAGCCGGTTGTGAAGACAGATCGCCCCGCAGAGGTCACCGTCATCGTGGTGAATTGGAACCGCCGGGACCTCCTGAGGCGGTGTCTCGCATCGCTGTGCGAACAGCGCGATGCGGCGTTTGAGGTGATCGTCGTCGACAACGGCTCGGTGGACGGTTCCGCCGAGATGGTCCGTTCGGAGTTTGACCGGCCCGGCGGTCCTCGCGTCTCCCTGGTGGTCAACGAATCGAACCGCGGCTTCTGCGCCGCCAACAACCAGGGTTTCGCGCGTGCTCGAACGCCCTTCGTCGCCCTGCTGAACAACGACGCGGAGGCCGGCGCCGAATGGCTCGCTTCCTTGCGCGCGGCCTTCGAGCAGGGCCCGGACATCGGGATGGCCGCGTCGAAGATCCTGGTCTGGGAAGACCCCGCACGGATCGACAAGGCTGGGCACCTGATCTATCCCGACGGCCAGAACCGGGGCCGCGGAAGCGGCCAGTTGGACCAGGGCCAGTTCGATCGGTGCGAGGAGGTTCTGTGGCCAGACGGTTGCGCCGCCATGTACCGGCGCGCGATGATCGACCAGATCGGAGGCTTCGACGAGGATTTTTTCGCCTATGCGGATGACGCGGAACTCGGGTTGCGCGGGCGCATCGCCGGCTGGCGATGTCTGTACGTCCCGCGGGCCGTGGTGCGCCATCATCGCGGCGCTACGCTCGGCGTGGCCAGCCTCCGCCGGCTCTCGCTCATTGAGCGCAATCGCGTGCTCCTCGCCGCCAAGCTGTTTCCCTGGAGCCTGCTGTGGTTGAACCCCGCCTACTATCTGGCCCGGCTGACGGCGGGACTTTGGGCGGCGCTGCGGAGCCGGGGGGAGATCCGGCGGTATCGCGAGGCAGTGGGACTCCCCCAAACCGCTCTGGCGATGATCCGAGGCGACCTGGAAGCCCTGGCGATGCTGCCCCGGATGCTGGCCAAACGGAAGGAGACGGCGCGGTATCGCACGCTGACTCCGCGCCAGGTGCGGCAACTGATCCTGGCGCATCGGATCTCTCTTCGGGAGCTCAGCGAGCAATCGAACTGAATCCCTGCCCCGCCTGCGGCCATCGCCAGGTCCGCACCCTGTTTCATGCCACCGATCGCCTCTACCGCACCACCAGCCGTTCGTTTCTGATCGTGGAGTGTTCCGCCTGCCGCTTGATCCGGCTCTATCCGACGCCGCCCGCCGAAGAGTTGCACAGCTACTATCCGTCCAATTACTGGTACTCGCCCGATGAGGACTCCATCGATCGCCTGGCCGAAGCCTACCGCCGCTTCGTGCTGCGCGACCATACCTCGTTCGTTCGCGCGGCGCTGGCTAGGGCGCCGAAGGACGGAGTGCTGGTGGACGTCGGCTGCGGCGGCGGGCTCTTCCTGCAGCAGATCGGCGACACCGGGCGCCGGCGCGTCGGTCTCGATTTCGCCCTCGGCGCGGCCGGCGTGGCGTGGCATCGAAAAGGAGTACCCGCCGTCGTCGCCGCCCTCACCCAGGCGCCGCTCGCGCCTCGCAGTTGCGCGGCGATCACCATGTTCCATGTGCTCGAACACCTCTACGATCCCGCCTCGTACCTCACCGCCGCTCACCAACTGCTCCACGACGACGGGCGCCTGGTGGTCCAGGTGCCGAACGCCGATTGTTGGCAGTTCCTCCTCTTCGGTGAGCACTGGAACGGCATGGACGTGCCGCGCCACCTGGTGAACTTCCGTTCCGGCGACCTCGCCACTCTCCTCGACCGCTGCGGCTTTGAGGTGGTGCGCACCAAGTTCTTCTCGCTCCGCGACAACCCGGCCGGCCTTGCCACCACCGTCCTTCCCTCGCTCGATCCCATGGCCCGGAGGATTCGTGGAGTGAAGGAAAGCGGCCCGCTGAAACTGCTCAAGGACGGCTTGTACTTCGGACTCACCCTCGCGGCCCTGCCGGTCACGCTGCTCGAGGCCGCCTGCCGCGCCGGCTCCACGGTGATGATGGAGGCCCGCAAGAAGCGGTGACCTCGCAGGCCATCCGCCGCCTCCTGCCGCCGTGGCTCGCGCGGCGGATTCTCCACTTCGAGTTCCTCATCGAAGACCACCTGAAGCGCTTCGCGGCCTCGCTACCGCCCGGCGCGCGGCTGCTCGACGCCGGCGCGGGCGAAGGCCAGTATGCGCACTACTTCACCCGCCAGCGATACTGCGGCGTCGATCTCGGCATCGGCGACGCCGCCTGGAACTACCGGGACCTGGACGCCGTCGCGGACCTCACCGCGTTGCCCTTCGCGGCCGACACCTTCGACGCCGCGCTCAACATCGTCACCCTGGAGCACGTCCGCGAGCCCGCCCGCGTCGTGTGCGAACTGTCGCGCGTGCTTGCGCCGGCGGCGCCCTTGCTCCTCGTCGTCCCGCACCAGTGGGAAGTGCATCAGGCGCCGCACGACTATTTCCGCTACACCCGCCACGGCGTCGAGTATCTGCTGAACCAGGCAGGCTTCGACGTCATGTACCTGGACCCGGCGGGCGGGCTGTTCCGCCTTCTCTCCCGCCGTTTGTGGAACGCGCTGCAACTGATGCCGTGGTGGTCGCTCCCCGTGGCGGCGCTGCTGATCGTCCCGCCCGCGCTCTTGCTGCCGCTGCTCGATCCCCTGGACGGCGACGGGAATTCTACACTGGGATATCTATGCCTCGCGCGCAAGCGGCCCTGAGCGCCGCGCTTCTCTTCGCGGCCCTTGCCCACGCGGCGCCGTTCTCCGGCAAGCGCGCGATGGAGGACACGCGCCGCATCGTGGCCTTCGGCCCGCGCACGCCCAATTCCCCCGCCCACTCCCGGATGCGCGCCTATATCAAGGCCCAACTGGCGGGCACCGGCGCCGAAGTCAGCGAAGACAAGTTCACCGCGACGCCGCCCTCGGGGCCCATTTCCATGGTCAACCTGATCGCCCGGTTCAAAGGCAAGTCGGGCGCGGCGGTGGTTTTCAGCGGCCACTATGACACGAAGGTCATGCCCGCGCGGAGCTTCCTGGGCGCCAACGACGGAGGGTCTTCGGCCGGCCTTCTTGTCGAGATGGCGCGCGCCCTCGCCGCGCAGCCCCGGAAGCATGACGTCTACCTGGTTTGGTTCGACGGCGAAGAGGCCATCGGTGAGTGGAGCGAGCGAGACGGCTTGCACGGCAGCCGCCACCTGGCCGGGCGCTGGCGGCGCGAAGGCATCCTCAGCCGCATCATGGCCCTGATCAACGTCGACATGATCGGCGACCGCGACCTGGGCATCCTTTCCGAGATGAACTCCAACCCGCGCCTCCGCCAGTTGGTCTGGCAAACCGCGCGCGACCTTGGCCACGGCCGCCACTTCCTTGCCGAGCAGAACTGGATCGAGGACGACCACATGCCCTTCGTTCGCGCCGGCGTCCCCGCGCTCGACCTGATCGACTTCAATTACGGTTCGTCGAACGAATACTGGCACACGGAAAAAGATACTGTGGACAAACTGTCCGCCGAGAGCTTCGCCGTCGTCGGCGAAGTCCTCATCGAGACCCTCAAGCGATTGGAACGATAACCTCACATGCCCAACAGACGCGACCTCATCAAACTCCCCATCGGTGCGCTGCCGTTCCTGGCCGCCGCCGCCCCGAAGCTGCCCAACGCAACCTTCGACGAAAGCAAAGCCAAGCTGACGCGCGAGCCCTTTGGCGACCTCCGCATCTACTTCGACGGGCCTACCGATCAGCTCCGGGCGATGACCGCCGGCAGCCTGCGCCTCAAGCCCGGAGCGTCTCCGCACCCGCCCCACGAACACCCCGAAGAAGAGTTCATGGTGGTTACCGAGGGCTCGGGCGAAATCGAGATCGACGGCAAGAAGATGAAAGCCGGGCCCGGCGCGATCATGTATTGCGCCGCCGGCAAGCCGCATGGCATCGTGAACACCGGCAAGACGCCGCTGCTCTTCTATTTCTTCAAGTGGAAGGCCCTATGAAACAAATTCTGCCTCTTCTGTTTGTATCGCTCCTGGCCGGACCGGGCTTGGCCCAGGATGCCGCGAAGTTCGACTACCGCGTGCTGGCCACCACCAAGACCTCCACCATGGAGAAAGAGTTGAATGAGGCCGCCGAGGCGGGATTCGTCTTCTCGGGCGTGATGGGCGGCGAAGCCGCTTTCGGCGGAAAAGAAGTGATCGTGGTGATGTCCAAGCGGGCGGGCGAGACCAACGGGCCGCGCCGCTACAAACTGCTTGCCACCAACAAGACGAGCACGCTGGAGAAGGAGATGCAGGCGGCGGGCGCCGAAGGCTTCGACTACTGCGGGCAAACGGTCTTCGAATCCGTGTTCGGCGGGCGCGAGGTGGCCGTGATCCTCGAGCGGAACCCCGCCAAGGACTCCCGCTTCGAATACAAACTGCTCGCCACTTCACGCACCTCCACGATGCAGAAGGAATTGAAAGAGGCCGGGGAGGCGGGCTACTCGTTCCTCGGCGTCATGGTGGGCAAGACCGCCTTCGGCGGAGCGGAAGTGGTCTCCATCCTCAGGCGGTCGAAGTAGCGGCTCGGGCCACCAGCCGTTGCGCGTTCCGGTCGTAGGGAGCGCCGTCTAAAGAGCCGTACAGAGTCACCGTTCCGAAGCCGGCGGTGTGTAACAAGTCCCGAAGCTCGACGCCGGAATAGAGCCGGTGCTCGAACGTGAACTCGCGCTTCCGATCGCCCTTCTGGAACAGCCATCGAATGCGGATCTGGTCCCAATCGGGAAGGATCTCCCGCTGCTGCAGCCATAACGTTCCGTCCGGACACTCCGACCACTCGTTGGCCGAGAAGTTCTTCGCCACGAGTTCTTTCGAGTAGAGATCGAGCACCAGTGCCGCGCCGGGCCGAAGCGAAGCGCGCAGGTTGCGCAGCACCAGCAGATCGTCGCCGCGGTCCGCGAAATAGCCGAACGAAGAGAGTAGATTCACCGCGCCGTCGTAGGCTGCCGGGCGCTGGAATCGCCGCATGTCCTCGTGGACCAGTTCGATCTCCAGCCGGTCGCGCACCGCGCGCTTGTGCGCTTCCTCCAGGTAGAGGTTCGTCCGGTCGACGCCGGTCACGCGGTAGCCGAGGCGCGCCAGGGCGAGCGTGTGACGCCCAGGGCCGCAGCCCAAATCCAGCACCGCGGCGCCCGGCGCGATGCCCATCAGCTTCGCTGCTCGTGCAGCCTCCTCCGCGGCGGCGGTCCAGCGGTCTTCCGTGAAGAAATGCTCCAGGAGCGCCGCCCAGAAGTCGTCGTTCTCATACCAGGGAGCGGCCATCGCGTTATTGGAAGCCCTCGTGCATCAGGTGCAGTTCCTCCATTGCCACCTCGCCTCCCCCTTTCGCGCGTTCCACCGTGCGCCCGAGCTGAGCCCGAAGAAGAGAGACCGGCGATGACGTACGCGCCCCGGCCCCGCGGAGCGAGATGGACAATGCAAGCGCTTCGCCGCGCTTCAGCCGCATCAAAGCCGTCTGCTCGATAAACCCGCGCTTGAGCGTGATCGGAGGCCACTTGGTCTGCCTGGCTCCACCCGATTGCTGCACCAGGTGCGTGAGCTCGTGCCCTTGCAGCGGGCGCGGCGTGACACCGGGCGACGGTTCCGTGATCAGTTCCGCGAATCGTCCCACTTCGCGCCCGTCGACGTTCAACGCGAAAAGCTCAGATGCCATGCTCCCTCCGCCAGTGTTCGCTCATGATAACGCGATCCGGGCGGCCATTAGTGATACTGCAGGAGCGTGAGCAGCTTCCGGTCCAGCTTGTGGCCGTGCCAATCCTCGTAGGCCACGTCCTCGCGGCCGGAGTCGACCACGCCGAACGAGCCGCGGAAGTTCCAGAGGGCCCAACCGATGTTGTGGATCTTCAGAATGTCGAGCACGTCGCAGATCCAACGCAGGAAGGCGTCGTGCGGCGTCTTGTTGAACGCGCCGGCTTCCCCGCAGTGCACCCCGACACCCTGCTTCACCAGCCAGCCCCATGGCTCGTAATGCGCCTCCAGGGTCTCGCGGCTCACCAGGCCGCTGCCGTCGCGCTTCACCGCCGGCCACAGCGGGTGCGGGAAGTCGGCGCGCTTGTCCACCCAACCCGCCCGGTAATGGCTCACCTCCGCCGGGCTATAGGCGTGCACACTCTGCGCCACCCCCGTGGGCATCATCTCGTAGACCACTTGGTTCCCGACGCTGAGGCCGTCAATAATGATCGTGCGGTCGGGCGTGCTCTCGCGGATCTTGTTCGCGGCGCGAGTCATCACGCGGCGGTAGTCCTCGCGCGTCATGTAGCCCGGACGCGGACTGGGCGCCTCGTTCAACAGGTTTAAACTCAATTCGCCGCTCGAGATGTCGCGGTAGCGCTTGGCGAGGACGTCCCAATGCAGCGTGAAGGCGTCTTCGGCGTCCTTGTCCCGCCATAGCACGAACGGCTCCAGGTCCGTGTCGTTGATGCAGTAGCCGGGCCCACGGTGCAGGTTGAGGCTCACGTGCAGGCCGTGCTTGCGGCCCAGTTCAACGACCCGGTCGACCGGCGCCAGTCCCTCCTCCTGGATCGCGAAGGCCTGCTTGACCGAGGGCTTGCCCGCCGTCCGCCACGCCGGATCAGCCCAGAACCAGTAGTCCATCGGAAGGCGGACGAAATCGAAGCCCAGGTCGCGGATCATCAGAAAGTCGTCTTCGGGAATCTCCACCGGGCCCTTCTGGTTCCGGGCCTGAAACAGGTACAGCAGGTTGAAACCGCGCCAGCGGGGGAGCGCATTCTGCGGTGCGCCCAGCGTGGGCAGGGCGGCGGCCGCCCCGCCGGCGGCGGCTTTCGCGAACTCGCGGCGGCTGAGACTCATCGAAGGACCTCCGGCGAAACAGACTTCAGCATGAGTATATCCTCAGCCCGCCGGCCTGCTTCACAGGCCGCGGACCGTTTCCGCCGCGCGGGCGTTCGCGGCGTGGCTGAGAAACGCCTCGGCATGCTTGACGCCGCACTCCATCCCGCGGAACCGGCTCATGGTCTCGTGATACGGATAGAAACTCTCCGGGCCCTGGCTCTTGTGGGCGAAGCACGCCTTGCGCTTGAGGGGCTCGGTCTCGGTGATGTCCACGTAATCGCTTGGATGAAAGGTCTGCGTCTGTTCGCCGGTCAGCACCTCGAAGTAGTACAGCGAGAACTTCCGCTTCATGCGCAGCAGCGCGTCATAGACCAGATCCGAAACGGCGCGGTGGTCGCGATGCGTGTCGATCGGGTAGTGCGTGAAGACGATGTCCGGCGCAATCTCCTCCAGCAGCTTGCGGAACGCGTCGTATCGCCCGCCGTTGATCTCCGCCGCGCCATCTACCTGTCCTGCGAAAACGGGACGGGCGCGCAGGATCCGGCAGGCCGCTTCCGCTTCCGCGGTCCGGATGCGCGCGGCCTCTCCGTGCGAAGCGCCCCGAATCCCCGCTTCGCCGCGCGTCAGGTACAAGCTGGTCACCCGATGGCCCACCTGCGCGTAGCGGGCCATCGTGCCCCCAGCGCCCGTCTCAGGGTCGTCCGGATGGCCGCCGGCCACCACCACGTTAAGAGTTTGGCCCGAGGTTTGGGCCTGCGCGGCCAAAGGCAATCCGAACAGCAGGCGGCGGGAGATCTCCATGGACATTGAGATTAGCTTAGAATCGCCTTGGTGCGGCTGAGATTCCTGATCCTCGCGTTGGCCGCGGCGGCCGCTGCGTGCGGCGCCCCGCGGGCCGAAATCCGAGGTGTGTGGGTGGACCGCGCTCCGCTCGCCACCCGCGAATCGATCGCCGAAATGATGGACGCGCTCAAAGCCGCGAACTTCAACGCCGTGTTCGTCAACGTCTGGTCCCGCGGATATCCGCTCTGGCGCAGCGCGCTCTTCGAGCGCCATACCGGAGTGGCGACTGACCCCGCCTTCGGCGAACGCGACGTCCTCGCCGAGGCCATCGAGGAAGGGAAGGCGCGTGGCCTGGCCGTGATCCCTTGGGTCGAGTACGGGTTCGTGATCGGCTACTCAGGCGGGCGCGCCCCGCTCGTGGAGGCGCACCCCGATTGGCTGGCCATGCGGAAGGACGGGTCGAGCGATTTCTCCTGGGCCGGAACGACGAAGAGCTATTGGATTGCGCACGCCCACCCGGAGGGGCAGCAGTTCCTCCTCGATTTGATGGCCGAACTCGCCGCGAACTACGATGTGCCCGCGGTGCAGTTTGACCGCGCGCGGTATCCGGAACTCGATTGCGGATACGATCCCGCCACCAAGGCCCGCTACGCCCAGGATCACGACGGCGCGGAGCCGCCCTCCAACGAACGAGACCCTGCGTGGATGCGATGGCGGGCCGACCGCCTGAATGACTTCGTGCTGCGCCTCGCGAAGCGCCTGCGAGCGGCCAACTGGCGGCTGCTGGTCACGAACGCCCCGATCGTCTACGGCTTCTCGTACGCCAACTTCCTGCAAGAGTATCCGGCGTGGGCGAAGGCGGGAGCACTCGATTTCGTCTCGCCCCAAGTCTACCGGCGCGATCCGGAGAGCTTCGCCGCGGAACTGGACCGGCAGTTGGCGGCGCTGGGCGGGGATGGGGCGCGCCTGGCGCCCGGCGTCGACGTGACGAACTCCGACGCCGCCACCCTGGTGCGCTTCGTCGAGATGTGCCGGGAGCGCGAACTCGCCGGCGCGGTGGTCTGGTACTACGGGGGCCTGGTCGCGAAAGACGCGCTCCGCCGGCTGCGCGAAACCGTCTACTCAGAGCCCGCTCCGCTGCCCTGGAAATAAGAGCGTAATGAAGAGCGGCGCGGTGTCAACCGCGCCGCCGGGAGAGAAAGCTGCGCCGGGTCAGCGGCTCAGCCGGAGAACGGAAGAGGCGATGATCGCAAAAGCCTGCATCAGCTTGGTCGAGTCCGGGGCGTAGGCGTAGACACCCTTCGGCCGCGTCAGGTTGTCGCCTGCGTAGGTGTCGTCGCTTGTGCCCGTGTTGGCGACGCGCGCCAGTAGCTCGGAGTCCGCCGGATAGCCGACCGTCCCGCCCAGGCCGATCGAGTAAATGACCGGATTGAAGGTACTATCTTCGCGAATCTTGCGCGCGCAGTTGTCGGCCGCGTTGTAAGAGGCGTTGACGATCCCCTCGTAGATATCGGGCCGGATCTTGCCGTCGTATGGGTGGCCTTGGGGAAACATGTCCTGGCCGGTTACATACGTGTCGCTAGTGTAGTTGTAGTTCGTCTTGTAACCCCAGGTGGAGTAACCCTGCAGATCCTGATCCGGAATAAATGCGATATCCCGCTTGACATTGGTCGTGTTGCTTGTGAAGGCGCAGCCCGAAGCGCTGATCACGTTGCTGTTGCCGGAGTAGTTTCGCAGACCGCTCGTTGTCGTGGAGTTGGACTGCGACATCGCGCCCAGCAGGTAGTACGGCTGCTTGTTGCCGTTGTGCCAGCCGGGGTTCCAGGTGGGCGGCCCGAACTGCGGGGAACTGCCGCTGTTCCGGTCGTATGACTTGCCCGCCGGGTCCCTGCAGGGCGACGGCTCCATCGTGCACTTCGAGCCGGGATTGGTGCACACCGAGTTGGAGCCCTTCACCCACCGGGTGCCGTTCCAGACGGTGGGCTTGTAGCCGCCGGAGTAACCGAAGCGTTCGTCCGGATCCTTCCGGATCTGGAAATAGCCGGTCACCCCGTTGGGTTGGCCATCGGTGAAGAACACGAGCGTGTTGAGAGTCAGCGGCTCATTCAGATCCTTGATCTCCTTGTACGCCCAATGGAGAGCCTGCGCGCTGCCCGTGCTCCCGCTGCAGGAGATGGCGTCGATCTGCGCGGGAATCAGAGTCTTGAAATCCGTCGTTGGCCGAACCACCACGCTGTAGTCTCCCGCAAACGTCAGCAGCCCGAGTTTGTCGCGGCCCGCCGCAAAGTAATTCAAGAACGATTTCGCCGCGTTCTTCATGTCCGTACACGGCTGGCCGTCCATCGAGCCCGACCGGTCCAGGATCAGCATCAGGTTCACGTTGCGCCGCGTGGCCGTGCCCACCACCTTCAGCGTCATCCCCTGCTTGCCGAAGATCTTCATGAAGTACGTGCGCGCGTAGGTCTCGGTCTCCACGTTCACCTGAAGCGTGGCGTAGTCCAGCGCATCCAACTGGGTCTTTGGCTTCTTGCGGTCCGATCCGAGGAAACCATTCGGATAGTTCGCGTAGAAATAAGCTTCCGCGCGCGCCTCCACGGCGGCTTTCTGCTCTCCGAGCGTCTGCCCCATGTTGAGGGAGCGCGCCGCGGCGAGTGCGGCGGCGTCGGAAGCGGCATGCAATTGTACGCGGATCAGGTAAAGTACTCCCGCGTCGATGGCCAGTCCGACGGCGGGTATCGCCATCAGGAGCATCACCGCGGTGATGATCACCGCCACTCCGCGCTTGCGCTTACGGTTTGACATGGCGGTTTTCCTCATGAGATGTACGGCCGCGGCCGCAGCGGCTGCCCCAGGTTCAGACCCGCCACGCCCAGTTCGGGGGCCACAAACACCGCTTCCGCCACAAACGAGTAGTGGGCGTCATCTTTGGGCAGGTCGGTGGGCACGTTCGCCGCGATCGCCGAGATGTGCTTGAGCGTGTCGTCCAGATCAATCGTTCCGTCCGCGTTCAGAATCGCCGAACTCGGCGTGCCCAGCATGCTCGTGACCGCGGTTCCCGCGGCCGGAATCTGCAGGCTCGCGTTGCCGATCGTGACCCGCTTGACGAACGCAAACCGTCCGAAATTCGGACACTGGTCCTTGGTGAGGCCTCCGGAGGCGCATTGTTGCTCTCCCACGTAGACGATCTGCGAAAGGATCACGACGCCCTTGCCGCCTGTGCGGGTCATGCCCAGCCCCGAGGCCGTGCGCACGACCAGCTCCTGGTTGGCGGGAACCGAAAGATCGATGTACTTTACGAAGAGTTGGGCCGCGCTGTTGCGGACCTGAATTACCTGTAGGCTCTTGACCAGCATCATGCCCACTGAGTAAGTACCCAGAAGCATCGGAATCAAGAACACTGAAACGATGGCGAACTCGAGGATTGCGTTTCCTTCTCTACCTTGCCTTCGTTTGACCACTGACATGGCGCTTCTCCGCGCCAGCTGCTCTCTACCGGGCGGGAGGCTGTAGCTGCCCTACTGGAAGACCCTGCATCACGTCCGCTGCGCTGGCGTTTAGTGTGAAGGGGCTCTTGCGCGCCCCTTTCTGGTTGTAATCGGGTTGGAGCGGGGCCAGCCAACTCCAGGGGAGCTGGTCGATCGAGACCTCAACGACGTTTCCGGGGCCGTTGCTGCCTGCGCCGCTCAAAGGTGCTGTTAAATTCGACGGACTGTAATATTTCACTTTTATGTACGACGTCTTGTTCTTGAGAAAGCCCATCGAATTGCTTTCGACGATCGCTTTGACGGAGTCATCGTGCCCTTTCCCAGGGACCGTCTGATAGGTGATCGCGAAACGAACCCCTTCGCGCACCGCGAACTGAATCGTCGACCGCATGAAGATCACCAGGGAAAAGTCGATCAGAGCCACCAGCAGCGCCATCAGTGGCAGGAAGATTAGTGCCGCCTCCACCA
>DALYJJ010000102.1:0-7815 GCA_031969915.1 Bryobacteraceae bacterium | reverse complement strand
GGAACTGCCTTTGGACCGATTTTGCCGGGCTGATGTCATTTCAATCCTGATAAACGGACTCCATCATCAGAATAGAGTTCGTGGCTCTCACTGCAAATCGTGCTTTCACCTTATTCGAAGCTAGGTCTGCCCGTACTCCCCTACCAAGTACTTGCTATGCCCGGTGCGGTCGGACCGCTTCAAGGCAAAATAGGGACGAGATGACTCACTTCCTCGTCCTTTCGCTTGCCGCCTCCACTCTTCTCTTCGGCTCCGTGGATGAGGTTCGTGAGCGCTTGCAGCGGCGCGATTTTCTGGCAGCGCTTACAATCGCGGAGCGCGACTTGAAGGCCACCCCCAGCAGCGCCGTCCTCTGGACACTCAAAGGCTTCGCGCTCGACGGGCTGAACCGCCGTGCCGAAGCGTTAACCGCGCTCCGCACCGCACACCGGCTCCAGCCCGCTTTCGTCCCAACCCTCCAGGCGCTCGCGCAAATGGAATACGCCTCCGGAGACGCCGGCGCCCGCTCGTCACTCGAACAGTTGCTCCGCCTGCGCCCCGATCTGCCCGAGGCGCACGCCATGCTCGGTGTGCTCGCGTTCGAGCGGAACGACTGCCCGGCCGCGGCCGCCTACTTCGCGAAGGGCATCGAGAAAGCCGACCACCCGGTCGCCCGCTGGCAATACGCGGCGTGTCTCGCTCGGCTCGAGGAATGGGAGGCGGCCGGAGCGCAGTTCGAAGCCTTGTTGCGCGTTCGCGAACAATCAGAGATCCGCTATAATCTGGCGCTCGCACGCCTCGAGGCCAAACGTCCCGCCGACGCCATCGCCACCCTAGCGCCCCTCGCCGGGCAGTCCGTTCCCGAGGCCGACGTTCTGAGCTTGCTCGCCGCGGCCTACGAGGCGGATCGAAAGACGCCCCAGGCCCTCGATACTCTGCGCCGCGCGATCCAACTCTACCCGCGCGACGAACGGCTCTACATCGACCTCGCGAACATATGCCTGGAAAGGAATGCGCTCGACATCGGCGCCGAAGTCCTGGAAACGGGCGAGCGCAACATCCCCGCGTCGTCGCGCATCCCCATGATGCTCGGCCTGGTGCGGGCCCGGGCAGGGGAGCGCGCCAAGGCCGAGGCCGCTTTCGCCGAGGCCCGTCGCCGCGCGCCCGATTCGTCCCTCGGCTCGCTCGGCCTCGCCGTCTCGCTGCTCGAAATGGGAGCGTGGGCCGAGGCCATTGACCTCCTCCGGCCCCTGGCCCGGCAGTCGCCCAACGATCCGCGCGTCAACCTCACCCTCGCGCGCGCCCTCTTGCGGGACGAACAAAGCGACGCCGAGCGCACTGAGGCCGAGGCTCTCCTCCACCGCGTGATTCGCGAGGATCCCAAGCAGGCCACCGCCTACGCCCTGCTCGGCAAACTGCAGTTCCAAAGAGGTGAGTGGCTGGCCGCGGCGAAGACCCTTGAGACCGCTGTTCGCCTCGATCCGAAGGACCGCCCCGCGGCCTATCAGTTGATGTCCGTGTATCGCCGGCTGGGTCGCGCCGCGGAGGCCTCCGCCATGCAGGAGCGCGTGCGCCGGCTGCTCGACGAAGAGCGGGCCGCCGAGGCCGAAGCGGGCCGCTACCGCCTGGTGCGCGGCCCACAGGAAAGCGCTCGGTGATCGCTACGGCTGCCGGTAGGGGATCCACACCTGCATCGACGTGACGTCGCGGTTGTGGAACGTGTAATACGGGATCAGCGTCACCGAACCCGCTACCGCCGGCTGCCTTCGCAGGCTGTCCAGCGTGCGATAAAGCGATCCCTCGGTCACCGGCGTGCCGCTCCGCGTGGCTTTGTGCTTGAGCACCGTGACGCCGCCGAGTCGTTCCGCCTCCCAACTCGTCTGGAAAGCCGGCTGTCCCGTGGGCCCCAGGTCCAGCGTCCAGTCGAAGACCGTTGTGCCCTGCGCCTGATCGAGCCCCTCCATGCAGTAGAGCAGCGGCCCGCGCTCCACCGCCACCCGGCCCATGTTCTCCCGCACATAGGGATTCGAAGCCGTCAGGCGGGGCGCCACGTCCAGCTTCAGAACCACCTTGTCGCCCGGCTTCCAGGTCCGCCGCAGGGCCAGGTAGCCGTTCTGCGCCTGGGCCGCGAAGGGCGCGCCCGCCACCGTCACCGTTCCCTTGGACCACTCCGGCCGCCGCAGGAACAAAGTGAACTCTTTCGCCGTTTCCGGCGAAACCGTGATCTCCACCTGTCCTTCCCACGGGTACTTCGTCGCTTGCGTCAGGGCCAGCTTCGTTCCGTCCTCCAGCTTCCAGTTCAGCCGGTTGTTGTCGTACAGGTGCACCCACAGCCCGTCTTTCGAAGTGCTGTAGAAGTAGCCGCCCAGTGAGGCGAGCACGCGCTGCAGGTTCGGCGGGCAGCAGGTGGTGTCGTACCACGGGTTGCGGATGCGGTCCTCGGGGTTGCCCACGTGCTCCAGCGGGTTGCGGTAACAGTACAGGTCGCCCTTGAGCGACAGCCCGCTGTTCGCCCCGTTGTACAACGCGCGCTCGAAGTTGTCCATGTACTTCGAATGCGGATCGGCGTGCAGGATGCGCCAGTTCCAGAACATCGTCGAAATCGCCGCGCAGCTCTCCGTGTAGGCCTGCTGATTCGGAAGCTCGTACGGCTCGCCGTACGCTTCGCCCGAGGCCCGCGAGCCGACGCCGCCCGTCAGGTACTGCTTGCGGCGCGTCATGTCGTCCCACAGCGTGTCCAGCACCTTGCGGTAGCGCTCATCGCCGGTCTCCAGGTAGTAATCGGCCGCGCCCGCCGCCGCGTAGCCGGCGCGCACCGCGTGTCCTTCCATCTTCGTGCGCGCGGAGAACGGCTTCACCGTAAACAGGTACACCAGTTCGCGCGGCGGAACGTTCTTCAGGTTGCGCTCGTCGCCCTCCAGGATGTAGCCGGCTGCTTGCAGATACTTGCGCTCCCCCGTGTGCCGGTAGAGTTCCACCAGTGCCAGCTCGATCTCCGGGTGGCCTTCGAAGATGGGCTGCTTGTCGGGGCCGAAGTTGGCCATCAGGTAGTCCACCATCTTCGTGCCCACGCTGAGCAGTTTGCGGTCGCCCGTGGCGCGCTCCCAAGCGATGCCCCCCTGGATCAGGTGCCCCAGACAGTAGAGCTCATGCCCGTGGCGCATGTTCTTGTGCCTCTGCGCCAGGTTCTCCTTCGTGTAAAACGTGTTGATGTAGCCGCTCGGCTCCTGCGCGGCGGCGATGTCGTCAATCACCGCTTCGGCCTGTTTGCGCAGTTCAGGAGCGTCCTTGTACTGCAGAAGGAAGCCCACTGCCTCCAGCCATTTGTATACGTCGGAATCGGTGTACAGCGGCCCCCGCCGCGCCACATCCTTCCGCCCGGAGACGCGGCGGAAGTTGTCCATGATGCCTTTCTCTTCGAACAGAGCGAGCAGGCTCGGGAGGCTGACTTCTTCATTCGCCTTCTGGCGAGCGGCCCAGTAGCCGCCCTCCAGTTGCACGGCCCGTACGGGAACACCGCGCAACAAGGCTTTCGGGGATCGGCTGGTATCGAGAATCGGCCGGTCCAGCGCGGCGCTCTGGGCCAACAGGGGCGCTGCGAACAAGGCGAGAGGGATCAGAACGCGAGTCATTAAGACATTCTAACGACGGCCGCGAGCGGTTGGGAGGCAGACAGAAAAACGGGGCGGCCCGTGAAGGCCGCCCCGGCAGTTGACAGAGAAGGAGACTAGCGTTGGTAAGCGATGTTCACGGTGTTCGCCGCCGCATCGCCGATGCGAACCACCACCGGCACCGTCGCGCCCGTGGGCGCCGGCGAGGGCGCTTCGAGCGTGAACGCCACCAGGTACAGGCCGGCCATGCCCGGCACGGCCAGCGCCTGCTGCACGCGCTGCGCGGTCCCGCCCACGGTGACGTTGACGTTGCTCACCAGGGCCAACGGGTTCTGCGGAGCGAGCGCGCCCGTCGCTACCGGCGGCGTGGTCAGGCCGAGGCCCGTGGTCAGGATCCACAACACGTCGCCCACGCGCGCCGGATCTCCCGCGCGAATCAAGGCCATGTCCCGCGCCCGGAACACGATGCCGCCTTCCATGTCGAAGTAGGTGGCCGGCGCGGCCTGTGCGACTCGCAGCGTCCAGGAGTTGCCCGCTCCGTTGGAGTTCGTTACCACCACCGGATGCGTGCCCGCCGGAGCGGCGTTCGGCACCTGCACCACCATGTAGTCCGACGGCGTGAACTGGGGTTCGCGGCCGATGGCGATGATCGGCGCGGGAATACCGCCGATGGTCACCGACGTTCCGTTGACGCTGGTGGGATAAGCGCCGCCGCCCAGGCCCGCCAGATTCGTGGGCACCTTCGCCAGGTCGGAGCCGAAGATCGTGATCAGGCCACCCTGCGCGCCGGTGCGCATCGTCGGATCGCTCACCGCGCTCAGGACGTCGATCACCACCGGCCGCGCGTTGTTCACCGCCGCCAGTTGTCCCCGCACCGCACCGCCCGGGTTCACCGTGGTGTGCAGGTTCAGGTAATGCAACTCCGGATTCGCCACCGCCGAGGTGAGCGCCGCCAGTCCCGTTTCCGAACTCACCGTGAACACGCGGAAGATGTTGCCGAAGCCGGCCGCGCTCACGACGCTGCTCGCCGACGTGATGCCCGAGTCCCAGCGCACCGGCCCGTTCACGCCCGCCGCGCCGTTGTGCACGTGCAGGCCGGTAAACGTCGCCTCGCCCGGGAACCGGTAGTTGACATCGAAAATCACCACGCCCGCGGTGACCGCGCCGTTGGCGTCGCGCAGCGTGTGCAGCGTCACCCCGCCTTGCGCCGCCGCATCGAGCCCCGTCACCGGAGGAACCTCGTTCGAAGGCAGCATCCGCACCTGGAAGTGCGAGCGGTCCAGCGCGATCGCCTGTCCGCGAATCGCCCCGCCGGGGTTCGTGTTGGTGTGCAGGTTGAAGTAGAAGTTGCCCGGCGTAAACCCGATGTTGTCGATCGTGGTGACCGCGCCCGCCGAAAGGTTGATTTCATTCTCCAGCCGGATGGTGCCCTGCCCATTCGCCGGCACCGTCACGGCATTCGCCGCTCCAAGCCCCGAATCCAGCGTCACGCCCCCGTTCACGCCCGCCGCTCCGGTGTGGATATGCAGGCCTTGCAGGCGAGTCCCTTCCGGGAAACCGCGGTACTGCACTTCGAAAACCACGTTCGCTGAATTCACCCGCCCCTGCGTGTCCCGCGTGGTCAGCAATTGCAGCGTTCCGATGCCCGACGCGTCCAACCCGGCAATGGGCGGGACCTCGTTGCGCGGATTCATCTCCGCCGCGAATACCTGCCAGTCCGCCCGCATCAACTGGCCTCGGATGATGCCTCCCGGATTGGCTGTGCTGTGAAGGTTGACATAGTAGCCCGCCGGGTTCTCCAGCAGGCCCCGTAGCGTATCCAGGCCGTTGGTGTTCGTGGCGATCACCTGGCCCTGGCGCTGGATGCGGCCTCGGCCGGTTTCGTCCACCGCCACCGGGTTGGCGGCCGCCAAGCCGCTATCCACGGTCACCGGACCGTTGATGCCCGCCGCTCCGCGATGAATGTGCAGACCCGTCAGCGTGGCCGTCCCGGGCAGCGTGTACGCGACGTCGAAATCCACCGACCCCGAGACAATCGCTCCCGCCCCGTCGCGCATCAGGTGGACCCACACCGTGGCGACACCCGCGGCCGTGGAGTCAATCGGAGGCACCTCGTTGCGCGCGGAAAGCATCGCCCGGAACGGAATCGTCTGCGAAGTCTGGGCGAACAGCCCTCCGCACAACAGCAGCAGCAAAGACAGTGTACGTTTCATATTCTCCTTCCGAAGCAAACCACATACCGCGTTCTCGCTCAAGGGCGAAGCGGCGAAATTAACAACTCGCCCGGCAGCGCGCCACTGCCCGTTTCCAGCCATCGTAGAGGGACTCACGTTGGTCTCCGGACATGGTTGGCTCAAACACCCGGTCCGATCGCCAGAAGCCCTCCACGGCCTCCGGGGTGGGCCAGTAACCGGTGGCCAGCCCCGCCAGATAGGCCGCGCCCAGCGCCGTCGTTTCGATGTCCGCCGGGCGGACGATCGGGCACCCCAGAATGTCCGCCTGGAACTGCATCAGAAACTGATTGGCGGAGGCGCCTCCGTCCACGCGCAGCTCCTTCAGCGTCTCGCCGCTGTCGGCCTGCATCGCGTCGATCAACTCGCGCGTTTGGTAGGCGATGCTCTCCAGCGTCGCCCGCACCAGGTGCGCCCGCCCCGCGCCCATCGTGATGCCCGTCATCAAGCCCCGCGCCTGGGCGTCCCAATGGGGAGCGCCCAGCCCCACGAAGGCGGGCACAAAATAAACCCCCGCGGTATCGCTCACCGATTGCGCCAGTTCGTCGGACTCCGCCGCCGTGGCCAGCAGTCCTGCTTTGTCGCGCAGCCATTGCACCGCCGCGCCGGCCACGAACACGCTGCCCTCCACCGCGAACTGCGCCCCGTCGCGAAGGGAAGCGGCGCGCGTGGCCAGCAGCCGGTTGCGCGACACCGGCTGCTGCCCGCCCGTGTGGAGCAGCGCAAAGCAACCGGTGCCGTACGTGTTCTTGCTCAATCCCGGACGGAAACAAGCCTGCCCGAACAAGGCCGCCTGCTGATCGCCCGCGATGCCGCCGATCGGAATCTCCGCGCCGAAGTGATCGCCCGCCGTGGTCCCCACCACTTCGCTCGATGCGGCGATGCGCGGCAGCATCGCCCGCGGCGCCCCGAACACGCTCAGTAACTCGTCGTCCCACTCACCCGTGGCGATGTTCATGAGCATCGTCCGCGACGCGTTCGAAACGTCGGTCACGTGCACCGCGCCGTTCGTCAGTTTCCAGACCAGCCACGTATCCACGGTCCCAAACAGCAGCTCGCCGTCGGCGGCGCGCCGGCGCGCGTCGGGCACCCCGTCCAGAATCCACTGCAGCTTGCTCGCCGAGAAATACGCGTCGATCACCAGTCCCGTCTTCGCCGTGATCGCCGGTCCCATCGGCGAAGCCGCCAGCCGCGCGCAGGCTTCGGCCGTGCGGCGGCACTGCCACACGATCGCTGGATGCACGGGCTCCCCCGTCCGCCGGTCCCACACCAGCGTGGTCTCGCGCTGGTTCGTGATCCCGATGCCCGCGATCTCGTGCGGCGCGGCGCCCGCGCGCTCCACTGTGCGCAGCGCGGCCACCATCTGCGCCCGCCAGATCCCCTCTCCGTCCTGCTCCACCCAGCCCGGCCGCGGATGGACGCTCTCAATGGGCGTGGATTCCATCGCCACGCGCCGGCCGCGCTCGTCGTACAGCGCCCCGCGCGCGCTGGTCGTGCCTTCGTCTAGGGAGAGGATGTAGCGCACCGGGGCATTGTACCCCAGGCCGTTTTATACTGAAGTTGTTTCCCCGATACAGCTATGTTCTTTCGCCGAGTCAAGCCCCACCTGCCAACCCTCGAAGAGCGCCTGCAAACCCTGCAGCAGGGCGGCTTCACCGTCACCCGCGACGGCTCCAACCGGGCGCGCCTCAGCCGCGGCCTGTGCACCGCCCTGGTGGATGAAAAGGACGGCGCACCCAACGTGGTGCGCGTGGGTCTGGCCATCGGCAAAGAGATCGGCGTGCTCACGGACCTCGGCTACCAGAAGGTCTTCGAGACCGAAACGCACCGCCGCGAGCCCGCCCTCGCCGATCAGTTGAAAGCCATTCACGCCTTCACCGAAGACCTTCGGGAAGGGCTCGGCCTCACCAGCCTCTACAATGAGGGCCTCGGGACCGTCAACGAGCGCCACGTCTACGACCGCGTGAAGGACCGCGACGCCGGCGTCCCCTCCC
>DALYJJ010000101.1:13321-23475 GCA_031969915.1 Bryobacteraceae bacterium | reverse complement strand
CCGCGCATCGAGGATCGGCGCGCGGAGCGGCCCTGCGCCAAACGACGCCATGGCCCGCAAATTCGAGATCGCCGCCGCCCGCTTCCCCGCCGCCTCCGCCAGGCCCTTCGCCGCCGCCAGCCCGACACGCACTCCCGTGAACGACCCCGGTCCCGCCGCCGCCGCGAAACAGTCGATCTCCCCCGCCGCCCAGCCGCGCCGCGCCAGCAGCCGCTCCACCTCGCCGAACAGCACCTGCCCGAAGCCCTCCGGACTGTGGAGCGGAACCACTTCGATCACCCGCCCGTCCTCGGCGATCGCGATGCTCCCGAACTCCGCCGTCGTGTCGACGGCGAGCACGCGCCTCACCGCTTCACCGTGAAGACACGATCGATGGCGTACACCTTCCCCACCGCGTTCATCCCCGTCACGCGCACACTGAGCACCGCGTCCGGTTTGTCGCCCAGCCATTCGATGGGCACGCGGAACTCGCCCTTCGCCCCCGTGGTCAGCACGCGGAAGCCGCGCGGATCGCCCGGAATCTCGGCCGTCCACAGATACGCCATCCGCCGGCCCGCGCGCGTCTCGCGCTTCAACTTGATTTCGAACGGCACCGGCACGCCCGCCGGAATCGGCTCGTCCCCGGGCTGCACAATTTCAAAGGTCGCCCGCCCGATGTCCACTTCCTGCAGCAGAATCGCGCGCGATTCGAAATGGTACGAGCGCGCCATGCCCTGCTTCCGGTCCTCCCGCGAAAGATGCAGCACCCAGTCGCGGTCCTTCGACGGCGGCTCGCCCGTCCAGCGCTCGCCCTTCCATTCCTTCTGCGGCACGCGCTCGCCGGTTTCGGGGTTGATCCAGGCGACGTCGTAGGTGTGTTTCTCCACCAGCACCTCCACCGTCGCCGGCTTCTCCACATAGACGATGTACTCGATTCCCGGCAGCGCCAGCGCGCGCCCGCCGTCCAGGTCGAAGTACGGCTCCAACTCCCAGTGGCGCGTCTTGGAAAACACATCGAACCAGACCGTCATCGCCTTCGCCCCCGGCGAATCGAGAGACTTCGTTCCCGTGTTGCCGTGCGTCGGATACTGCCCGTTCATCGTCGCGTTCCACAGCCGCTTGCGGAACGCCACGTCCCCGCCGTCTGCATCCGCCAACTCCGCGCTCACGAACGGCACCGCGTACAGTTGATGCTCGATCGCTCCGGCTTCGTCGTTCGACGATTGGTGCGTGATGAAGTCCTGCCACTCGTCGGCCATCAGCGGCGACGAGGTCGCCGCCGCGTGCGTCGAGCGCGGATGCCGGTACGGGTCGAACTTCTTCAGCAGCGCGCCGATCTCCTTCAACAAACCACGTCCGTCTTTGTACCCCTCGAACTCCTGCACTCCTTGCCAGACGATGTTGAACCCCGAGTAGCGCGCACACACGTACCGGATGAACCGCTCGCGGTCCCGCCACTGGGGAAGAAGGTCGGCGAGGCGGTTGTTACCCCCAGCGAGCACCACGTCAAATACGAAGCCCTTCGTATTTGCGTAGGCGATGCGTTCGTCGATCTCACGAAAGTATTCGTAGTTCAGCGTCTCGGGGGAAGGAACAGCCTTCTTGTCGTCCGGATCGAAGCCCAGCAGGACGCCGCGGAGGTGCGTGAATTTCTGTTCGGCGCGCTTGTCCACGATCTGCCGGTACGACGCGCGGTCCATCGTCGCGAAGCGGTAACTGGTGTCTCCCATCCACAGGTGCGGCACGTTGTTGCGCACGTGCGCCCAATGGTGGACGTTGCGCGGCACGATGAAACCGGGGGCGTCGCTCGCCGTCGCAGTCAGTTCTCCCTGCGTTCCGTTCCAACGGCCGATGTTACTCGTGAGGCGGAAAACCCACTGCCCGGGCTCGACGGGCGTGAAGCGAATCACCAGCCGGTTGCCGCCGTCGTGGAAGGCGGGCATCAAGTAGGTCTTGTAATCGGGCGAGCGGAACTCGCCCTGCAAATTCACGGTGAGATAAGGGTTGGCGTGAGCCCTCATTTCCTCTGGAGAGAGTTCGAAAACCATCTCGCACGGCTGAAAAATCGCCACCGGCCCGCACGTCTGCGCCGCGAGGCGCGCGGCGGCGATCGGGAAAAGAAGCGCCCACATCCGCACCATAGCTTCAGTTTATCCCGCGCTCCCCGCGGGGAGCGGGATCAGACCGAGCAGATTCTGACCGCCTCTTCGAGGGACCGCATCGGATCCTTGAGCGGCGTGTATTCATGCGCGATATAGCCGGTGAAACCGAGGTCCGCGATGGCCGTTGCGATCGCGCGGTAGTTCAGTTCCTGCGTCTCGTCGAACTCATGCCGGCCCGGATTTCCGGCCGTGTGGAAGTGCCCGAGCCACTTGATATTGTCGCGGATGGTGCGGATGACATCGCCTTCCATGATCTGCATGTGGTAGATGTCGTAGAGCAGCTTGACGCGCGGCGAATCGACGCGCTTGCACACCTCCAAGCCCCACGCCGTGCGGTCGCACATGTAGTCGGGGTGGTTCACCTTGCTGTTCAGGAGTTCGACGCACAGCGTCACGCCCTTGTCCTCCGCGCGCGCCTTCACCTTATTGAGGAAAGCGACGCTGTTGTCGGCGCCCTCGGCGTCGGCCATGCCTTTGCGCTCACCGCTCAGCAGGATGACGTTCGGCGCGCCCGCCTGCGCGGCGGCGTCGATCGCTTCGATGAGCCGCTTCTCGATGGCGTCGTGATGGGCCTTGTTGTTGATCCCGTCCCGAATCGAACTGCCGCCCGGCGCCATGGTGGGGATGAGGCCGTATTTCTTCAACGTGGGGAACGCCTGGGGCCCGACCAGGTCGAAGCCCACGATGCCGCGCGCGGCGGCCTCGCGGCACATGTCGTCCATGGTCATCTGCGCGTTGCGGCCGAACACGCCGCGTGTCACGGCCTGCTTCAGGCGGCCTTTTGCGGGTGCGGACGCCGGTGCGGCTCCGGACGATTGCGCGGACGAGCGAGCGGCCAGCGGCCCGGTGGCAGCCGCGGCGGCGAGAAAGCGTCTACGGTTCATGGGTCGATTATGACGCCGCGCGGCGCCGGTTGCGCGCCTAACTGGAAGCGGCCCGCGCCCGCCGGCGCCGACCCTCGACGGCCAGTTCGAGCGCCACGGCGGCGGCGGCGGCGGAATCGTGCCGCACCTTGCGCGATTCCCCGAGCAAGTCCGCGGTCACCACGCGCAGCCCCATCTTCTCCAGCCGCTCGACGTCGTTCTCGACGGGCATCGCGGCTTCCCGCTCGTACCGTTTGCGCTGCGGCTTGGCGATGGGCGCGGTGTTGATCACCACGTAGTCGAGGAGCATCTCGCCCGCGTGATCGTGAATCGCCTGCACGTGATCGGAGGCCTTGAAATGGCTGGTTTCCCCGGGCTGCCACATGAGGTTGCAGAAGTAGACCTTCACCGCCGGCGAGCGGCGCATGGCCTTGACCACGCCCTGCACCAGCAGGTTGGGGATCACGCTGGTAAACAGCGAGCCGGGTCCGAGCGTAATCAGATCCGCCTCGCGGATCGCCTCGAGCGTCTCCTTGAGCGGCTTCGCCTCCTTGGGCTCCAACTCGATGGCCATGATCCGCGAGCGGCTCCGGCTGATGTTGGTCTCGCCGCTGATGGTGCTACCGTCTTCGCACCGCGCGCGGAGCGTGACATTCGACGCGGTGGACGGATAGATCCGCCCGCCGATCGAGAGCACCTCGGCGGACAGCTTCACGGCCTGCGCGAAGTCGCCCGTGAGGTGCGTGAGCGCGGTGAGGAAGAGGTTGCCGAAACTATGGCCTTTCAATCCGCGCCCCGCCGAGAAGCGGTATTGAAACAGGCGCGAGAGCAGCGCTTCGTCCTCGGAAAGGGCCACCATGCAGTTGCGGATATCGCCCGGCGGAAGCATGTCCAACTCGCGGCGGAGGCGGCCCGAACTGCCGCCGTCGTCGGTCACCGTCACCACCGCCGTCAGATCCACGAGCGGCGCGAGTCCGGAGCCGTGGGAAGGGCGGGAGAAGAGCGCGAACTTCTTCAGCCCCTTGAGCAGGGTGGAGAGGCCGGTGCCGCCACCAACGGCGACAATCCGCGGGCCCGCCAGCGGCGAGAAGAAGAGATCGCGGGTCAGCTTGGGCATGGCGGGCGGACTAGCCCCGCTCCGGATGAACCAGCTCGCGCAGCGGCGATTGCCGCAAGCTCTCCTGAAAATCGGCGTCGTTCCGCGCGAGCGAACGGTTGCGGGGCTCCAACTCGATGGCCCGTTTCAAGTGCTCGTAAGAGGTTGGCAGGTCGCCCTTCAACGCCGCCGCCAGGGCCATGGCGTAGTGCACGTGCTCGGCGTCGCGCAGCGAGGCCAACGCAATCTGGAGGTGCCGCTGCGCGTCGTCCAACTGCCGCCGGTTGATGAGCGTGATCGCGTAATGATAATGCTCGTCGGGCGATTTCAATTCCGGCTTTCCCTTGGAAAGCCGCTGTTCGCACATCCGCACGTGCAGTTGCGCCGAGTGGGCCATCTCCCGGTTGGGGCCTTGCCCCACCCGCGCGAAGGCCGCCAGCGCCTCCTGGTATTGGGCAGCATGGAAGAGCCGCATCGCTGCGCCGAACGCGTCGACCTGCTGTTTTCCCGGATCCACTGCCGCGGCCGCCGGCGCCGCACCGCCACCCTTGCTGTCCGGCTGCTTAGAGGATTTCTTCATAACTACACATTCCTCAAGGCCGGTTGCCGATTTGGCCTTGGTACATGACCTTCTACCAAGATCTTCCCGTCCGGCGCAACTTGCCACGCCGGGCACACGTAACGCCCCGCAACGCTCCCCCCGGCCTCGATGGTTCCGGTCAGCCCCGTTCTTCGTCCTCGTAAACGACTACCGGTTCGAGGTCCTCCGCTTCGAAGACCTGTCCACAGTCCCTGCACCGCAGGTAATCGACACCATCCCGGCGGGCAATCATTTCAGTCCGATTGTGCGAACACCCAGGCATACTGACTCGCGATATTTCCTCATTCTAATGGCAGTTCCGCCGGTGTCAAGCCGGACCAGCCTACACGAGGGGTACCAACCAGGCGCCCAGCACAGTGGCCGCGAATGCCGCGACTCCGAGGACGATCGACACAATCGTGCGGGACTTGAGAGCCTCTACTTCGGTGAGGCCGCTCATCGTCGTAAACACCCAGAACCCGCTGTCGTTCATCCACGACCCGGCCATGGACCCGCTGCACACGGCCATGCCCACCCACACGGGATGAAACGGCGGCGGCGCGGCGCTCACCATCGGCGCGAGGATGGCCGACGCGGTAATCACGGCCACCGTGGCCGACCCCTGTGCGATCTTGAACAGCATTCCCGCGGCGAAACCCAGCGCGAGCACGGGAATGCCCCAACTGGCGGCGAGCCCCTTGATCATCGGTCCCACGCCGGCCATTTCCAGCATGGCCCCGAAGGCCCCACCGGCGGCGGTAATCAGGATGATCATCCCCGCGTCGGAGAGGCTCTGTTCGATGGGCGAGGCCACCTGGCGGAACGAGAGGCGCCGCTGCCGCATCAACAACAGGACGGCGATCGCGGCGGCGAGCATCAACGAGAGGTTCGGGTCGCCGAAGAACCGGCTCACCGCGGTGAGCCCGGAGTTCTTGTCCACAGCGGCCGCGACGGTGTGCCCGCTGATCAACATCACGGGCACGGCGATGGGCGCGAGCGACAGGAGCAGGGGCGGAAGGTCGCTTGACGGCCTGGCCGCTACTTCGCCCAACTCAGCGAGCGAGGGGCCCGGCGCCTCGCGGATGGCGACGTTCAACCGGCGGTCGATCCACCGGCAGAAGAGCCATGCGCAGAGCGAAGCGGGAGCGGCCACGGCCATGCCCACCAGGATGGTGAGCCCGAGATCGAGGTTGAACGTCGCGGCCATGGCCAGGGGGCCGGGCGTCGGCGGCACGAGCGTGTGCGTCGCCGTGCACCCGGCGTTGATGGAGGTTGCATAGAGCACGTAGTTGCCGCCCCCGGCGCGAATGCACATGGCGCGCGCGAGCGGAATCATCAGGTAGAACGTGGTGTCGGAGAACACGGGAATGGACAACACGTAGCCGGTGATCACGAGGGCGAGGGACTCCAGTTTCTCACCGAGGAGCCAGCGGAAATGACGAACGATCCGCTCGGCGGCGCCGCTCTCCACCAGGCAGCGGCCCACGATGGCGGCCATCAGCACCGAGATCCCGATGCGTCCCACCACGCCGCCGAACTCCGCCGTCACCTTCTGCATGACGTCGCGCAGCGCCACTCCGGGCGCCAGCAGCGCGATGAGAATGGCGGTTGCGATCAACGCGAGGAACGCGTTGAAACGAAGCCGCACGATGAGCACGAAGACCGCCGCCATCGAGAGCAACAGGATCAGGGCCGGGTGCATGAGTGGGGACAAGGATATCGAAGCCCGCGCCCCCGCTACAATCGAGGGAATGCTCCACGGTCAGGCAACCCCCGAGGGAACGGCGCGCTTCGCCGCCCGCTTTCCCGCGCTCCGCGCGGCCGGTTTCTATCGCGACGCGGGCGGGCTCCATCTTTCGAACCTCGGGCTCGGCACGTACCTTGGCGAAATGGACGAACAGACCGACCGCGCCTACGCCGCGGCCATCGGCGCCGCCGTGCGAGGGGGCGTCAACGTGATCGACACGGCAATCAACTACCGGCATCAACGCTCCGAGCGTTCGATCGGCGCCGCGCTTGCCGAGCTGGACGCATCGGGCGCGGCCGGGCGCGACGAGTTGCTGATCTGCACCAAGGCGGGCTTTCTGGTGCCGGAGGCGATTCCGGCCGGCGTGCTGGAGGAACGCGACGTGGTGGGCGGCATGCACTCCATGGCGCCCGCGTTTCTGGAGGACCAGATTGCGCGCAGCCTGGCGAACCTGGGCCTGGACGCGATCGACGTCTTCTACCTGCACAACCCGGAAACACAGTTGAGCTTCGTGAGCCGCGAGGAGTTTCTGGGTCGCGTGACGAAGGCCTTCACGCTGCTCGAATCGCTGGCGGCGCAGGGCAGGATCGGGGCCTACGGAACGGCCACGTGGGAAGGCTACCGCAAGCCCGGCGCGCTGCAGTTGCACGAACTCGCGGCCGTCGCCCGGGGCATCGCGGGAGACGGCCACCACTTCCGCTGGATCCAACTCCCGTTCAATCTGGCGATGACCGAGGCCTTCACGCAGCGGACGCAGCAGCGGGGCGGCGAGGCGGTGTCGCTCCTCGAAGCGGCCGACGAGGCGGGCCTGACGGTGGTCGCCAGCGCGTCGCTCCTGCAGTCTCGCCTTTCGCGGGGCCTGCCGGAAGAACTGGCAGAGCGCCTGGCCGGCGCTTCCACCGACGCCCAGCGCGCCATCCAGTTCACGCGCTCCACGCCCGGTATCGTCACGGCGCTGGTGGGCATGAGCGACACCGCTCACGTGGAAGAGAATCTCGGCGTGGCGAGCGTCTCGCCGCTTTCGCGCGACGCCTATCTCGCTCTGTTCCGCGGATGACGCGCATCGACCTTTCCGCGATTGAGACGCTGCCCAACACACCCGCGGTCTTCCTTGTTCATACGGAGGGCCGCGAACCGTACCTGGCGCGCACCAGCCAGCTTCGGCGCCGCCTGCTGCGCCTGCTGGGCGAGCGTGCCGCGCCCTCGCGCCTGCTCACTTTGCGCGCGCTCGCCACGGGCATCGAGTACACGCTGGTGGCGTCCACGCTCGAATCGAACCTGGTGTTCTATGAGACGGCGCGCCGCTGGTTCCCGGAGAGCTACATCGAGTACATCCGCCTTCGTTTCCCGGCTTACGTCAAGCTGGTTCTCTCGAACGAATTCCCGCGCGCCCACGTCACCACGCGGCCGGGCGGCGGGCGCGGCCGTTACTTTGGCCCGTTCCGCACGCGCGCTTCCGCCGAGCAGTTCCTCGACGGCGCGCTCGACCTGTTCCAGGTGCGGCGCTGCCAGGAGGACCTCACTCCGTCGCCGGACCATCCGGGCTGCATCTACGGGGAGATGAACATGTGTCTCCGCCCGTGCCAGCAGATCGTAGGGCCTGACGAATACGCGAGCGAAGTGGCCCGGCTGAGCGACTTTTTGCACACCTCGGGCCAATCGCTGCTCGCCGCCACTGCGGCCGCGCGCGACCGGATGAGCGCCGAGATGGAGTTTGAGGCTGCCGCGCGGCAGCACGCGCGCTACGAGCGGATCCAGGAAGTGCTGCGGGCGCGCGACGACCTGGCGAGCGAAGTGGGGGTGCTGAACGGCGTGGCCGTGACCGCTTCGGTGGACCCCGCGGCCGTTGATCTGCGTTTTCTGCTGGGGGGCGCCTGGTGCGAGCCCATCCGTTTCCGCACCGCGCCTGATCCGGGGGAGATGATCCCTCTCGACCGCCGGCTGCGAGAAGCGGCCTCAGCCGTGAAGCCGCCACCGGTCACTCAGAAGGAGCGCGCCGAACATCTGGCGATCCTGGCCCGCTGGTACTACTCGACGTGGCGCGAGGGCGAATGGCTCCCCTTTGCGTCCCTGGACAAACTCCCCTACCGCCGCCTAGTCAAAGCCCTCTCAAAAACCGGGGACGGACGAGACGTTCCCTAGGTTTGTCCCGGTATTGGGAAAAACCTAGGGAACGTCTCGTCCGTCCCCGGTTTTTGTAATCTGGGGGGTGGGGCGTGCGTCGTAATTGGCGATGAGCTACCGACGTCCTCTGCTGCCCTGCGCCGCTGCCGCCGCTGCCTTGTTGCTGACCGGTTGCGGCTCGGTGAAGATAACCCGCATCCTCAACGAGCCCACACGCTTTCAAAACCGTTCGGTCCGGATCTCCGGCAACGTAACCGATTCCTCATTCGGTATCCCGCTCGTCGGCGGTCTCTACCAGGTGCAGGACGACACGGGCAAGATCTACGTTCTTACGAACCGCGGCGGCGTCCCGCAGAAAGGCGCGCGCGTCGACGTTTCGGGCACCGTCACGAGCGGCGTCACCTTCGGCGGACGCAGCTACGGCACGGTGATGCGCGAACGCGACATGCGCGCCCGCTAGCCTACCAACCGGCGCCCTTGGTCCTGGTCCGAATCCGGCACACGTACATGTCCGCGGTGATATAGAGCGTCGACCCGTCGCCGCCCCAGGCGCAGTTGGACGTCCGCTCACCAGTCTCAATCCGCCCCAGCAGTTTTCCCTGCGGCGAATAGATATGGACCCCTCCGGGTCCGGTGGCAAACACGTTCCCGGCGCGGTCCACCTTCATTCCGTCGGGCGCACCCGGCAGCTTCCCGATCATGTGAGAAGCGTCCGCGAAGATCTTCCCCGGACCCAACGTCCCATCCGCCTTCACCGGATAGGCCATCCAAATCGCCTTCGTATCGGACTGCGCCACGTAGAGAATCTTCTCGTCCGGAGAGAACGCGATCCCGTTCGGCCGCGCCAGTTCCTTCGACAAGAGCGTCAACTCCCCGGACGTCGAGAGCCGGTACACGCCGCAGAAATCCAACTCCCGCAGCGGATCGTCCCAGCGTTTCGGCAGCCCATAGGGAGGATCGGTGAAGTACAGCGCGCCGCTCGAATGATAGACCGCGTCGTTGGGGCTGTTCAGCCGTTTGCCGAGGTAGCTGTCGGCCAGCGTCTTCTTGCCGCCGCCGTTCTCCAGGCGAGAGACGCGCCGGTCGCCGTGCTCACAGAACACGACGCGGCCCTGCGGATCGAGGGTCAATCCGTTGCTCCCCGGTTCCGCGCCGTAGTCGGTCACGCCGGTGTAACCGGAAGGTTTCATCCACAGACTGAGCCCGTCTTTCTCGCTCCACTTGTAGATGGAATTCCGAGGGATGTCGGAGAAGAGCAGGTAGCCGCCCTGCTTGACCCAGAGCGGGCCCTCGGTCCAGTCGAAGCCCGAGGCGATCACCTCGAGCTTGGCGTCCTTGTCGAGGATGGCATCCAGCCCCGGGTCCTCGCGGAGAATCCGTCCAAGACCGGGGTAGGAAGAAGGTGGTTGTGACATGGCAAGTAAGGGCAGGAGCAAACCGAGCAGCGCAGCTCTCATAGCAGAGTATTCTATGCGTTCGGTAGCGCGCCGGCGGGGGGGCTACGCTAGCGCCGCCCGATCCAGGGGAGCCTCACACCGTTCGAGAGCGTGCGCCGCGCGCGCGGTGCAGGAAACAGGGTTACGCGCGGCGAGGAGAGTAGGCC
>DALYJJ010000101.1:6485-13311 GCA_031969915.1 Bryobacteraceae bacterium | reverse complement strand
ACTCCGAGTTTGCCGGCCAGTTTCGCCAGATGCTCGTCGGCTGTCCACAGAGGTGTTCCGGCAACCAGGGCCGACGCCAGCAGATGTACGTCGATCCACCCGATTCCCAGGCCGTGCAGTTTGTGTGCCTGAGCGAACGTGACCACTTCCGCATGACTGACCGAGGGTACGCGGTGCATGAGTTCGTACGCGTTCAGCAAGCGGCTTCGTCCACCGGCATCTCCGATCAGCAGTTCGCCGTATACGAGGTCGTGCCCGGCTGCTTCGTCGTGTTCGAGCAGGCTGTCCAGTTGGGCGGCGTATGGAAGCCGGTTGGCAAGAAACCGGATCCAGACGGAAGTGTCTACGAGGACCATCGGGGTCAGAGTTCTACCTACCGGAGCTTGGCCGGCGCCGGGGAAGATCCTTCGCGCCCGCTTCGGAACCCCTGAGTTTTCGCAATCTCTCATACGCCGCATGGCGGATCAGAGCTTCGAGACCGCGCCTCACCGTCTCTGTGTCCGTCGCCGCGCCACAAGCTTCTTTCGCACTGCGGAGCGTTACCTCGTCAATGTGCAGCGTCTTCTTCACACCTTACAGACTACCATACATATACAGCCGAACGTGCCATACCCGTCTGGACGGGGCATTCGATCTTTCCTGTTGACATCTTACCCGAAGGGACGAATAATCGGGTAAGATGTCTACCCAAGACGAAAAAGACCGGCTGGCGCTGCTGCAGGGAACGCTGGACCTGCTGATCCTGCGCATCCTGGTGTTCGGCCCGCGGCACGGGCAAGGCATTGCGAGGGCGATCGAGGAGAGTTCGGAAGGCGAACTGCTGGTGGAGCACGGGGCGCTCTATCCGGCGCTGCAGCGATTGGAATCGCGCGGCTGGGTGGGGGCGGAGTGGGGCAGTTCGGAGAACAACCGGAAGGCGCGATTTTACAAGCTGACCGCGCGGGGGCGGAAGCAGTTGCTGGCGGAGACCAGCCGCTGGGAGCGGATGGCGGCGGCGATCGGACGGGTGCTGAGCGAAACACCGGCGGAGGGCTGAGAGATGCTGTGGCGTAAGGCGCGCAAGGTCGAAGACTTCGCGGCGGAGGTGGAGGCGCACCTGGCGCATGAGGAAGACGAACTGAAGGCGCGCGGGGTGCCGGCGGCGGAGGCAAGGGCGGAGGCGCGGCGGCGCTTCGGCAATGCGACCCTGCGGCAGGAAGATTTCTTTGAAGGCGGGCGGGCGATGTTCCTCGACCGGCTGTGGCGGGACGCGCGCCAGGCGGCGCGCGGCTTGGGGCGGGAGCGCGCCTTCGCGGCATTCGCGGTGTTGTTGATCGGCTTGGGCACGGGGGCCATGACCGCGATGTTTGCCTTGTACCACGGCGTGGCTTTGCGGAAGATGGCAGTGCCGGATGCAGATGCCCTGGTGCTGGTGGAAGGGGTGCGAGAGGACGAGAACCGAGCGCTGCGGTACGCCCTGTTTGAACGCCTGCGCGAGACCTTCGACCTGGCCGAGGGGATGTTGGGCTGGAGCGGAACTCTGTTTCCGATGACGTACGAGGGGCAGACGAGCGTGCTTTCCGTGGCGTACGTGGCGGGGGACGCGGCGCAGACCCTGGGTCTGCCACCGGTAGCGGGGCGGTGGCTTACGCCGGGGGAAACAGCGCCCGTGGCGATGATCGGCGAGCCGTACTGGCGGAAGCTGGGTGGAGATCCGGCGATTATCGGCAAGACGTTGCGGGCCGGAGACTACGCGCTGACCATTGTGGGCGTGGCGCCGGCCGGGGCGATCGAGTTGACGCGCTTCTATCGTCCTGACGTGTTGACGCCGCTTGAGGTGGGTTTGCGGCTGGAGAGCGTTGCGCGGGAGCGCCTGCCGCGCTATTGGCTGGGGACCGTGGCGCGGCTGAAGCCGGGTGTGCACCGCAGGCAGGCGGAACAGCAGTTGCAGACACTGTGGCCTCGGCTGGTGGAGGAGAGCGCGCCGGAGGCGGTGAGTGCGGAGGAATGGAAGCGGCTTGCCGGGCGCGGCATCCGGCTCTCTCCCGGCGCGTATGGAGCGTCTTCGGGGAGCGACCTGTCGAAGGTGTCGCTCGCCCTGCTGGTGCTGGCGGCGCTCGGGTCTCTGGCGATGTGCACCAATCTGGCGGGGCTGCTGCTCTCGCGCGGTCTGGGGAGGAGGAGGGAGTACGCGATGCGGCTGGCGCTGGGGGCGAAGCGCTGGGACCTGGTTCGCTTTTCGTTAGTAGAGGTGAGCCTGCTGGCGGCAGGAGGTGTGGTGGTTGGGCTGGTGGTGGCTCGTGGGCTGACCGCGTTGTGCCTGGAGTCGCTGCGGTTGGGCAACACAACGGTGGCTGTGGATTACGGTGTACGGCTGGACGTCCGCGCGCTGCTGGTGGCGATGTTGGTGGCGGGGGCGACGGCGTTAGGGGCACAGTTGGCGCCGGCCTGGCGCATCAGCGGTGCGCAGGCCGCGGATTGGATCAAGAGCGGCGCGCATACGTTCTCGCCTCGTTTGGGTTTTCGCAAAGTCATTCTTGGAGTGCAACTGGCGGCGTCGCTGGTGCTGGTGAGCAGCGCGGTGTTGTTTCAGAGCACGCTGGAGTCGCTGGCGCGGGTGGAATTGGGCTTTGACGCGCGCGGATTATGGGGAGCGGATGTCATGTCGCTGGTGCCCTGGAGCAACGCCGGGCCGGAGTATTTCCAGGAGTTGCTGCGGCGTGTGCGCTCGATTCCGGGAGTGGAGTCCGCGGGTTTATCGGATTCGGTACCGATGCGTTGGAACTTCGAGTTGAAGACGGCGATTGCAGGGGGCCGGCGAACAACGACGGCAGAGGTGTCGTGCGTGTGGCCGGGCTATGTGGAGGCGCTGGGCGTCCGGCTGCTGGCAGGGCGCGAACCGGGTTGGGAAGAAGCGAGCGCGGCACTGATTTCCTCGTCGGTCGCGCAGGAGTTGTTTCCGGGCGAGCCGGCGGTGGGGCAACTAGTGCGGGTGGCGGGCAGGGGAAAGGAGATGGTGTTCACGGTATCGGGGGTGGTGGGGGACGTGCGGCTGCGGACACCGAGGCAGAGCAGCGCACGCAGCGTGCTGATTCCGTGCCGGGCGGTTTGGGAGCCGCCGCAGACGGCTTACGCGATGGGGCTGACGATTCGCGCCCACCTACCCCCAGCGGTTCTCGAAGCGGCACTGCAGGGCCACCTCAAGGACTTGGGCAAGCAGGTGGTGAAGCAGGTGCGAAGCGTGGACGCGCTGGCGGCAGCGGCGGTGCGCAACGAGCGTACGCTCTCCACGATTGCAACGGGATTCAGTGGGTTCGTCCTGGTGCTGATGAGCGCCGGGGTGTATGGGTTGGTGGATCTGGCCGGGCGGGCACGCATGCGAGAGTTCAGCGTGCGCGTGGCGTTGGGCGCCACGCCAGGCAGTCTGTTGCGCCTGATGCTGGGAAGCATGGCGGCGGTGTTGCTCGGCGGCGTGGCCGCCGGCGCGGGACTGACGTGGGGAGCATGGCGAGCCTACCGCGCGCACGTGGACGCGGCGGCGTCGCCGGCGCCGGAGTTCTTTGCGGTGGCAGCGGGTGTGGTAACCGCACTCACGCTGGTGGCGGCGATCGCGCCGGCGTGGCGGGCCGCGCGTGTTGCGCCGGCCACGGTGTTGCGGTCGTGATAGCGGGGCGCGCGGGTGGTCAGGGTTTGCGGCGTACGAAATAGAGTAGCGAGAGGCCGGCGCCGCAGAGCAGCATCGTGGCCGACTCGGGGATGGCTACGAGGCGCAGGTAGAGGTTGCCCTGGCCTTCGGAAACCAGGCTTTCGGAGAAGCCGCTGCCGTCATCGACAATGATCAGGCTGTTGTCGCTGGAGCCGATGGCAGGGGGATCGAAAGCGGTGAGGCCGATATCGGCGCCGCCGGTGACGTTGGAGACGGCGATGGTGAAGACGACGGTCTCAGGCAGGGGGGCGTTCAGGTTGAGAAAGGTGGCGGTAAGGACATCGCCGGCGCCCAGAGAGAGGCCACTGAGGGTGTAGGGCGCACCGATGATGGTTCCGACCGGGGCGCCGGGGTTAAAGAAGCGGAGGATGGCATCGAAAGTCCCGGAGGCGCCCGCGTTGAAGAACTGCACGGAGGCCTGGGTGACGGGACCCGGCGGGGGAGCGCCGAACGAAACGGTATCTCCGATCTGGACCAAGCCGCCGGAGATAAAGGTGTAGCCGGCGAACGTATCGATGACGGTGTTGTCGTAGACGATGGTAGCGGCACGCATGTGGGGCGCGCCGCACAGCAGCAATAGGACGGCGATAGCGATTCGCATCAAGCGAGTTCCCCTTTCAGGAATTTCTATCTTGCACCAACCCCGAGTAGCCGCGGCGTGTAGGTGAGGGTCCCGACGGCGGAGCGGGTAAATTCGACGGTAAAGGTTACGGTAGCGCCCGCGGCCACTGGTCCGACTTCGCGGAACGGACTGCCGGCGGGGGCGGCGGCAACGGTTTGCCCAGCGGGTTGGAACACGGCGTACATGGGGGCGAGGTTGTCGAGCACGAACGCGGCGGAGGCGAGCGCGGCGCCATTGTTGCGGACGGTCACGTTCTGTACGAAGCGTCCGGTGACGCGGTTCGTTGCGGGCGCCCCGAGCGTGATGGTGAACTGCGACGTGACGTTGGGAGCGGGCGCGGCGCCCGCGGTGAAGGCGGCGGCGACCGAGACGGGTCCGGCCATGGTGACGGTGGTAGAGGCCAATGTTGCGTTGGCGACGGGACCAGACCAGGAACTGAAGACGAAGCCGGCGGCAGGCGTGGCGGTGAGGGGGACCTGCGAGCCGGCGTCGTAGAACTGGCCGCTCGACGGAGTGACACTGCCACCGGGCCCGGCGGAGGTGGTGAGCAGATGCTGCAAGGTGAAGTTGCCGGTGATGTTGAGCGCGCTCGCGCCGACGGTGAGGGTATGGGCGAGGGCGCCGCCATTCGACCAGCTTTGGAAGAGCGCCCGCGTGCCGGGAGCCAGTTGCTGCGGCGAGGTGGTGGCGAGCGGGTAGCTGCCGGCGGGCAGCGTGAGGACCTGCGGGCCGGTGTAGTTGACGTTATTCAACGAGAAGGCCACACCGGCGGGCACGGTGACGGTAATCACGCGTTCGACGATGACGGTGTTCTGCGCGGTGTTGTTGGCGAGGTTGGTTTCGCCGCCGCCGGCGACGGTGAAGCGGTTTAGAACCGAAGCCGGCGCAGTGGCCGCGGGGGTGACGTGGACGAGGAGATCAGGCGCAATTGCGCCGGGCTCGAGGGCGAGGGCGCGGGAGCAGCGTAGGAGGTTGGCCTGCGGGAGAGTGCAGGTCCAGCCGGAGCCCGCGGGGGCGGGTTCGCCGAGGGCGAGACCGTCGGGGATGAAGTAATCGACGGAGTACGCGGAGGACGTGGGAGCACCGCCGGCGTTGCGAACGCGGAGCACGAAGGGCGAGGTACGCGCCTGGACAAAGTTGCCGGTGTAGACGGCCGCAACGGTGAGGTCGGGCACGAGGGTCACGGCGGTGAAGTTGGCGGTAACCGTCTTCGGCGCATCCATGGCGATGGTGGTGGCCGGGCTGGCCGGAGCGACCACCGGGTCGCCGGTCCAGTTGGCGAAGGTGAAGCCGTTGGCGGGCGTGGCCTGGAGGGAGGCGACGGAACCCGCATCGAGGAAGCCGGAGGCGGGAGTGGCGGTTCCGCCCTGGGTAGCGTTCACGGTCAAGAGGAACTGTGTGCGGAAGGCGCCGGTGATGGTGAGGGCAGTTGTGCCGACGGCGAGGTTTTGGGCGATGGCCCCTCCGTTCGACCAACTTTCAAAGACGGCGCGCGTGCCCGCGGCGAGCGTTTGCGGCGTGGTGGTGGAGAGCACGTAGCTGCCTGGGGGCACGTTGATCACCTGGCTGGCGGAATAGAGCTGGCCGTTGAAGGTGAAGCTCACGCCGGCGGGGACGCTGATGCTGACGGGCGTGAGGATGGTGACGACGGCGGAAGACTGGTTATTGGCGGTGTTGATTTCGCCGCCGCCGCTGACGGTGGCCTGATTGGTGACCGAAGCGGCGATGCCGGCGGGGATGGAGACGGTAAGCGCGATGGTAGAGGATCCGCCGGGCGGAATGGACGATGAGGTGGTGCACGTGACGGTTGTGGAGCCGATGCAATTCCAGCCGGAAGCGGTAACGGCGGTGAGCGTCATGCCACCCGGCAATGGATCGGTGACGGTGATGACGCCGTTGCTGGGCCCGCTGCCCGCATTGCCGACGGTGAGGGTAAACTGTCCCGATCCGCCGCGGACGAAGGGGCCGAGGGCGGACTTGGTGAGGGTGAGGTCGGGCGGGACGGCCGCGACGTTGAAGGTGACGGCGCTGCCGTTGTTGCCGGTGTTCGATTCGCCGCCGCCGCTGACGGTAGCGATGTTGGTGAGCGAGGCGGGGGCGTCGGAAGCGACGGAGACGTTCAGCACGACGACGGAGGAGGCGCCGGCATTGATGGAAGCGGTGCTGGAGCAGACGACCTGCGAAGCGAGGGTGCAGCTCCAGCCGGCGCCGGTGAACCCGGTGAGCGTGAGGCCCGCGGGCAGGTTGTCGGTGAGGGTAATGGCGCCGGAGGTGGGGCCGGTACCGACATTGTTGACGGTGAGCGAGAAGGACCCGCTGCCGCCCTGAGAGAAGCTTCCGTTTGCGGTCTTAACGACGGTGAGGTCGGGGGCGTTGGCGCTGATGTTGAAGGTGACGGCGCCGGTGTTGTTGGTGGTGTTGGTTTCGCCGCCGCCCTCAACAGTGGCGATGTTATTCAGGGAGACCGCGGCGTTGGCGGCGATGGCGGCGGTGAAGGGGATGGCCGGAGCGGGACTGCC
>DALYJJ010000101.1:855-6475 GCA_031969915.1 Bryobacteraceae bacterium | reverse complement strand
CGACGGATAGGGACGTGGTGCAAACGACGGCGGAGGCGGTGGAGGCGGAGCAATCCCAATTGGCGCCCGCGGCCTGGCCGGCGAGGGTGAGGCCGGCGGGCAGCGGGTCGCGCACGGTGATGGCGCCGCTCGACGCGCCGTTTCCGGCGTTGTTGACGGTAAGGACGAAGTTGACAGAGCCGCCCTGGCGCAACTGTCCGCCGGCAGTGGTCTTGGTGAGGGTGAGGTCCGGCGTGGATTGAGTGATGGGGAACGTGACCGAGCCCTGATTATTGGCGGTGTTCGCTTCCCCGCCGCCGTTGACGGAGGCCACGTTGATGAGAGACAACGCGGCGTTCAGAGCGACCGACACGTTCAGGGTGACGGATGGCGCGGCTTCCCCGGGCGCAATGACAGCCGTGGTATTGCAGGTGACCGGATTGAGGCCGGAGCACGTCCAGCCCTGCCCGGCGGCCCCGGTGGAGGAGAGGCCGGCAGGCAGCGTATCGACGAGCGTGATGGAACCGCTGGTGGGAGCGGAGCCGACGTTTCGGACGGTGAGCGTGAAGGAGCCCGTGCCGCCCTGGGCGAGCGGGGCATTCAGTGTCTTGGTCACGACGAGATCGGGCCGAACCTGGACAACGTTGACGAAGGCGGAGCCCTGGTTGTTGGCGGTGTTGGTTTCGCCGCCGCCGCTGACCCCCGCGGTGTTAGTGAGAGACGCCGGGGCGTCGGCGGCCACGGCCACATTGAGGGTAAGCGCGGAGGAGGCGTTGGGGTCGAGGGCCGCCGTGTTAGTGCAGGTGACGGGGTTGGGGCCGGTGCACGACCAGCCTTGGCCGGTGGCGCCGGTGAAGGAGAGGCCGGCGGGAAGCGCATCGGTGACGGTAATCGCGGCGTTGGTGGCGGCGTTGCCGATGTTGGTGACGGTGAGCGTGTAGGAAGCGGCACTACCCTGGGTGAAGGTTCCGTTGGCGGACTTCGAGAGGGTAAGGTCGGGCGCAGAGGCGGCGGTGACGGGGAAGGTGACGGAGGCCGAGTTGTTGGTACGGTCGCGGTCGAGCCCGGCGGTGATGGTAGCGGTGTTGGTGAGTGACGCGGCGGCGTCGGCAGCGATGGAGACGTTGAAGACGATGGCGATGGTAGCGCCGGGGGCAATGGAGAGGCTCGTGGAGCAGGTGACGGTGGTGGTGCCGGAGCAGGAGTACGCGCGCGTAAGGGGAATGCCGGCGTACAGGAGACCCGGGGGAAGCGGGTCGGTTACGGTGATGGCGCCGGAGGTGGTTTGATCGCCCGAGTTGCGGACAATGAGGCGGAAGCCGGAGGTGCCCCCGCGCTGGAATGCTCCGGTGACCTCTTTAGTCAGTGTGAGATCGGGCCCGGAGATTTCGACGGGGAAGGTGACGGACGCGGTGTTGTTGGTGGTGTTCCGATCAGCGCCGCCGCTGACGGTAACGGTGTTGGTCAGCGAGAGTGCAGCGTCAGGGGCGACGGAGACGTTCAGCGTGAGTGGCGGGAGCTCGCCGTTGGAGCCGACGATCATGAACGCCTGGCAGGTAACGAGGGTGGTTCCGGAGCAGGCCCATGAAGCGCCGGAGAAGCCGGTGAGGGAGAGACCGGCGGGCATCTGGTCCACGATGGCGATGCCACCGAGGCTACTGAGAGCGCCGATATTGCGGACATTGATGAGGAAGGAACCGGCGCCGCCCTGGCGAAAGACGCCAACGGCGGTTTTGGTCACGGTGAGGTCAGTAATCCGCTCGGGGTCCAGTTCGACGGGCAGGACGAAGCGATTGTCGGCGGGGTTGGCTTCGGAACCGGGATTGACAGTGGCGACGAGGGAGTAGTTGAGGGGCGGATCAAGGGTGTAGGCAACTCGGAAGGCAAAGACGGCGGAGGCGCCGGGGGCGAGGCCTTGCCCGGTGAAGTTGCAGGTGATGGTGGGGATCGCCTCGTCGCACACATACGGAGGACCGCTCCCCCGTTCGACCCAAAACAGGCGTCCCTCCGGGAATTGGACAGCAGCCCTAAGATTTTCGGGGATGGCGGTGATGGTGCCGCGGTTGGTTACAGTGACGTCGAAGACGCCGGCTCCACCGAGTGACCCACGCGCTCTCTCGACAGCGGTGATCGCGAGATCGGGCAGGATCGCGGTGTGCGAAAGCGTTGCGGTGTTGTTGGAGGGATTGGTGTCGCGTGCGTACTCCAGCCGCCCGGTGGTGGAGAACTGGGCGGGAGCGGTGCCTGGGAGACGGAGCAACACGCTGTAAGTAATGGTGGCGCCGGGCATGATGGCGCCTTGGGTTGCCTCCTGGTATGGGCAGGAGACGGTGCCGGAAACGAATGCGCCGCAGTTTCCCCCATCCACGACGGTACCCGCAGGGACGGTAAAGACGAGGGTCGGGTTGTCGTTGAAGGTGGCTGTCTGGCCAAGATTCGTAATGGTAAAGCGCAGTTCGATGTTGGATCCGACTGCCGGGGTGCCGCTGACGGTCTGGGTGAGGGCGAGATCTGTTGGCGGGATTTCGTTAATCGTGTAGCCGCCGGTGTTGTTCTCCGGGTTGGTATCTCCGCCGCCACTGACGCGAACGAAGCCGGTGACGGGGAGCGTGATGTCGCCAAGGACGGAGAACTGGCGTTCGAAGGTCAGGAAGCCGCCCGGAGGAATGACCTGCGTGGTGGTGCAGATCAGCGGGTTTCTGGACCCGCCCTGGGGCAGGCACTGTGTGCCGGCAGGAAGCGGTGCACGTGTCGTCATGCCTACCGGCGTAGCGCTTTCAAAGCGGATCGGTCCGGTGGTGGGGCCGGTTCCTACATTGCTAATGCGAATGGTGGAGGAGTTGGGTTGCCATTGGCCGAGCGGGGCGTTCAAGGTTTCCGTGACGGTCAGGTCGGCGGGAGTGCGAGGGCGGAAGATGATCAACGCGGTATTGTTGCCGGTGGAGGCATCGGCAAGGGTCTCCACGGTGGCCGTGTTGGTCACCTCATCCGGCGTAGCCGCACTGATGCTGACGTTGAGAGTGACGGTAGTCGTGGCGCGAACTTCGAGAACGGCCTGACTGGTGCAGCGAACGGAGGTGGTTCCGGTACAGACCCAGTTGTCGCCGGAGGAAGCGGTGAGGGTCATACCGGGCGGCAGTTCGTTGGTGAGCGTGATGGGGCCACGCGTAACGGAGTTGCCAAGGTTGGTTATGGTGTGGACGAACGCACCGGTGCCCGCGGGGAAGTTACCCTGCGCGAACGAGACGAGAGCGAGGTCGGGTGCGCTCGGGCCGACGAAGACAGTGACGGCGCCAGCGTTGTTGTCGTCGTATGCATCTCCTCCTCCGCTGACAGTGGCGGTGTTGGTAACAAAGCCATTCAGGGTTGGGGCCACGGCTACGGTGAAAAGGAGGGAGCTGGCGGCGCCTGGCTGGATGACGGCGGAGGTCGTGCAGATCACGCTGGCAGTGCCGGTGCAGTTCCAGCCTTCACCCGAGAAGGTGGAGAGCGTCATGCCGGAGGGGAGGTTATCGGTAACGGTGATGACCTCACGGGACGGCGCGGAGCCGAGGTTGCTGATTTCGAGCAGGAAGGCACCGGAGCCCGCCTGATCAAAGCCACCTTGGCCACTCTTGCGAACGGACAGATCGACGCCCGTGCGAGCGATGGGTATGCTCACTAACGCGGAATTGTTGGACGTGTTGCTTTCGAACGCAGTGCCGACCGTGATGAAAGGCATCGCGGTGGTGGCGGTACTCGAGATCTGATAGTTCAGGGGAACCACGACGGACTGGTTCGGAGGGATCTCACTCGGTGTGCTGCACACGAACTCATTGAAGAAGCCGAAGCGTATCTGGCAGGTCCAGCCCGACGCGGAGACATTGGTGAAATCCGAGCCGGTAAGACCCAGGCTGGCGACGATGACGCTGACACCTCCGATAGTAGGCCCGGCGCCTACATTGGTGACCCTGAGATTGAGGACCGCGGTACCGCCCTGGATCCAGCGGCCCTGCGGTTCAAGCGCGACGGCGACATCGGGGCGAAGAGCGGGTTCGACCGTGAAGGTAGCGGAGGAGTTCTGGTTGGAGAGATCGCTGTCGTCACCGAAAACGCCGATACTGCCGGTGATGGTGCGCGTGCCGGGAACGGCGTTGGCGGCGACCCGGACGAAGGCGCGCACGCTGGCGGATGCGATGCCGGGGGCCATGGAGAGGGTGGGGCAAGAGATCTGGCCAGAGGTCGAACAGTTCGTACCCAAGGTGGAGGAAAACTGCAGGCGAGACACGGTAAGGCCGGGGGGCAGGGAGGTGCCGAGAGAGATGAAGGTGACGCGCGGCACGGGCACCAGGTTTTGAATCAGGAGATCGATATAGCTTTCCTGGCCCTGAATGAACTGGGGCCCGGGAACGATTCGGAAAGTGAAGTCAGGCGGCACATCAATCACGGTGATGTCGGCCGAGGCCTGGTTGTTGCGCGTATCGCCGTCGCCGCCGCCGCTGACGGTAACGGTGTTGGTACGAGGGCCGGGCGTGGCGGTGGAGGCCACGGCGGTGCGGACGGTGATGGAGGAGGTGGCGGCGGGGAGGCTGCTCGAGCAAGTGACGGTGGTCGTACCGGAGCAGGTCCAACCGCTTCCCGTAGCGCTGGTAGCGGTGAGGCCGTCAGGAAGAACGTCGACCACCTGAACGGGACTGGTAGGTAGGCGGTTGGCGGTCCGGGTGACCGTAATGGTGAAGGCGCCGGTACCTCCGCCGGGGAAGAAAAGGCCGGTCGCGGTTTTGGCGATGGTGACATCGAAGGCGGGGGTGACGGTGAACGATCCAATAAAGCTGCTATTCGTCAGATTCGCTTCGCTGCCGCCGCGAACCGAGGCTCGGATGGTGACGGTGAGGGGCACGGACTCGGCCAGTTGGACGCGGAGCGCGATGGTGGTGCGAGCGCCGGCGGGAAGGACCGTTTCTATCTGGCAGCTCGGTGTCGGGGTTGTCGAGCAGTTGGCAGGCGCGGAGACGACCGTGAAGCCGGACGGCAGCGCGACTTCCACGCGGATCGGGTCGAAGGTGGGCCCTTGGCCGATGTTTTCGAGGTCGACGAAGAGATCGGAGGTCTCGCCCTGACGCGCGGAGGGAAGGCGGAGGGCGACTACCAGGTCGGGGCGGGCGGAGGCAGTCAGGCGCAGGGCGGCGGATTGAATGCCGGTGAAGAGGGGAGATCCGCCCTTGATGGTAACCAGGGTATCGAGCGTGGAAGGGGCATTGGAGGCGACCTGCACGCGATAGTTGAGGGAGGTGCGGGCGTTACCCGCGAGGGGACCGCCAATGCGGCATTCCAGGGAGCGGTTCTCCAAGACGAAGCAGCTCCAGCCGGCGGCGGCCGGGGTGTTGACAAACGTGAGCCCCGCGGGCAGCGTCTCGGCGACGATCATTTCCTGGGTGGTGGCCTGAGTGGAGGGATTGACAACGGAGAGGGTAAAGCCGGCGGTTTCGCCGAAGAAAAGGGGCTCATTGGCCGTCTTGAAAACCAGAGGCGGCGCGGGATTAGCGCCAGGTTGGATGGTGACGGAGGAGCTGTTATTGGTGGGGATGTGATCGCCGCCGCCGCTCACGTCGGCGCTGTTGACGAGGGAAGCAGGGGCGTTGGAGGCGATCTTGGTGGTGAT
>DALYJJ010000101.1:0-845 GCA_031969915.1 Bryobacteraceae bacterium | reverse complement strand
GTCCAGAGCGCATAGGCGGGGTCGGCGGTGAAGGCGATCTTGGTGGTGATGACGATGTCCGGCGCGGACTGCCCGGGGAGGAGCGGCGAGGTGTTGGTGCAATCGAGAAGAGCCGATGTGGAAGCGGCGCAGTTCCAGGCGCGGGGCCCTGTATTACCCTGCTCAATGGCGCTGATGGCGAGTCCGGCCGGCATGGTGTCGCGGAGGCGGTAGTCGGCGGACGTGGGGAGAGTGCCCAGGTTGGATACGGAGAAACGGTAGATGGCAGAACCGCCACGCTGGAAGGCGGAGCCCTCGACGCGCTTGGTGAGAGCGAGGTCGATTCCGGGCACGTCGAAGGCGATGGTCACTGAGTTATTGGAAGTATTGACGTCGCCGCCGCCGGTGACGGTGAAGACGTTTTCGATGCGCAAGGGAGCGTTGCCGGCAATTCCAAGCACGAAGGTTCTCGTGGTCTGCGCGTTCGGCGAAAGGCCGTTGGCACTGCATCGTACGGTGGGGAAACTCACGGTGCAGTTGTTATTGAATGTTGCGAGGAAAGTGATACCCGGAGCCGCGGTGTAATCGATGGAGAACGATGAAGAGGAGGCTGTGCCGGTATTACGGACCGTGACGTTGACGAACGAATTCAAGCCGCGCGTAACGCTGGTCGACAGTTCGGCGGAGATAACGAGGTCAGGGCCGTTGTTCAGGGGGACGATGGGACTGGGGATGGGAGTTTTCGCAGCGGAGTGGGCGAGGCTGGGAGAGTCTTGCTGGAAGTCGAGGCACCAGCGGTGCTCCTGGCCGGCTGCATGGTCCGCGCCGGCGGGCTCGCCGGCCAGCGGCTTGCGACGGGCGGTGGC
>DALYJJ010000100.1:0-23857 GCA_031969915.1 Bryobacteraceae bacterium | reverse complement strand
GCAGCCCCGCGCGCAGCGCGGCGATCCGCGCGACGTTCATTCCCTGCTCGCCCTCGGGCATGGCGCAGCCCAGGATCACGTCGTCCACTTCGTCGGGCGGCACGGACGGGTACCTTTCCAGCAGCGCGCGCAGCACGTGCGCCGCCAGGTCGTCGGGACGCGCCGTCCGCAATGCGCCGCGCGGCGCTTTCGCCACCGGCGTGCGCAGGCAATCGATGATCACCGCTTCTTGCATCGTGGTTCCCCTTTAGTTCCGCAACGGCTTGCCGGTCTTGAGCATGTGCTCCATGCGGGCGTGCGTGCGCGCGTCGCCGCTGAGGCTCAGGAACGCCTCCCGCTCCAGGTCCAGCAGATGCTGCTCGCTCACGAGCGGCTCTCCGCTCAGCCGTCCGCCGCTCAGGATGTGCGCCAGCTTCTCCGCGATCACCATGTCGTACTCGGTGATGTAGCCGGCCTGCCGCATCATCCACGCGCCCAGCCGCATGGCGGCGTAGCCGCTCTCGCCCGTCACCTTAATATCGGTCCGCGGCAAGCCGGGCTTGTATTCGCGCGCCAACGCCAGGGCGGCCCGCTTCGCGTCTTCGATCAGGCGCTCCGCGTTCATGCTGATTCCCGCCTGCCGGTCAAGCAGGCCCATCGCGCGCGCGTCCTCCGCGCACGAGGAGACTTTCGCCATGCCGATCAGCTCGAACACGCGCCGCGGATCCTTCAACCGCGCGATCAGTTCCTTGCAGCCGCCGCCCGCGGGAATCAGGCCCACACCCACTTCCACCAGTCCCAGGTACAGTTCCGCCGAAGCCTGCACCTTGGCCGCGTGCAGCACCACCTCGCAGCCACCGCCGAGTACGCGCTGAAACGGCGCGGCCACCACTGGCTTCGCCGCGTACTTCATGGCCATCATGGCGCCCTGGAACTCGCGCACGGCGCGGTCCATCGCGTCCCAATCCCCGCTCTGCGCCGCGGCCAACATCAAAACCAGGTTCGCGCCAACGCAGAAATTCTCGCCTTCGTTGGCGACAATCATCGCCTCGAAGTTGCGCTCCGTCTCGGCAACCCCGGCTTGAATCATCGCCACATGTTCGGCGCCCAGCGAGTTCATCTTCGAATGGAACTCCAGGCACAACACGCCGTCGCCCACGTCAACCAATGACGCACTCGGGTTCGCTTTCACCACGCCCCGCGCGCGCTTCGTGTCGCCCAGCACCAGGACACCCGGCCGCGGCTCGAGCGTCCGGAACGCGCTCGCGCCCAGGTCGAAGTACTCGTTCTTCGGCTGTCCGTCCGCGTCGGCCGCCCGGTAGAAGCTCTGCACGCCCGCGCGCCGCATCGCCACCACCGAGGGCGGCAGCGCGCGGCCTTCGCGCTCCATCCGGTCGCACGCCGCTGCAAACCCCAGCGCGTCCCACAGCTCGAACGGTCCCAGCTTGTTCGCATACCCCCAGCGCATCGCGCGATCGATCTCCGCCGGCCGGTCCGCGATCTCCGGGATGCGCTCCGCGCAATAGAGGAACAGGTCGGAGAAGAGTCCCCACAGGAACGCGCCCACCTTGTCCGTGCCCGCCACCAGCGTCCGCAGCCGCTGCCCGAGGTCTTCGACCTTGCGCACCGCGTCCACGGAAGGGAACGACACCTTGTTCGCCGGGTGATACTCGAGCGTCTTCCAGTCGATCGCGTGGATCACCCGCTGGTCGCCCTTGCCCACGCGCTGGAAGAAGCCCTGGCCGGTCTTCTCCCCGAGCCAGCGGCGGTTCATCATCTCCTGCATGAACGGCAGCGGCAGCAGGCGTTCGCGCCAGGGGTCGTGGGGTACGGCGTCATAGAGGTTCTTCGCGACGTACATCCAGATGTCCAGGCCCACGATGTCCAGCAGCCGGAACGACGCGCTATTCGGCAGGCCGATCAACGGGCCCGTGATCGCGTCCACTTCCTCGATTGTGAAATCGCCCTCGAGCATCAGCTTGTAAACCGTCGCGCCCCAGAAGCTGCCGATGCGATTGGCGATGAAGTTCGGCGTGTCCTTGCACAGCACGACGCCCTTGCCCAGGCGCACGTCCACGAACTCGCTCACCGCGGCCAGCACCGCCGGGTCCGTCTCGGGCCCCGGGATCACTTCGCACAGATGCAGGTACCGCGGCGGGTTGAAGAAATGCGTGCCCAGGAAGTGGCGCCGGAACTCGTGGCTGAAGCCCTCCGAGATTGCGGCCAGCGGAATGCCGCTGGTGTTCGTCGAGACCACCGCGTCGGCGCGCCGGAGTGCCTCCACCTTGCGCCACAGCGCGCGTTTGATCTCGAGGTTCTCGGTCACGGCTTCGATGACCAGGTCGCACTCGCGCACCTGCTCCAGGTGGTCTTCGAAGTTGCCCGGCGTCACCAGAGGAATGGCGGCGTCGGTGAAAAACCCGCCGGGCCGCTGCTTCTGCGCGCTTTCAATGCCCCGCTTCGCGGCGGCATTGCGATCCGGCTGGTCGGGAAGAACGATATCGAGTAAGAGGGCGGGATAGCCGGCGTTGGCGAAGTGGGCCGCGATCCGCGCGCCCATGGTGCCGGCCCCGAGTACGGCCACACGACGGAGTGTCTTCATGAGGACATTTCCAGTACTCGGAGTGTAACAGCTTCCCCCGTGGCAGACTGTTCGGGTGGACTCTCCTCTGGCTCTTCACCCGGCCACCGCGAACTGGCGGCTCGCATGGCCACGCGCGGCGGAGGTGGCGCAGGCGGCGGGCTTCGGCGCGGTGGTGCTCGCGCGCGATCAGCCGATCCCCGCGGCGCTTCCCATCGCGTCGCCCCTGCCGGCCCACGCCATGCTGCTGGCCGCGGAGCCCCGCAAGGACGAAGCGACGTTTCTTGCCACTCTGCCCCGCTTGCGCTCACAGGCCGCTTTCGCGGCGGCGCTGGGCTGCACCGTCGCCCCGCTGGGACTTCCGCCCTCCTCCGAACTACCGCGAACGGAACGCGCCTCCGTGCTTCGAAAGCGGCTCCGCATCTGCCAGGAGATCCTCGACGAGTTCGGCATCCGCCTCGCGCTCGAGCCCGTGACTCCCATGCATCTGCGAACCCAGCACCCCTACGCGTTCATCTTCCGCGCCCCTGAGATGCTCGACTTCGCGCTTTCCGTGTCCCCCCGATGTGGCCTGGCGATCGATAGCTGGCATTGGCATCACGGGGGCGCCGATCCGCGCGAACTAGAGGAATTGCCTCCCGGCGCGGTGCTCGACGTTCACATCTCCGACAGCCCCGATCTCCCGCCGGAGCGCATTCGCGACCTGGAGCGCGCGGCGCCCGGCGAAGGCATCATCGATTTTCGAACCTTTTTCGGCGCCCTCCCGTATCAGGGCCCGCTGACGCTTGAGTTGTTCGGCACGCGGCTCAATGGGATGGACGCGGAAGCGTCGGTCTTCGAAGCCGCGCGCACCGCTCGCGCAATGCTCACCGGACTGTAAGCAACTCTTTACATGCGTTTCGCGACGCCCGCATCTTAGAATGAAACTTGAGCTCGATGCCTACCAGCCAAAATTCGTCGAGGGGCCGGCGAATCCCAGGGTGGGTTGGTCCTACTCTGGTCTATCTTCTTTCGGCCGCCTGTCTCGTCTGGGTCTACAAAGACTTCGATTGGAGCGCCGAACTCCCACGCGTGCTCTCCATCGAGTGGCACTGGGTGGTGCTGGCGGTGGTCTGCGACATCCTGGTCTACGTGTGCCAGGCATGGCGCTGGAACGTTTTTCTCACCCCGATCGCCCGTGTGCCTCTTTGGCGCACCGTCCGCGCCATCTACATCGGCCTCTTCGCCAATGAAGCGCTGCCCCTCCGCAGCGGAGAAGCGATTCGCGTCTTCCTGATGTCCTATTGGAACAACCTGGCGTTTCCCGTGGTGCTCTCGTCAGCCATCCTGGAACGTCTGATCGACGGCATCTGGCTCATCGTGGGCTTCTTCCTGGTCTCGATCACCGTCACGCTGCCGGAGAGCCTGGAGGTCGGCGCCATGATTCTGGGGGCCATCGTGCTGGTGCTCAGCGGTCTGCTGGCCTTCGCGATGATCCACAAGCATCGCGCCCGCGAAGCCGTCTCCGGGAGCCGCTGGGCCAAGATGCTTTACCTGCTCATCGACGGCCTGCACGACATGGGGCGCTCCCGGTCCTTCCTCCTCGGGGCCGGCGCCAGCACCGTTTACCTCGCGCTGCAGGTGGTCCCCATTTACGCCATGATGCGCGGCTATGGCGTCGACACCGCAACCGTCGCCCAGGCCGCCATGGTCTTAGTCGTTCTTCGCTTCGGCACCATCGTACCCGGCCCACCGGGCAACGTCGGAGTGTTCAACGCCTTCGCCCTGATGGGCCTCACTCTGGTGGGCGTCGATAAGCAAACCGCGATCGGCCTTTCCGGGGTGATGTTCTTCGCGATCACCGTGCCGCTGCTGCTGGCCGGGACCGTGGCGCTGCTGATCGCCGGCATCGACCTCGCCGAAGTCAGGCGCCACGCCAACCGCCACATGGAGGCGCACGACGCCCCCGTGATCCCTCCTGCGTCCTGACACGCCCGTGAGCGGAACGCACCAAAACGCATTCATCGGCAGAATCGACGAGCCCGGCGCCGGCGAGCTGGGCACAGCGCTGGGCAGCGCCAAGGCCCTCTGGGACGGGTTGGTTGCCGGGATCGTGGCTCAACACGGTGCGGACCAGGAGTGGAAGTCCTACTCGCCCAAGTCCGGATGGGCGCTCCGTCTGAAGCGTGGAAAGAGGACGATCCTCTGGCTCTCGCCGTTCGATGGCTGCTTCGAGGTCCTGTTCATTCTCGGGGACAAGGCCCTGGCGGCGGCGCGCCACAGCGGCCTCTCAGCGCGGGGCCTCCGAGCCCTCGAGCAGGCGATAAGGTACCCGGAGGGGACCGGAGTCAGGCTTCTGGTCAAAGGGCCGGCGGACCTTCCGGTGATTCAGAAGCTGGCCGTCCTGAAGTTGGAGCACTGAGCGCGCGCAGCCCTAGCGCCCCGGCTTGCGGCGCACAGAGAGCCATGCTCCCAGCCCGATCAGTGTCACCACCTTGATTCCTTCCATCACCGAGTAGATGCGGTGGATCGAGGCGAGCCGCGTGCGCTCGGCGGCCATCTCCGTCTGAGGAACGAAGTCCAGCGCGCGGCCTCCGGCGGTGATCTGCGGCGTCACGAGAAAGTGCATCACTCCCACCAGGATCAACAACAGGATGGAGGTCAGGATGGGAATCCTCCCGGAACGGGTGGCGAACAGCAAGGCCATGAAAAGCAGGGCGGCGACCCCGAACTGAATCAGTCCCCAGGATTCGAAGAGCAGGCGGTTCTGTTCCGAGGCCTGATACCGGAAGAGCGTGCGGACCGCTTCTTTCGAGTGACGGTCGACTTCGAACGTGAGCAGGCGCGAGGGCCTGTCGAGCGAGAGATCGACGGCGCGAAAACTCTGCACCGCGGAGAGGGCGACAAGGGCCGTGGCGCCGATCCAGGCGCCGATCAGGAGACAAATGGCACGTCGTGCGCTCATGGTGTCAAGAACGTTTGGTGGAGATGCCGTAACGGCGAAGCTTGTTGATCAGACCTTGCCGGCTGAGGCCAAGCGCCTGGGCGGTGCGCACCTGGTTGTAGCTGTTCCCCTCCAGCGCGGCGACGATGCGGCGGCGCTCCAGATCGGCGATCTCTCCGGCCAGGGATTCGGCGGTGGCGGCTGAGGGCGGCGGAACTGCGGCCGTGGAGGGCGCGGCGGCGGCCGTTACCTTGCCCGGGCGGTCCCACAGAGGGCCGTCGATCAGGTCTTCCACCCCAATCAATCGGGCGCGCGCGCACACCGCCATGCGGCGCACCTCATTCTGCAACTGCCGCACGTTGCCGGGCCAATGGTAGGCCTTCATCCGGGCCACGACATCGGGCGTAAACTGCAAGCCTTCGCGGCCCATCTCACGGCCCGCTTCCGTCAGAAAAAAGTGGGCGAGCGTGCCGATGTCCTGCGGAATCTCGCGGAGCGAAGGCGTGCGGATGTGGATCACGTTCAAGCGGTAGTAGAGGTCTTCCCGGAAGCGGCCGTGGCGGATCTCTTCTTCGAGGTCTTTGTTCGTCGCGGCGATCACCCGCACGTCCACCGTGATCGTCTGGCGCGCTCCCAGCCGCTCCACCACGCGCTCCTGCAGGACCCGCAGAATTTTCGCTTGCGCCGTCAGGCTGAGGTCGCCGATTTCGTCGAGAAAGAGCGTGCCGCCATGCGCGGCTTCGAACTTGCCGATCCGTTTCTCGACGCCCGTGGCTACGCCCTTCTCCACGCCGAAGAGCTCGGTTTCCACGAGAGTCTCCGGCAGGGCGGCACTGTTCAGGGCCACCAGCGGGCCGCGAGCGCGCGGGCTCGAATAGTGGATGGCGCGCGCCACCAGGTCCTTCCCCGTGCCACTCTCGCCGGTGATCAGCACGCCGACGCTGGAATCGCGGATGCGCTCGATCAGGCGGAGGACCGTTTGGATGCGTTCGCTCGACCCCAGTATGGGCGGACTGGCGTACCGGTTCTCTACCTCCCGGCGAAGCTGCGTGTTCTCCTCCTGCAACTGCCGCCGGTGCATCCGGAGTTCGCCCACCAGTTGCGCGGTCTGAATCGCGATGGCGGCATTGGCGGCCAGCGACTTGGTGAGTTCCTCGTCTTCGTCATCGAAGACACCGTCGCGCCGGTTCAGGAGTTCGAACGTCCCGATGATCTCTCCTTCGTGGTTGCGGAGGGGCACCGCGAGAAGGGTCTTCGTACGGTAGCCGGTCAGGTTGTCCATCTCGTGGTAGAAACGAGGGTCCGCGTAGGCGTCGCGGACGTTGATCGTCTCCCCGGTGGTGGCTACTGCCCCGGCAATGCCTTTTGTGGCGTCGAGGCGGAGGACTTCGTCGCTGCCGGTGGCGACTTTCGACGTCAGTTCACGCCGGTCCCGGTCGAGGAGGAAGATGCTGCCACGCTCGCAGTCCATGAGGCGCGTGGCTTCCTCTACCACAAGGTCCAGAAGGGTGGTGAGGTTCCGCTCCGAGTTCATGCGCTGGCAGATTCGGAGGACCGCCGCGAGTTTCTGGCCGGCTTCGGCGCCCATGTAAAGGTCCAGTGTACTCTGTTGTCCAGGGAATTGACAGGACTGTCAACGGCGTTGGCCTATGTCACCGGGCAAACGCTTTATTCTCCGGTACTTTGGTTTTGGCGCGTCAGTTGCAAGATAGGAAGTGTGGAATCGCTCGGAGGTCACCGGGTGGTTCTAGTGAGGATGTTGGTCAGGCGCTGCCGAGCGATGATTGGGTTCCTCGGAGGGGAACTCGGTCACCTGTCGGAGGGCGCGACGCGGTGTCCTGGCAACATCCTCTTGTGTGGCGTTCACGGTCAACTCTCAAGGGCGCGATTCTGGCTGGGTCGCGCCCTCTTTTTTTCTCACGCGCGAAAACTCACAAAACCGGATCACCGCCGCCCGCCCCTTTGCCGCCCAAACTCCTCGATGGCCACCCGAAAAACCCGGGAACGTCTCGTCCGTCCCCGGTTTGACCGGTTTTGGGAATAACTAGGGAACGTCTCGTCCGTCCCCGGTTTTCAGCGGGTTGGGGTGCGTTGTTTTAGGAGGTCCAGGCGTTTGCCTCTCAGCCAGGCGCTCTCGGGCCAGGCTTCGGCAAGCTTCTGGTATTCGGCCACAGCCTCATCCATTTGTCCGGAACGCTCGTAGAGCGCTGCGCGCTGCAGCATCGCCTCGGGGGCCGTGCCGCCTTCCTTCACCAAACGAGATAGCTCGGCTCGGATCTCTTCGCGATCGGTATCGGCCAGGAAATGGAACAGCGCGCCGGCGGAAGCGACCTTCTGCTGGCCCTCAAAGGCCACTACCTCGTAGAAGAACCGGCCGCCGACGCCGAGCTCTGCGCCGGTGTACTCAAAACGCGGCTTCTGAGCGCTGGTCTTGAAGATTACGCCCGCGCCCGGTCGGGACAGTTCAAACTGGTAGCTGGTGGCCCCGGGAACTGGTTCGAACTGAAACACCGGTTTCAGATCCAAACGGCCCAGCGCCTTCGGCCATAACGAAGGAGTCGCGCCGGCGGCGGGAACGTCACGGACCGTCATGCCTCCGAAGCGCTGGAGGCTGGCGAAGTCCATCCGCAGCACTTTGGGCAACATGCAGGCGCGGCGGGGCTGGTTGTTGGTGAGGTTGCCCCGCTCCACCACCACGCGCTTGGCGTCGAACAGGACTTCTCCGAGCGGCTCAAGCTGCTGGCTGTTGGGACCCGGACAGTAGAGGAAGGCCGCCGCCTTATCCCCTGTCTTAAGGCGATCGCCTGTAAACAGGAGGTCGCCGGGGCGGGCGGGCAACGGCGCTTTGGTGTTCCACCGGAGCACGTACGCCCCGGGCGTCGACGCGAGGATCACGCCGACCGGTTCTTCCGCCTCCCGGGCCGCCGGGTAAGCGCTGGCCGCGATCATGAAAAACAAAGCAAAACGCTTCATAATGAACCTCTTCCAGCGGTAGCAAGAGTATCGCCACCGGCGGAATACACTCGGACCGGGCGGGGCGCGCCCCGCACCACGGCTTCACCCAGAAAGCGCCCGGCGAACGGCGGCTCCGCTCGGGCCGCTGTCGCCTCGCTCATCAGGACACGAGTCCCGTACTCGCGGTTAAGAGCCTGCAGGCGAACTGCCACATTCACCGTCTCGCCAAGCACCGCGTACTCCATCTTGGCTTCCGAACCTATATTACCGAGCACAACCGGCCCGCTGTGCAAGCCGACACAGGTTTCAAACATCGCCGGCTCCGCGGCCAGATGCTCCGCACAGGTAATGGCCGCCGCCGAATTCATGCCCCGGAAGACGCACAGCAGTCCGTCGCCCAGATACTTGTTGACCTCACCGCCATCGGCCACAACAATCGACGCCAGGCGGCGCAAGTACGCGTCGAGGGACCGCACAATGTCACTAGGATCGCGATCGCGGCAGAACTCGGAGAAGCCTTTGATGTCGGAGACCAGAATGGTCACCTCTTCCCGTGAACTCTCCGCGGTCAGGCGGCCCGCCTGTTCCAGACCCTCGCGCGCCTCTTTGCCGGCGAAAGCACCGAAGGCATGGCGGAACAGGGCGACGCGGGCGCGCAGACGCCACAGAGCGGCCGCCGAGCCCGCCAGAAAAGCACTCATCGGCATGCCGAGAGACGGCAACACCCAGCCGGCTCGGAAAGCCGCGTGGGCGATACCGAAAACGGCCGGCGGAACCAGCCACCAGGCTGGGCCACGGAAGGAGCCCAGCAGCGCCGCCAGAAACCCCGCTGCGAAGAGTGTGGCGAGACTGACCCACGCGGGTGGATCGAGCAGATACCGCTCCCGGAGGATGGTGTCCACAGCCGAGGCATGGATCTCAATCCCCGCCATCTCGACGTCGCGATTCACGGTGTAAAAAGGAGTCGCGTGGCGGTCGCGCGACGTGGCGGTGTCGAAGCCCAGCAGGACAATTTTGTCTTTGACCCACCGCGCGAGCTTCGTGTTGTCCTGAGCGCGGGCGGCGTCCAGGAAATCGGCCAGAGAGACACGGGACACGGTCCCCGCCGGCCCCGCGAAGTTCACGCGCATCGGGTTGGCCGGCGCGGCGGCAGGGCGCCCGAAGACCATTTCGGCGAGTTTGAAGCTCAGAGCGCGGGCGTTGTCGTCTCCGGCCTCGAGACTCCGGACGTAGCCGTCCGAGTCGAGGCGGAATTGCAGCGACGCGATCATCCCCGAGGCGGCGGCGACCATGTAGAGCGGCAGGCCCTGACTCCCGTCTCCGGCGATCGACTCCGGCAGGAATCCACAGACCACGGGCATGCTCGCCGAGGTCTCGAGGAGAGCCTCCGTCAGCAGCCGATCGTGCTCGGGCTCCCAGCGGGTGACGGGAAGGGCGAAGTGCACGTCGAGGGCGAACGCTTTCGCACCGGCGGCCGCCGACGCCCGCATCGCCGCCGCGTAGTGCGGGTGCCAGAACAGGAGGGGGTCCTTGATGCGGCGCAGGGACTCTTCATCGGCGGCAATCAGGACAACGTCGGGAACGGGCCGGGCCCCGCGCAGCACGAAATGGAGATCGTACGTCTTGAGCGCCAGCGCTTCCACCAGCGGCAGACGAACCAGCAGCGCCGTGGCTCCGGCAAAGACGCCGCCCAGGACCATGGCAAGCAGCAGGCGGCGATGCATGAGAGGGAGGGGCGGACCGGGCCATCATACCCGATCCGCCCGCGGAAGGAGACTAGTTGCGCGTGTTCTGAACCTTCGGGGTCGCCAGGTAGCCGGCGATGAGGTCCTTCGACACTTTGTTGATCACCAGTTCGTAGGGCTGGCGTGCCTTGGAGGTGTAGAACTGGAGCGGTTCATTCACCGTCCGGTCCTTCTTCTCCACCTTCTTGTCGTCGGCCAGAATCTCGATCGTGAACTTATTGCGCTTCTCGTCGGTCCTCTTCAGGAGAACCGCGATATCGCCCACGCGCGCGAAGTCCTTGGCTTTTTTCAGATTGAATTCGAAGTAGTTCCGCTCACCCAGAGCTTTGAGCGCCGCCAACTCCTTCCCGTTGGTGGCCACCAGGCCGCTGGTCTCGCCCAGGTCTCCCCGGACTCGCTTCAACTCGGTGATGGTGTTCTGCAGTTCGGTCTTGTTGGCCGCGACTTCCGTCTTCACACTACCCACTTCGGAGCTGACTTCGCCGATCTTCGAGTTGGCGGCAGCGGCGACTTCCTTCACCTGGGAAACTTCCTGCTTGATGGCCGCCGACTGCTTGGCCTGTTCCGCGGCCAGGCGCTGGGCCACTTCGTCCGCGTGCTTCTGCGCGTCTACCTTGGCCTGTCCGGCAGCCATGGCAGCCTGGCGGCGGGCCGTTTCGAGCTCATCCCGCAGCCCCTCAATGTTGCGGCGCTGGGTCTGGGTGGTGACGCTGGAGGCCTCCTTGACGCTCGATAGCTCGTTCAGCATGGATTCCTGCATCTTCGCGATGTCCGTCCGGACATGGTCGAGCTGGACGAATAGATAAACGGTTGCTCCCAACAGCGCGATCACGAGACCGAACAGAATCGGGATTTTGAGCCCGGAACCGCCACTCGGGGGCGGGTACGCGTGCATATCACTCACAGGGGGTCCTCCTTGGGAAGCCGCTAAACTTCCTTACTTTACAACAGTTGGATGGGTAATCGGGCCGAATTGGTTTCAGGAATCTCGGCTTCCGGCGGCGGAGGCGCGCCCCGGCCGCGCAAACTCGAGCAGTTCCTGCCGCGGAACGCCGGCCTCGAAACAGCGCCGGCAGCGCGCCTCGTACATCCCGGCCGCGCCGACGACGATGAGGTCGTTCGCCTCCACCAGACGCTGTGTGTGCTTGGCGGGGTTGCCGCAGCGCACGCAAATGGCCAGGGTCTTGGTGATCGATTCGGCGTGCGCGAGCAACTCCGGAATCGGAGCGAAGGGGCGGCCCAGATAGTCGGTGTCCAGTCCGGCGATCAGCACCTGCTTTCCGGAGTCCGCCAGTTGGTTGGCGATCTCCACCAGTTCCGGGCCCATGAAGTTGGCTTCGTCGATGCCCACCACTTGCGTTCGCCAGTCCAGCCGGGCCAGGATCTCGAGGGCACCGGCAACCACTTCGCTCTTCATGCGCGCGTCCGCGTGGGAGACGATTTCATCCTCGGAGTACCGCGTATCGATCACCGGCTTGAAGACCTGTACCCGCTTGCGTGCGATCCGGGCGCGCCGCAGGCGGCGAATGAGCTCTTCGCTCTTCCCCGAAAACATGGGGCCGCAGATGACCTCGATCCATCCGGCATTCGAGAGGAAAACGTCCATCGGGGATATGATACCGGCTTCGATGCGCAACGACGCAAGGAAACGGAAATGATCTCGCGCGTGGGGAGGTTACCCATGAAGGTCCTGGTGAGTGCTTGTCTGCTCGGTGAGAAGGTACGGTACGACGGCCGCGACCAGGACCGGCGTTCGACTGCCATCGGCCGCCTGCTGGCTGAAGGGCGTGCCGTAGCGGTGTGCCCCGAAGTGGCCGGCGGGTTGGGAGTCCCGCGGCTGCCTTCCGAGATCCAGGCGGGCGACGGTGCGGGGGTGCTGGATGGCAAGATGCGGGTGCTCGATGCGCGCGGCGGCGACGTAACTGCGGCGTTCGTTCGCGGGGCGGAGCAAGCGTTGGCCGTGGCGCGGGACCACGGGATTCGCGTGGCGATCCTGAAGTCGCGGAGCCCTTCCTGCGGGAACGCCGGTGTCTACGACGGGACATTCCAACGGAGGTTGATCCCCGGCCGCGGTGTGACCGCCGAGCTTCTGGAAAGGCACGGAGTGCGAGTGTTCAGCGAAGACGAGATCGAGCAGGCGATGGACTTCGCCGAACGCTGACCCGCCGCTCTACAGGCCGACCACCAGGAACGGCCGCGTGGTGGGCTGTGGCGAGCCGCCCGGCGGTTCCACCGACAAGGCCACCGCGGCCACCTGGGCAAGGTCGACCTGGGTTGGATGGAAGTGCGTGACGCGGCCCGGCACGCCGCCGCCAGGGAGGCCGGCGGAGACCGGAAGGCCCGTTCTCGGCACCAGCCACATCTGGTAGACGCGACCCGCCGGCGGCGCGGGGAGATTGCGCGCGATCATCAGCACGCCGAGTTTCGGATGCAGCAGTACGCGCCCCGAAGCGCCTTCGCCGAAAATGACCTCGCGCGCTTCGGGGGCGTTGAGCACATCCAGAATCGCCGTCTGGCGGCTTACCTCCGATTGCAGCGAGCGAACGGTTTCGCGGTATCGATCCAGCCGCGACTCCTGCACGAAAAAGATCGCCACCGCCGCGGCGGCGGCCGCCCAGGCGAACGGCTTCCAGGGGACGGCAGTGCGTTTCGCGGGCCTCGCAGGCGGGCGCTCCATCGCCGCGGCGTTCATCACGCGGGAGCGCAGCGTCGCGGGCGGTTCCGCCGGCGGCGCTAGGTACGCAACGGCGGCCAGAGCTTCCTGAATCGCATCCCACTCCCGGCGGCATTCCGTGCAGCCGGAATCGAGATGCTGTTGCACGGCGGCCATGTCCGCCGGCTCCAAGGCCCGCAGGGCGAACAACTCCAGGTGCTCTCGAACGTGGCTGCAGGTCATTGCGGTTGGGCGCCTCCCGCCGCCAGTTGCTCCCGCAGGACGCGCAGGGCGCTCCGCACCCACGTTTTCACGGTGCCCAAAGGCTGGCCGAGCTGCTCCGACATTTCGGTCTGCGACAGGCCGTCGAAGTAGGCGAGCTCGATCACGGTGCGGTGGCTCGGGCTGAGCGTGCTGAGCGCGTCCTGCACGCGGCCCATGAGTTGTTGCCGTTCGAGCGCGGGTTCGGAATGCACCGCGAACACGGGATGGTCGTCGGCGGCGATCGCCACCGACGACCATCCCGTGTTCGCCACCGTGCGGCCCGAGGCGCGGTGCTCGGCGGAGCGCACGTGGTCGATCGCCCGGTTGCGAGCCACGGCAATCACAAACGCCGCCAGCGAACCGCGCGCGGGGTCGTAAAGATGGATGCTGTTCCAGATGCGAAGGAACGACTCCTGGGCCAGATCCTCGGCGGCGGCGCGGTCGCGTACGATGCGAAGCAGCAGCGAGTACACCACGCCTGCGCAGCGATCGTAAAGCACCTTGAGGGCCTCGGCATCCCGTTGCGCGAGCCGCGCGGCAAGAGCCGCGTCCTCGTCGCGCGTGGAGATGCGGCCTCCTTGTGGGATCGTTGGATCCAAGCGGTTATCCGGAGTGTACCTCGGCCCTTGTTGGCCGGACAAGCGTGCGTTCCTCTGCCTTCACTACGAGACTGGGCGGCGATCGGATGCGGCGTGATGAGGGCGCTTGCGCGCGCCGGGTTCCAGGCGTAGTGTCGGGGTAGATATGCGGTGCGAACGGCGGGCGTGGATTCCGAGCGTGCTGTTGCTGCTTCCGGTGGACGGTGTCATCGGGCCGATGAGCGTGGAGACGTTCGATCGCGTGGTGGAGCGAGCCCGGGCGGAGCAGGCGCAGGCCATCGTGCTTCGCCTCGATACCCCGGGCGGCCTGCTGGAACCAACACGCCGGCTCACCGCCAGGATCGCCGCGTCGCCCGTGCCCGTAGTGGCGTGGGTGGGTCCGCCGGGAGCGCGCGCGGCGTCGGCGGGGTTCTTTTTGTTGCAGGCCGCCGACGTCGCGGCGATGGCCCCCGGCACGAATACCGGCGCGGCCTCTCCGGTCTCCGTGGTGCAGATGGACCAGGTGATGCGGAAGAAGGTGGAGAGCGACACCGCGGCGTGGCTGCGGAGCATTGTGGAGCGGCGCGGGCGAAACGTAGCGCTGGCGGAGAAGACCGTTTCCGAGGCGCGTTCCTTCACGGAAAAAGAGGCGCTGGAGGCCAAGCTCATCGAGCTGATCGCGGACGGCGAGGCGGCGCTGCTTGCCGCGTTGGACGGCCGCGAGGTCACGCGCTTCGACGGATCGAAGACCATCCTGCGCACCGCCGCGGCGCGGATCGTGCCCTACGAACTATCCTGGCGGGAGCGCGTGCTGGCGAAGATCGCCGATCCGAACCTGGCGTTCCTGCTGCTCATCTTCGGAGCGCTCGGCCTCTACCTGGAGTTCACGCATCCAGGGCTGGTTCTGCCCGGCGTCGCGGGCGGGATCCTCCTCGTGCTCGGGCTGTTCGCGTTTTCGCTGCTGCCCATCAGTTGGATGGGCGCGACGCTGTTGCTGCTGGCGCTGATCCTGTTCGGGCTGGAGGCGTTCTTCACCTCCAAGGGGATTCTCGGGGTGGCGGGAGCGGCGTGCCTTGCACTCGGCGCGCTGCTGCTGGTGGAAGGGCCGCCGGAGATGCGCATCCGGCCGCTGGTGGCCGTGGGCGTTGCCCTACCCTTCGCGGCGATCACGGTCTTCCTGGGAACGCTCGCCGTGCGCGCCCATCGCCGGAAAGTGCTCACCGGCAGCGCGGGAATGATCGGCGAAGTGGGCGAGGCGCGGACCGCTCTTGCGCCGGCGGGCAAAGTCTTCGTCCACGGCGAGTATTGGGACGCGGTCAGCGGGGCGGAGATCGCCAGCGGCACGCGTGTGCGCGTGGTGGGCATCGAAGGGTGGCGCTTGCGGGTGGAACCCGAGTCCAAGTAAGGAGGCTGTATGTTCTTCGCGGTCGTCGTTGGCATCCTGTTGCTGTACCTGGCTTCCTCGATCAAGATCCTGGCGGAGTACGAGCGAGGCGTTATCTTCCGACTGGGGCGCGTCCTGCCGCAGCCCAAGGGGCCGGGCCTGATTTTCGTCTTCGCGCCGATTGACCGCATGGTGCGGCTCTCCCTGCGCCTGGACGCGATGGAGGTTCCCTCGCAGGACGTGGTGACGCGCGACAACGTGACGGTGAAGGTGAACGCGGTGATCTACTTCCGCGTGATCGATCCGACGCGCGCCGCCATCGAAGTCACCAACTACCTCTACGCCACGTCGCAATTGGCGCAGACCACCCTGAGAAGCGTGCTCGGCGAGGTGGAGCTGGATGAACTGCTGAGCGAACGCGAGAACCTCAACGTGCGCCTCCAGGGCGTGCTCGATCAGCAAACCGGGCCCTGGGGCGTGAAGGTCAGCCTGGTGGAGGTGAAGCAGGTGGACCTGCCCGACATCATGATCCGGGCCATCGCGCGGCAGGCCGAGGCCGAGCGCGAGCGGCGCGCCAAGATCATCCACGCCGAGGGCGAATACATGGCGGCCGAGAAGCTGTCGATGGCGGCGCGTCAGATTCAAAGCGAACCGGTGGCGATTCAGTTGCGCTACCTGCAAACGCTGCTCGAGATCGGCGCCGAGAAGAACACAACCATCGTCTTTCCGCTCCCGGTGGACCTCTTCTCGACGCTGCAGCGGGTGGCGGAACGATTCGCCGGACCGGAGCCGGGGAAGCAATAATAGAGGGCCATGCTTGCACTCGGCTTGCTGGGGATCATTGTGCTGCTTCTGGCCGCTCGCTCGGTGAAGGTCCTGCGGCCGGATGAGCGGGGCGTCGTGTTTCGCCTGGGTCGCGCGCTGCCCGATGCCAAGGGACCCGGGGCCGTGTTCACGGTTCCCTTTATCGACCGGCTGGTGCGTGTTTCGGTGAAGCCGTGCGAATTGGAGTTGTCTCCGATGGAAATGAAGACGCGCGATGAGGAGACGGTGCGGGTTCAGGCAGCGATGCGCGTTGAGGTGACCAACGCCGTGCGCGCTTACGAAAACGTCTCCGATTTTCTGGCCGCCACGCGGCAACTCGCGGAGTCCAGCATCCGCAAAGAGATCAGCCACCTGGTTCTGGACCAGTTCATCGAGGAGCGGCGGGCGCTGAACGTACGCCTGGAGGCGGCCATCAACGAAGGCGCCGCACGCTGGGGCCTGCGGGTGAGCGGCGTGGAAGTGACGCGCGCGGGCGGCCGGGATAACCGGTTCCGGGCGGCGAACCGCTAGGAAATACTACAATGGTCTTCCCTCTTCCGTATGGCGCGAAACGATGATGGCGAGTTCGAGCTGATCCTTGGCAACAAGCAGTTGCTGAGTGTATTCGGCGTGGTGGTGGTGCTCTTCGGCGTGTTCTTCGCGATGGGGTACATCGTCGGCCGTAACTCGGGAGGAGACCGGGCGCAGGCCGCAGCGGCGCGACCGATCGTGATCGAGCCGGGCTCCCCTCCGCCGTCCGCCACCTCCGCGCCGCAGAACCCTCCCGCTTCAACGCCCGCATCCTCTCCGGCCGCCGAGCCGTCCTCCCCGGCGCAAAGCGCGCCCCCGCCGGCGGTGCCGGAACCAGCCGCTACAAAGCCGGATACGAAAGCGGCCGAACCCTCCAAGGAGGCCGCCGCGACGCCCCCTCCGGGGACGCCCATTGCCGGCGAGTTGCCCCCCGGCAAGTACTGGCAGGTAACCGCGGTGAAGCGGCCCGAAGCAGAACTGATCGTTGAGTTGCTCTCCAAGAAGGGTTTCAGCGCGCGCATGGTGCCCGTGCCGGGGCTGGAGCTGCTGCGGGTACTGGTCGGACCGGGCAAAGACACCGCCGACCTGGCGAAGCTGAAGTCGGACCTGGAAGCCGCCGGCTACAAACAGCCGATTCCGCGGACTTACTGACGTGCTGATCCAGATCGACCGGCCGAAAGGGCCGCGGTTACCGGAATGGCTGCGCAAGGGAACCACCCACTTTGAATCCGTTCACCTGCTGAAGCGGGAACTGCGGGGCCGCAACCTTCATACCGTGTGCGAATCGGCGCGGTGCCCGAACATCCACGAGTGCTTCCACCGCGGCGCGGCCACCTTCATGATCCTGGGCAACCTGTGCACGCGCGGATGCGGGTTCTGCTCCGTTCCGAAAGGCGATCCGCGGAAGCGGGAGTTCACGCTCGACGCCCATGAGCCGGCGCACGTGGCCCAGATGGCCGCGGGCATGAACCTGAAGTACGTGGTGATTACATCCGTGAATCGCGATGAGTTGCCGGACGGTGGCTCCACACACTTCGCGGAAACGGTGCGAGAGGTGCGGCGCAGGCTCCCCTTGGCGCGCGTGGAAGTGCTCACGCCGGACTTCTGCGGCGACCTGGAAAGCGTGGCGCGAGTTCTGGACGCCGGCCCTCACGTCTTTAATCACAACATGGAGACCACTGCCCGCCTCTACCGGCGCGTACGCCCGCAGGCTGACTACCGGCAGTCGCTCGACGTGCTGCGCTTTGCCAAGCGGTACAGGCCGGACGTACTGACGAAATCCGGTCTGATGGTGGGCCTAGGCGAAACGAACGGCGAAGTGGAACAGGTGCTCACCGACTTGCAGGGGAACTCGGTGGACGTCGCCACCATTGGCCAGTATCTGCAGCCCACGCGCCGCAACCTGCCGGTGGCGCGCTATGTCACGCCGCCCGAGTTTGACGGTTTCCGCGATTACGGTCTTTCCATCGGCCTCAAGATGGTTTTCAGCGGGCCCCTGGTGCGCTCGTCCTACATGGCGGACCTGGTGAGCGAGCAGGCAGGATGCGGAACCGGCTCCTGAACGCCGTGCTCGCCGCGGCCTCGGCGGTATTGCTCATCCTCGCCTTTCCGGGCCTCGACCTCTCCTGGCTGGCGCCGGTCGCTCTGACGCCCTGGCTCGTGGCCATCTCTTCCGAACCCCGTGCGCTGCGCCGTTTCGGTTTCAGTTGGCTGGCGGGCATCGTCTACTGGTTCGGCGTCTGCTACTGGATCCAGTTCGTATTGGCGCATCACGGCGGCATGGGGGAGGCCGTTGGCTGGGCGGTGTTCCTGCTCTTTTGCCTGGCCAAGGGGCTCCACTTCGCCGTGTTCGGTTGGCTGGCGGGGTACTTGACCGGCCGCTGGTGGTCGATTCCCGCGGTGGCGGCGCTGTGGGCCGGCATCGAACGCACACACGGACCGCTCGGCTTCGCCTGGCTGGCGCTCGGCAACGCGGGCGCCGACATGAGCCTGCCGCTCCGGCTGGCGCCGTTGGTGGGTGTGTACGGGATCTCGTTCGTATTCGCGCTGATGAGCGCCGCGCTGGCCGCGGTGGTCGTGCGGCGGCCGCGCCGCGAACTTTTGTGGCTGGCCGCGCTCGCACTGCTCTTCTTGCTTCCGGACTTGCCGGAGCATCGCCGGGGAACGAGTTCGGCGGTTCTCTTGCAGCCGAACATCGATCAGGATCTTACTTGGACGGCGGAGTCGCACGACGAGATCGTTCGGCGGCTCGCACTGCGCTCGCTCCAGAGCGCGCTGGGCGGTCTGGAGCGGAGATCCGACTTCATCGTGTGGCCGGAGGTGCCCGCGCCGTTTTACTACGAGCCGGGCTCGCGCTTCAAGGAGCCGCTCGACGACCTGGCGAAGAGCGCCTCCATGCCGGCGCTGGTGGGCGTGGTGGGCCGGACGGAAACCGGAGCTCCGCTCAACTCGGCGGTGATGGTTGCGCCGGACGGGCGCCTGGTGGACCGCTACGACAAGATGTTCCTGGTGCCGTTCGGCGAGTTCGTGCCGTTTCCCTTTCAGGCGCTCACACAGAAGATCTCCACCGAAGCGGGGGACTTCGCCGCGGGTGCGCGGGTGGTCACTTTTCCTCTAACCAACGGCGAAAAAGTGGGCGCGTTCATCTGTTACGAGTCCGCATTTCCGCACCTGGTTCGGCAATTCGCCCGGGCGGGCGGCACCGTGCTGGTGAACCTATCGAACGACGGCTACTTCGGCCGTAGCGCGGCGCGCGAACAGCATTTGAAGCTGGTGCGCATGCGCGCCGCGGAGAACCGCCGCTGGACTCTGCGTGCCACCAACGACGGTGTTACGGCCACGATCGATCCGGCGGGGCGGCTGGTCCAGCGTCTGCCCACGCACGTGGAGACCGCCGCCCGAACCCGCTTTCAGTACGTCCACGAAACGACGCCCTACACACGCTTCGGCGACTGGTTCGCCTGGAGCTGTCTGGCGTTTCCGCTGGGGGCTGTTGTTAGACTGAAAGCGAGACATGCTTTCCGTCGTCATTCCGATTCATAACGAAGAGCCGGCGATCCTGCCTCTGTACGACCGGTTGACGGCCGTGCTGGAGCGGCTGCAAAAACCCTACGAGATCATCTTTGTCGACGATGCCTCGACGGACCGCAGCTTCGATTTGCTCGCCAACCTGGTGGAGACCGACGGCCGGCTCAAAGTGATCCGGCTGCGGCGGAATTTCGGCCAGACCGCCGCGCTCGCCGCGGGCTTCGACGAGGCGCAAGGGCAGGTGGTCGTCTCGCTCGACGGCGATTTGCAGCATGAGCCCGAGGACATTCCCGCCCTGCTCACCAAGATCGATGAAGGCTACGACATCGCCAGCGGCTGGCGGAAGAACCGCATCGACAACGCCGTCACGCGGAAGCTGCCCTCGCGGATCGCGAATTGGCTGATGGCCAAGGCTTCGGGCGTGCCGCTCCGGGATTTCGGGACGACGTTCAAGGCCTATCGCGCCGAGGTACTGAAGGACATCAACCTCTACGGCGAGCTCCATCGTTTCATTCCCGCGCTGGCCAGTTTCTATGGCGCGAAGGTTGTGGAGGTGCCGATCAAGAACGCCCCGCGCGCCAGCGGCGGCTCGCATTACGGCCTTTCGCGAACCTTCAAGGTGCTCTTCGATATCCTCACCATTCGCTTCCTGCTCACCTACTTCACCCGTCCGATGCACTTCTTCGGCAAGCTGGGTCTGATCTCCACGCTGCTCGGCGGCGGCGCCCTTTTCTACCTGCTGATCGTCAAGCTGCTGGGACGCCACATCATGAGCGAGCATGGCCCGCTGATGATCGCCGGCGCCATTCTGCTGCTGGCCGGGCTGATCCTGTTCTGTACCGGCCTGCTCGGCGAGATGCTGATGCGGACTTACTTCGAAAGCCAGGGACGACGGATCTACGCGATTCGAGAGGTTCGTTCGCGCCGCAACGATCAGGTGCCGGGCGGCGGGTCGCGATAAGAAACGTGCCGTCTGTCAGGCCGCCCCGGGGGCAGCCATGGCGCCGGATGCGGCGCGCCAGCGTTCTTCAAACAGCAGCGACATGGCCGCTCCCATGCCCGCGTGATCGAAGACCACCGCCGTCCAGGTCGGCTTGGTAATCACCGGATCGAGCAGCGCGAGCATTCCTTTCGCCCCATCGAAGATGGCGAGCTTCATGGGTACCGAATCGACGAAGCGGACTTCAACGCCCGCGTTCATGTAGTCGTTGAGGCGGGCGCGGTGGGTGTCGTCGAGCGTGCCTTCTTCCAGAAGGATGCGGCATCGCGCGCCGCGGGCCCGGGCCTGGAACACAAGCTGCTCGTCGAGGGGATCGACGGCGTACGGCGGACGCGAGAACTCGAAGTAATCGCCCCTGACGGCACGCAGCATCTCGCGATACTGCATGGCGATTTGGCCGGGCTCGCCGACAATCCGCAGATAGTCCAGCGTGCCGCGGCCGCCTTGGCCTTCGGAATAGGCGGACTTCAGATCGTCAATCAGCCCGTTCGCCATCCGGGACTGCTCAGCGATTTCCTGCTGAGCCTGCTGCTCGCGGCGAGCCAGGTAATTCGGAATCGCCAGGCTTGGCTCCACCGCGGAGAACAACTTCGTCTTCTCCTGGACCACCTGCGCGAAGCCTTTTTCGACGAGGCTGTCGAGGACTTCGTAGATCTTCTGCCGCGGAACGTGGGAGCGGGCGGCAAGCTCGAGCGCCTTAAACCGCGGATGTCCTACCAGCACCAGATAGGAGCGCGCTTCGTATGCGTTCAGTCCAATCTGCTGGAGACGGCGCCAGAAGCGTTGAAAATCGATCTCGGGCAAGTCCTGTGCCATGCGGCGAACCTTTCGGCCCAATACGATATCACGGTTCCGACCCGGGGGCGGAACGAAAAATGTGTGCGGCAAACCTGTGCACCGCCGGCGCCGGAGACAATACGAGGAAAAGGAAGCCGAAGCCCTCCGGCCGGCGTCCAATTCGTAACGGCGCGAATGGCGTCCGCGCCGGGATGCCGGCTGCGGCCCTGCTACAATCCGATCAAGCAGGCCGGGGGGAGGAGTCGATGAAAACGCACTGGGACCTTCCGCATACGCTGGGCGCGCTACGGCGCAGCCCCTACTCCGAAGAACGGTTGGCGGCGCGCACCGTCAAGGAGGAGTTGCGAGGCAACCTGATTTGCCGCCTGCGCCAGGGCGGCGAGTTGTTCCCCGGAGTCATCGGTTATGAGGACACCGTCGTTCCGCAGGTAGTCAATGCGGTGCTCTCGAAACACAACTTCATCCTGCTCGGGCTGCGCGGTCAGGCGAAGACGCGGCTCATTCGCATGCTGACCACGCTCCTGGACGAATCGGCGCCTTACATCGCGGGCTGCGAGATCCACGATAACCCCTACCGGCCGATCTGCCGCCGCTGCCGGAACATGGTGGAGGAACTCGCGGAGGAGACGCCGATCGCCTGGCTGTCTCCGGAGCAGCGGTACGTCGAAAAGCTGGCCACTCCCGATGTGACCATCGCGGATATGATCGGCGACATCGACCCCATCAAGGCAGCGCGGCAGGGGCAGAACATCGCCGACGAACTCACCATTCACTACGGGTTGCTGCCGCGCGCCAATCGCGGCATCTTTGCGATCAACGAACTGCCCGACCTGGCGGGCAAGATCCAGGTGGGTCTCTTCAACATCATGCAAGAGGGTGACGTGCAGATCAAAGGCTACCCGGTGCGGCTGCCGCTGGACCTGATGCTCGTGTTCACCGCAAATCCGGAGGACTACACGGCGCGGGGCAAGATCATCACGCCGTTGAAGGACCGCATCGGAAGCGAGATCCGCACGCACTATCCAGCGGCCCTCGAGCAGGGCATGGCGATTACCGCTCAAGAAGCGTGGACCGGGCGAACCGCCTCCGTGGAGATCCACGTGCCGGACTACGTTCGCGAGGTTGTGGAGCAACTGGCGTTCCTGGCGCGCGAGGACAAGCGCATCGACAAACGCTCCGGCGTCTCCCAGCGGCTGCCGATCACGGTGCTGGAAAACGTGATCTCGAACGCTGAGCGGCGCGCGCTGCGCAACGGGGACGACCTGGCCGTGCCGCGCGTAATGGATTTGTACGCCGCGCTCCCCTCCATCACCGGCAAGCTGGAGCTCGAATACGAGGGCGAGTTGAAAGGCGGTGACGCGATCGCCCGCGAGTTGATCCGGACCGCCGTGGGCCGGGTCTACTCGTCGTACTTCGAAGGTGCGAACATGAGCGCGGTGATCCAGTGGTTCGACATCGGCGGTTCGCTCCGGCTGGATGAGACGACCGGGGCCGCCGGCATGTGCCGCGAGCTCTCCGGGATCCAGGGGTTGATGGAGAAGGCGGCGGCGCTCGGCTTGGGTGTGAGTGAGCCCGACGCGGTGCGAGCTTCGGCGGCGGAGTTCGTCCTGGAAGGGCTCTATGCGCACCGCCGCATCAGCCGCAGCGAAGAGCGCGGGTTCACGGCGGAGGAGCGCAAGCGAGAGCAGCGGCCGGACGACGAACCGCGCCGCGGCGGCGGCCGGCGCCAGCAGTTCAACTAGCGAGGGGGTTCCGCGTGCGATGGGTCAAGTACTCCCGGTACACGGGCGAAGACATGGGGCTGAGCGCCGAGGACCTGCTGAAGGCGCTCGCCGATTACTTCCTCGATAGCGGCTTCGACAGCCAATCCGCGCAGTTCAACGAGATGGACCGGCGCACGATGGAGGACTTGAAAGAAGCCATCCGTCAGGCGCTGGAGCGGGGCGATGCGTTCGATGAGGACCAGGCGGAGGAAATTCGCCGGCAGCTCGAGCGGATGAGCCAGGAGCAGATCGACCAGCTACTGAACCGGCTGGCGCAGAAACTGGTTGAAGAGGGTTACGTCTCGATGGAATCGGATTCGCCGGAGCAGCGGCCGAGCCAGGGGCAGGCCGGCGGCAAGGGTCCGGAAGGCAAGGCGAAGTTCGAGGTCACGGACAAGTCGCTCGACTTCCTGGGCTTCAAGGCCCTGAAGGACCTGCTGGGATCGTTGGGACGCTCGAGCTTCGGGGCGCACGACACGCGCGACCTTTCCACCGGCATCGAAACCAGCGGTTCCTCCAAGCCGTACGAGTTCGGCGACACGCTGAACCTGGATGTCAGTGAGACGCTCTTTTCGGCGTTGAAGCGCGAGGGATTGAAGTTACCGCTGGAGATCGACTACCGCGATCTGCACGTTCACCAAAGCGAGTACCAGAGCTCCTGCGCCACCGTGTTGATGCTCGATTGCAGCCACAGCATGATCCTCTACGGCGAGGACCGCTTCACGCCGGCCAAGCGCGTGGCGATGGCGCTCGCGCACCTGATTCGTACCCAGTATCCGGGCGACAGCCTGCGGCTGGTGCTCTTTCACGACTCGGCGGAGGAGATGCGGCTCTCCGAACTGGCGCGCGTGAAAGTCGGGCCGTATAACACG
>DALYJJ010000099.1:10602-23904 GCA_031969915.1 Bryobacteraceae bacterium | reverse complement strand
CGTGATCCCCGGAAGCCCGCCGGCCGAGTCCTACTACCGCGCCATCGAGGCCCGCGACGGCAGCGTGTGGATTCCCGGAACGTCCGGCCTGGTCCGCTGGAAGGACGGCGTTTGGACGCGCTTCACCAAGGCCGACGGGCTGCTCGACGTGGCTGCGTTCGGCGTGGTCGAAGCGGCCGACGGCGCGCTGTGGCTCGCCTACTCCGAGCCTGTCGGCGTGACGCGCATTACCTTTCCCGGCGGCCGCCTGGCCATGCAGCATTTCTCCGCCCCGAACGGCCCGCAGTCGAATAAGGCCTACTTCGTCGGCGCCTCTCCGGACGGCGCCGTGTGGGTCGGCACCGACAGCGGCGTTGCGGAGTACTTCGACGGCCGTTGGACCCACCTGACGCGGCGGTCGGGCCTGGTGTGGGACGACACCGACACGGACGCCTTCTTTGCCGAACCGGAAGGGGCCGTGTGGATTGGCACCAGCCGCGGCTTGAGCCGCTACCGGCCCGGACGCCGGCAGCCCATGCGCGCACCGGCCCCGGTGATCACCATGATCGAATTTGCCGGGACGCGCTACCCCGCCGGCCAGGCCATCCGCGTGCCCTATGCTTCCAGTGCGCTCCGAGTCGGGTTCTCCGCGCTCACGTACCGGAACGAGCACACCGTGCGCTTCCGCTATCGCCTGCCGGGCATCGATGACGAGTGGGTGGAGACCGATCAGCGCGAGATCCGTTTCTCACGGATGTCGCCCCGGTCGTATTCGTTGGAACTGGCCGCTTCGGCCGGCGGCGAATGGAGCGAGGCGACGGTCACGCCGTTTGTGGTGACGCCCGCCTGGTGGCAGACCTCGCTGTTCCAGGTCGCCGTGGCGATCGCTTTGGCCTGTGGAATTCTCGGCTTCATTCAATGGCGCACCCATCTAGTGACCGCTCAGAAGCGGGAACTGGAGCGCGCGATCGCTCAGCGCACCCGCGAACTCGAAGTGGAGAAAAGGCGCGCGGAAGACGCCAGCCGCGCCAAAAGCCTCTTCCTCGCCAACATGAGCCACGAGATCCGCACGCCCATGAATGGCGTGCTGGGCATGGCCGACCTCGCCCTGGGCACCGATCTCACCGGCGAGCAGCGCGAGTATGTTCGCCTGATCCGGTGTTCCGGAGAATCCCTGCTCACCATCCTCAACGACATCCTCGACTTCTCCAAGATCGAGGCCGGCAAAGTGCAGATCGAAGAGACCGTGTTCTCCCTCCGGCCTCTGCTCCGCGATGTGGCCGAGCCTTTCGCCCTGAGTTGCCGCCAGAAGGGAATCTCCTTCCATTGGAGCGTAGCGGATGAAACCGGCGAGTGGTGGAAGGGCGACCCCCTCCGGATCCGCCAGGTGCTCATGAACCTGCTCGGCAACGCCGTCAAGTTCACCGCGCACGGCGGCGTCACCCTGGGCGTCGATGTCGTCGAGAGCCAGCCCGGTGTGGCCGTCCTCCGCTTCTCCGTCTGCGACACCGGCGCGGGCATTCCCCTCGAGCAGCAGGCCGCCGTGTTTGAAGCGTTCACCCAGGCCGACGCCTCCATCTCGCGGCGGTTCGGCGGCACCGGCCTCGGCCTCGCCATCTGTTCCTCCCTGGTGCCGATGATGGGCGGCCGCTTGTGGTTTGAAAGCACGATGGGCTGTGGCACGGCGTTCTACTTCACCGCCCGCCTGGCCATCGCCCAGGCCCCCGCCGCGGAACTCGGCTCTTCCGCTCCCGCTGCCCTGGTGGCGCCGCTCCGCGTCTTGCTCGCCGAAGACAACCCCATCAACCAGCGGCTGGCCGCCCGCCTGTTGGAGCGGCATGGCCATTCCGTCGTCGTGGCCTGCGACGGCGCGCAGGCCGTCGCCACCTTCGGCTCCCAGCCGTTCGATATCGTTCTGATGGACGTGCAAATGCCCGGCGTCGATGGCCTCGAAGCGACGGCCACCATCCGGGCCCTGGAACCGCCCGGCTCCCGGGTCCCGATCGTCGCGCTCACCGCCCACGCCATGCAGGGCGACCGCGAGCGCTTCCTCGCCGCGGGCATGGACGATTACGTCTCGAAACCGATTCAAGCCGCCGATCTCTATGCCGCCCTCGCGCGCCACGCCAACCCGCTCGCCCGGCTCGCGAACGCCCTCGGCGATTCATCCCCAGGCTTGCCCGTTACTCCTGAGATAATGAAGTCCGGTGTTCCGGACGATTCGCGAGCAAATTGAGACCATCTTTCGTGAAGACCCGGCGGCCCAGAGCGCGCTCGAGATCGTTCTCTGCTACCCCGGTTTCCACGCCATCCTGCTCCACCGCCTCGCGCATCGCCTCTACCGGGCGCGGATTCCCATCGTGCCGCGCGTGCTCTCCCAGGTCAGCCGGTTCTTCACGGGGATTGAGATTCACCCCGGAGCGCGCATCGGCCGGCGGTTCTTCATCGATCACGGCATGGGCGTTGTGATCGGCGAAACGACCGAGATCGGCGACGATGTCCTCCTCTATCAGGGAGTCACCCTCGGCGGCACCGGCAAGGAACGCGGCAAGCGCCATCCCACGCTCGGCAACCACGTCGTCGTCGGCACCGGCGCGAAAATCCTGGGCAACATTCGCATCGGCGACCACGTCAAGGTCGGCGCGGGTTCCGTCGTGGTGCACCCTGTGCCCGATCACTCCACGGTGGTTGGCGTCCCCGGCCGCATCGTTCGGACTCGAGGCGAGGCCGTCGAAACGTTGGAGCACGGCAAACTGCCCGACCCCGAGGGGCAGGCCATCGAAGACCTCGTGCGGCGGGTCGAACACCTGGAGTCCAACCTCAGGGCTCTCGCCGAGCGCGAGGAAGCCCGGCTCCCCGAACGCCGGTGAAGCCCAGCCTCCTGCTGCTCCTGTTCCTGCCCGCCGCGTCCGCCGCGCCGGCTGCTCCGGAGACCATCGCCTACTGGATCGAAGAGTGCCGCCCGGCCCAGACCGGCTGTGCCTTCACTGACGTCGAACTCGTCGAGTGGGCGCTCGAGGACTGGGCCGCGGCCTCCGGCGGCCGGCTCATCTGGAAACGAGCCTCCAGCCCCATCGGCGCTCTCTTTCACATTCGATGGGCGGCCCCCCACGACCAGCAGCACGGCGTCGCCCAGCCGTTCCTCTCCGGCCGCCGCCATGGCTCCACCATCCGGATCCGCCCCGACCTGTCCCGCTTCCCCGGCGCCGTCGGCGAACGCGGCCGCGCCGACGCCCTCTATCGCGATACCGTCGTCTACCTCACCGCCCTCCACGAACTCGGCCACGGATTGGGTATGAACCACGCCGCCGCGCCCGGTCCCATCATGTACAACGGCCGCCTGCTGCCCCAGGTGTTCTCGCGCTACCGCACCCGCCTCAAGAGCCGCTCCGACATCCGGCGGTTCTCCGCGGTGACTGAATTCGACCGCAACCGTCTGAGCGCCCTCCTGTTCGCCCGGTCCACCACCAGCCGGCCGCCTGAGTAACATTCCGCCCACCCCCTCAAGAAAAGCGTTGACAAGCCGTCGAAACTTGCTCTAACATCAGTTTGAAACGACCGTTTCATTCGATCGTTTAAGTATGCCGCCAACCACCGCCGCACCCCTCGACACCAAAACCGCCATCCTCGACGCCGCCGAACAGCTCTTCGCCGAACAGGGCTTCGAATCCGCCTCGCTGCGTGCGATCACAGCGCGCGCGGGCGTCAACCTCGCGGCCGTCAACTACCATTTCCAATCGAAGGAGTCGCTGATCGCCGCCGTGTTCGCCCGCCGCCTGCGGCCCATCAACGAGGCGCGCTTTCAGCTCCTGGACGCCCTGGAGGCCCAGCATCCGGAGGGCCCTCTGCCGCTGCCGGCGGTGGTTGAGGCCTTCCTGCGGCCGCTGCTGGTGACCGGCCAGACCATGCCCACCATGCGGGCCCTTCTGGGACAGATGTACAGCGATACGAGCGAACTGGCCCGGCGCATCTTCCGCGAGCAGATCGGCGATGTAGTTCGCCGGTTTGGCTCCGCTTATGAGCGGTCTCTGCCTGGCCGCAGCCGGGAGGATATTATGTGGGGCCTCTTCTTCAGCGTGGGCATTGTGGCGCACGTGCTGGCGGGCGAGAAACTGGTGCGCCTCATCTCCAACGGCGCCTGCGACCCCGCCGACGAGGAGGCGACACTGCGCCGCATCGTCCGGTTCGTGACGGCCGGATTGGAGGCCAGGCCATGAAACGAGTTCCCCTCGTGCTGCTGCTCCCGCTCCTGGCGCAGGCTCAGGACGCCATCCCGCTCTCGCTGCGGCGCGCCGTCGAGATTGCCCTGGCGCCGGAAGGCAGCGCCCGCCTGCAACTGGCGCGGGAAGCCGTGAGGGCGGCCGAAGCGCGCGCCGGACAAGCGCGCGCCGCGCTGCTGCCGGATCTTTCGGCGAGCCTGCTGTATGCGAGCCAGACCACCAATCTCGCCGCCCGCGGCATTCAATTCACGTCGCCGTTTCCCGGCTTCTCCATCCCGTCCTTCGTCGGCCCGTTCACCACCTTCGACGCGCGCGTCACCGGCACGCAGTCGATCTTCGACTTTGCAGCTCTGCGCCGGATGCAGTCGGCGCGGCGCACGGTCGACAGCGTGCACTCGGAGAGCGGCAGCGCCGCCGATACCACCACGGAGCTGGTCGCGCGCGCGTACCTGGCCGCTCTGCGGGCGCAGGCCTCGGTGGAGACCGCAGACGCGAACGTGAAGCTCGGCGAAGAGCTCGTAAACCTAGCGGAAACACAGAGAAAAGCAGGCACCGGAACGGGCATTGAAGTCACCCGCGCGCAGGTGCAACTGGCCAACGAAAAGCAGCGCCGCATCGTGATGGAGAACGAATCGGAGCGGGCGCGCCTGCAACTGTTGCGCACCATCGGCCTTCGCCTGGACGCACAAATCACGCTCACCGACGCCCTCGCCTATCAGCCAACGGAGGAAATCACCGTCGCCCAGGCCCTCGAAACCGCGCGCAAGCTGCGCGACGCGCTGGCCGCGCAGGAGCGGCGGGAGGAGGCCGCCCGGTTGACTTTCGACGCCGTGAAGTGGGAGCGGCTGCCGTCGCTTGCCGCCTTCGCCGACTACGGCTCCCTGGGAAGCGGCCTCGGCAGCACGCTGCCCACCCGCAGTTACGGCCTGAGCCTGAGAGTTCCGATCTTCGACGGAGGCCGCCGCGACGCCCGCCGCGCGGAAGCGGCCTCGCTCTACCGGCAGGAGCGCATCCGCACGCGCGACCTGCGGGAGCAGATCGAGTTGGACATCCGCCTCGCCCTCGACGCCTTGCGCTCCGCCGGCGCCCAGGTGGGGACGTCGCGCGAGGGACTGGCGCTCGCGGAAAGCGAACTCGCCTCCGCGCGCCGCCGTTACGAGGCCGGCGTGGCCTCGAGCATCGAAGTGACCGACGCCCAAACACGCCTGGCGCGCGCCCGCGACAACATGGTCAGCGCGCTCTTCAATCACAACCTCGCCCGGCTGGATCTGAACGCCGCCCAGGGCGCCGTCGAAAGGATCCTCCCATGAAACGGGTTCGCATCGTTTTGCTGCTCGCGATCGCCGCCGCCGCCGTAGCCGTGGCGCTGTTCCGAAGTGGAGTCTTCGACCGCGTGGATCCGAACGTCGTGAAGCTCAGCGGCAACATTGAGCTCACGGAGGTGGAAGTGTCGTTCAAGATCCCGGGCAAGATCGCCGAGTTGAACGTGCGGGAGGGGGATTTCGTCCGCGCGGGCCACGTGCTGGCGCGAATCGACCCCGAACAGATGGAACAGCAGCGCAGCCGCGACCGTGCCGGCGTCGCCGCGGCCGAAACGCAGGCCAACCAGGCCCGCGCCGCCCTCGACTTCCAGCGGTCGGCGCTCAACAATGAGATCGAACTGCGCCGCGCCGAATTGAAAGCCGCCGAGATCCGCTTGCGCGAACTCGAAACCGGTTCGCGGCCCCAGGAGATTCAACAGGCCAAGGCCCGCGTGAGCGAGATTCTCGCCCAGGTGGAGCAAACCCGGGCCGACTGGGACCGCGCCCAGGCTCTGTTCAAGAACGACGACATCTCGCGCCAGCAGTTCGACCAGTTCCGCACCCGGCATGAGACCACCCAGGCCAACCTCAAACAGGCCCAGCAGGCGCTCGCGCTGGTGGAGGAAGGCCCGCGCAAAGAGGTGGTGGAGAATCAACACGCCCAGGTGGAGCGCGCGCGCGCCGCGCTGCGCCTCACCCAGTCGGCGGCCCTGGACGTGAAGCGCCGGGAAGCGGAGGTGGCCACGCGGGAAGCCGAGATCGGCCGCGCCCGGGCGCAACTCGGCATCAGCGAGTCGCAGGTGCAGGACACCATCGCGCGCGCGCCCGTGGACGGAGTGATTCTCGTAAAGCCCGTGGACCTGGGAGAAGTTGTGGCCGCCGGCGCGAGCGTGGTTACCATCGGCGCCATCGACCGGCCCTGGCTGCGCGGCTACATCACCGAGCGCGACCTCGGCCGCGTGAAGATCGGAGATCGGGTGCGCGTCGCCTCGGACTCCTATCCCGGGAAATCCTATTGGGGCAAGATCTCCTTCATCTCATCGCAAGCCGAGTTCACACCGAAGCAGATCCAGACCCAGGAAGAGCGGGTGAAACTGGTCTACCGCATCAAAGTGGACGTCGACAACCCGCAGCGCGAACTCAAATCCAATATGCCTGTGGACGCCGAGATCATCCTCGGCCAGCCATGAGCGCCGCCCCGCCGCTACCCGCGGTCCGCGCCACAGGCCTCACCCGCCGTTTCGGCGCGCTGACCGCGGTGGACCGCCTCACGCTCGAGGTGGCGCCGGGTGAGATCTTCGGCCTCGTCGGGCCGGACGGGGCGGGCAAGACCACCACCCTTCGCCTGCTCTGCGGACTCCTGGACCCCCACGAGGGCGAAGCGTGGGTGGCCGGTCACCACGTCGCGCGCGACGTGGACGCCGTGAAAGACCGGATCGGCTACATGGCCCAGCGCTTCGGCCTGTACGGCGATCTCACCGTCGAAGAGAACATGATTTTCTACGCCGACCTGTTCGGCGTCACCGGCGCCGCACGCGGCGAGCTGATGTCCCGGCTCCTGCGCATGACGCGGATGGAGCCCTTCCGCGCCCGCGCGGCCGCCAAACTATCTGGCGGAATGAAACAGAAGCTGGCGCTCATGTGCACGCTGCTGCATCGCCCCGCCATCCTGTTCCTCGACGAACCGACCAACGGCGTGGACCCCGTCTCGCGCCGCGACTTCTGGGCCATCCTCTATCAGCTCGTGAAAGACGGACTCACCGTCTTCGTCACCACCGCCTACCTGGACGAAGCCGAGCGATGCAACCGCGTCGCCCTGATGAACCGGGGCCGCCTGGTGCGCGTGGACTCGCCGCTCGCCCTTCGCACCAGGATCGACGAAACCTGCCACGCCGTCGCCGCGCCGGACCCTCGCGCGGCGCGCGCCTGGCTGGAGTCGCAGCCGGGCGTCGTCAGCGCGCAGCCTTCGGGCGCCGAACTCCACGTCTTCCTCGCGCCCGGCGTTCGTGCGGAAGACCTCGCGGCGCGTTCGGGATTCGAATTCCGTCCCATCGTGCCGTCCCTCGAAGACGTCTTTATCGCCCTCATCCAGAAGGAGACGGCGCATGCCTGAATACGCCGTCGAAACGCGGCAACTGCTCAAGCGCTTCGGTGACTTCGTGGCCGTCGATCACGTGGACCTGGCCGTCGCGAAGGGCGAGATCTTCGGCTTCCTGGGCCCGAACGGGGCGGGGAAGTCCACCACCATCCGCGTGCTCTGCGGCTTGCTGACGCCCACCGGCGGAACGGCCCGCGTGAACGGCTACGACGTGGCCACGCACCCCGAGGAGATCCGGCAGACCATCGGCTACATGTCGCAGAAGTTCTCGCTCTACGACGACCTCACCGTGGTCGAGAACATCGAGTTCTTCAGCGGCATCTACGGCGTTCCCGCGGCCAGGCGCGTGGCGCGGCGCGAGTACGTCCTGCGGATGGCCGGCCTGGAAGAGCGTCAGGACGCGCTCACCCGCACGCTCTCCGGCGGCTGGAAGCAGCGGCTCGCCCTGGGCTGCGCCGTGCTCCATGAGCCGCCGATCCTCTTTCTCGACGAGCCCACCAGCGGCGTCGACCCCATTGCCCGCCGCGCGTTCTGGGACCTCATCTACCAGCTCTCCGCCGCCGGGCAGACCATCTTCGTCAGCACGCATTACATGGACGAGGCCGAGTACTGCCACCGCGTCGCGCTGATGTATCGCGGCCGCGTCATTGCTCTCGGCGCCCCCGCCTCGCTCAAGCTCCAACTCGACCAGCACGCCCTCTTCTACCTGGAGACGGGCGACATCCTGGACACCATGCACGCGCTCGAGTCCGAACCTTCGCTCCGCGACGTCGCGGTGTTCGGCGCCGGCCTCCACGTCACGGCCGGAGACCGCGAGGCCGGCGCCGCGGCCATCGCCGCCGCGCTCGGCCGGGCATCCATCGTCCCCCAGCGCCTGGAGCCCATCGATCCCTCGATGGAGGACGTCTTCGTCGCAATGATCGAGCGCGAGGACCGGAGGGTAGCGGGATGAGCTTCCGCCGCTATTTCGCCATCTTCCGCAAAGAGGCCCTGCACATCGTTCGCGACCGGCGCAGCCTCATCGCCGCCCTCGCGATTCCCCTCCTCATGCTGCTGATGTTCGGCTACGCTCTCACGCTGGACGTCGACCGCGTGCCCACTCTGATCTACGACCAGGACGAGAGCCCGGAGAGCCGCGCGCTCATCGCCCGCTTCGCTGGGTCGCGCTACTTCACCATCGCCGGACACGTCACCGGCTACCAGCCAATCGAGCACGCGATCGACCGCTCCCGCGCCCTGCTCGCCGTGGCGATCCCGCGCGGATTCGCCGCCGATCTGCAGAACAACCGCGAGGCGAGCGTGCAACTTCTGCTCGACGGCAGCGATTCGAACACCGCTTCCCTCGCGCTGAACTACGCCGAGGCCGCCGTGCAGGCCCACGCGCTGGAGCTGCGGGCGGAGGCCGTCCGGCGCCGCGGGATGGGAAAGCTCGATCCGCCCGTGGAGGCGCGGATCAGGGTCCTCTACAACGATGAACTCAAGTCCAGAAACTACATCGTGCCCGGCCTGATCGCCGTCATCCTGATGATCATCAGCGCACTGCTCACCTCCCTCACCATCGCGCGCGAATGGGAAAGCGGGACCATGGAGCAATTGCTCTCCACGCCGGTGCGCCCCCTCGAACTGCTCCTCGGTAAGCTCTCGGCGTTCTTTCTCATCGGCATCGCCGACATGGCCGTCGCCATCGCCGTCGGCGTGCTCGTCTTCAAAGTGCCCATGGAGGGAAACGGCCTGCTGCTCTTCGCCACCAGTTGCATCTTCCTGTTCGGCGCGCTGTGCTGGGGCATCTTCCTGTCCACCGTGACGCGCTCGCAGTTGCTGGCCTTCCAGGCGAGCATCCTCTCGTCGTTCCTGCCTGCGTTCCTGCTGTCCGGTTTCGTCTATTCCATCGAGAACATGCCCACTGTGATCCAAGTGGCCACGCACATCGTTCCCGCCCGTTACTTCGTCACCATCCTGAAGGGCATCTTCCTCAAGGGCGTCGGCCTGGAAATCCTCTGGCTCGAAGTGCTGTTCCTGTTCGCCTACGCCGCGATTCTGCTGCTCGTCGCCACGCGCAAGCTGCGCGAGAAGGTGGTCTGATCCATGAACTGGCAACGCGTTCTCGAGATCGTCCGGAAGGAGTTCCGCCAGACCCTGCGCGAGCCTCGCATGCGCGCCATCCTCGTCTTTCCGCCGCTCATGCAGACCATCATCTTCGGCTTCGCCGTCAACCTGGACGTGGAACACGCCCGCATCGCCTGGTTCGACGCCGACCGCTCGCCTCACAGCCGCGAGTTGCTTTCCCGCTTCCAGGGTTCGCGCTACTTCGATGTCGCCGAGTTCCCTTCGAGCGCCGCCGAAACCCAGCGCCTGCTCGATCGCAGCGATGTGATCGCCGCGGTGAACGTGCTTCCCGGCTTCGGCGCCGGCGTGGAGCGCGGCCGCACCATGTCCGTGCAGGTCCTGGTGGACGGCAGCAACTCCAACTCCGCCAGCATCGTCTCCGGTTACGCCGGCGCGATCGTGCAGCGCTTCTCGTCGGACCTGCTCAGAGAGCGTCAGCGCGAGAGAACCGCTGCCAGGCCCGCTCCCGTCTCCATGGCCGCCCCCAACCTCCGGAGTGATTCCCGCGCCTGGTTCAATCCCGAACTTCGGAGCCGGAATTACTTCGTCCCCGGCGTGCTCGTGAACATCATCATGCTGGTCACCCTCATGCTCACCGCCCTCGCCATCGTCCGCGAGAAAGAGATCGGCACCATGGAACAGCTCATGGTTACGCCCATCCGTCCGCTGGAACTGATCCTCGGCAAAACGCTTCCCTTCGCGTTGGTGGGCCTGTTGAACATGGTTCTGGTAACCACGGCGGCGCTGCTGGTGTTCCGGGTTCCGTTGCGCGGCAGCCCGTTCTTCCTGCTGCTCTGCGTGGTGCTGTACCTGATGACCACGCTCGGAAGCGGCCTCTTTCTGTCCACCATCTCCCATACCCAGCAGCAGGCCATGATGGGTTCGTTCTTCTTCTTCCTTCCCGCCTTCATGTTCAGCGGTTTCGCGTTTCCGATCCGCAACATGCCCGAGCCCGCCCAGTGGATCGCCTTCATCGACCCCGTGCGCTACATGATGGAGATCGTCCGCGGCATCTTCCTTAAGGGCGCCGGGATCGAAGTGCTCTGGCCTCAAACTCTGGCCCTTGCCGTATTCGGAGTCGCCATCCTCGCCCTCAGCGCCGCCCGCTTCCACAAGACACTCGACTGACCGCGGGCTAGCTATAGCTAGAATGGGCGTGGCGGCCCGCGGGGATTCGGCACATGCCTCCACACCTGGACAAGGTCGAGTTCATCTTTCACCAAGCCATCGCACTCCCGGAGGCCGAGAGGCGCGGCTTTCTGGACGCGGCATGCGACGGCGACGAAGCCCTTCGGCGAGAGGTCGAGTCCCTCCTGCTCCACGGAGCCGCGCCCACCGCGACGCTCCAGCGCCCGGTCGTGGAGGAGTTCTCCGCCCTCCAGGGCGAAGACGAGGCGCCGCCCGCGGAAGGCCGCATGTTCGGCCCCTACCGCCTGGAGCGCAGGCTCGGCGCGGGCGGCATGGGAGTGGTGCACCTGGCTCTCGATACCCGGCTCGGGCGCAGGGTTGCCGTCAAAACGATTCACGGGGCCCTGGCCAGGACCGCCGAAGCGCGAGCCCGTTTTCTGCGGGAGGCGCGTTCGGCCGCCGCGCTCTCTCACCCCAACATCGCCACGCTTCACGACCTCGGTGAGACCGGCGAAGCGCTCTGGCTCGTCATGGAATACGTCGAGGGACGGTCGCTGCGGGCGCGGCTCGCGGAAGCGATCGATAGGGCCTCCTGGTTCAACTTCGCGCAGCAGTGCGCGGCCGCGCTTGAACACGCCCACGCGCGCCGGATCGTGCATCGGGATATGAAACCCGAGAACGTCCTGGTCGGCGCGGGCGACCGGCTGAAAGTGATCGACTTCGGCCTGGCGCGCGCCGTCACCGACGACGGTGCAAGCACGCACATCACGGGTCCGAACCACTTCCTGGGAACCCTCTCCTATGCCGCACCGGAGCTTCTGACGGGAGCCGAAGCGACGTCGCGGAGCGATGTCTACAGCCTCGGTGTGCTGCTCTATGAGATGGCCTGCGGAGAGGCCCCGTTCGGACGGTTCGGCGGCCCGGCCCTGGTCCCGGCGATCCTCTCCGGAAGCTGCCGCCCGTTGCAGGACCGCGCCCCTCATCTCCCCGCAAACGCGATCGCCGTCGTGGAACGGGCCATGGCGCGGGAGCCCGCGCTCCGGTATGCGCACGCCGGAGAGTTGGCCGAGGATCTGCGCCGGGCTCCGCTCAGCGCCCCGATATCGGCACACCGCGCGCCGAATGCCGCCCCGGCCGTCGCCGTCCTGGATTTTCGCAACCTCGGCGGCTCGCGGGAACTCGACTGGCTGAGCGTGGGTATCGCCGAGACCTTGTCCGCCGACCTCGCCCGCTTAAAATCCGTCCGGGTGGCAAGCCGCGGCGCGGTGATGCGCCGGTTGGGCGGAACCGCCAGCCAGGCCGATGAGCGGGCGGCGGCGGAGGCCTTGGGCCGTGAACTCGGCGTGCGATGGGTGGTCCGCGGCAGCTTCCAGCAAATGGGCGAACGCATCCGCGTCACGGCTTCGGTGATCGGCGCCGCGAGCGGCGACGATATTACCGCCGCCAAGGTGGACGGCCGCATCGACGACCTGTTCGAGCTTCAGGACCGTCTCGTCGCGGCGCTGCTCGAGGCCCTCTCCATCTCGTTCGGCACTACGGAACGCCAGAAGATCCTGCCGCCCGAAACCCGCAGCCTCATGGCCTACGAGCATTACGCCAACGGGCGCCAGCGAATGTACCGGATGGAAGGCGGCTCGCTCAAGCAGGCGATCGAGCAGTTCGAACAGGCGGTTGAACTCGACCCCGGCTATGCGCTCGCCTACAGCGGACTCGGGACCTCCCACATCCTTCAGTTCATCGCCACGTCCGATCCCGAGGACATCGCGCGGGCCTCGCGCTACCTGGAGCGCGCGATTGAACTCGATCCGGAATTGGGCGAACCCTACCCGTGGCTGGTCAACATCCGCCTGCGCCGGGACGATCCGGCCGGGGCGTTCGACGCGGGGCGGAAAGGGATGGAGTTACAGCCCGACCTCGCGCACGCTCCTTATTTCTTCGGGGGCGTCGCCTACATGGCGCCGGAGCACGCGCGGCTGAGCCTGCCCGAGGCGCTCGGCCACCTACTGGAGGCCATCCGCATCGATCCGTACTTTCATGCCGCCTGGCTCGGCGCCGGAGCCTTGGCTGCCTTCCTGGGACTGCACGACGAAGCCTGCGCCATTCTCCGCGAAGCCGCCGGCTTGGAAAACCACCCGCTGCTCACTTTCCGCTTTGTCGGGGCCAAGTCCCTCCTGGCGATGACGGAAGCCCGCGCGGGTCGCTGGGCTGAGGCGCGAACCCACCATCATCAATCCCTCGAAGATCTGCACGGAGAACAGCACATCTACGCCACGGCCTTTCAGGCTCTGAGCACATGCGGGCTCGGTGAGATCGAACTGCGGTCGGGGAGCGCTTCGGAAGCGTTCCCACACTTTCGCCGCGTGCGCCGCATGGTCCGGGAATCGCCGCGGATCGTGGGAAGCCCGCGCATCCTGGTGCGGATCGACGCCGGCCTTGCCGCGGCCTACGGCTTGGCCGGCGATTCGGATCG
>DALYJJ010000099.1:0-10592 GCA_031969915.1 Bryobacteraceae bacterium | reverse complement strand
AGTGGCCGATCGCGCCACCGCCCAATTGCGCGAGCTCGGCAACCGGACGTCCACCGCGACCTTCGAATGCAGCTACGCGCAGCTTTGGCTCTCGCTGGCGGCGGCGCGGGCCGTTCTCGCGGACCCGGCGGGGGCAGCCGAGGCCCTCAACGAATCGCGCCGGAACGGTTGGGCCGATGTAGAGTGGCTCACCTTGGATCCGCTGCTCGAATCCGTGCGCGGCACACCCGAGTACACCGGCTTCGTGGCACAGTTGCGCGCCGCTCCCCGCCCGGCGGTCACCCTGCCGAAACCTCAATCCGCGTCCGGCGCCTCATAGCCAAGCTCGCGTGCCAGCCACGCTTTCGCGAACTGCCAATCGCGGTTCACAGTGCGCTCGGAGAGAGTGAGCGCGGCGGCCACCTCGCTGTTGCTGAAACCGCCGAACACTCGCATCTCCACGATCCGTGCCTTCCTTGGGTCCAACTTCTCCAGCGATTGAAGCGCTTCATCGAGCGCGAGCACCGGCTTCGTGGTCCCGGCCAGATTCTCGTGGATCGGAATGCGGACGGCGGCCCCGCCCCGTTGCGCCGCCAGGCGGCTCCGCGCGTAGTCCACCAGAACGTGACGCATGATCTGCGCCGCCAGGGCAAAGAACTGCGCGCGGCTGGTCCAGGAGGCCGGGCGCATGCGCGCCAGGCGCAGATAGGCTTCGTTGACCAGCGCCGTGGTTTGCAGTGTGTGCGACGGGGACTCGCGCGCCAGGTAAGCGGAGGCGATTCGCTTCATCTCGTCCACAACCCACGGCATCAGCGCATCCAGCGCCGCGCGGTCGTCGCCGGTCCAGGCTTCCAGCAGGCGCGTGATCTCCGGCGGCGTACGCAAGGAAGGAATTGTAGCAGTCCGAGGGCCGTCCGGCTCCGTTGCTTTCCTGCCGGATGGCGCTCAGGCCAGCGCTTCGAGCGATCGCAGCGCAGGCACGACGTGAGACACGGGACGCACCCAACCCCGGTCGATCTCCACCGCCACCGAGCGCTGCAACAGCGAAACCGAAACCACCAGCCGCAAGCCGCCCTTCACCTTGGCGACTACGCCCTCCAAGCCTCGCAGCGGCCCTTGCTCCAGGTAAATCCGCTCGCCTTCCGCCAATCGCGGCCACGGCAGCATCAGCAGGCCTGAACTCACCAGACGGTCCACGGCCCCCAACTCTTCGGGCGCCACCGGCGTCAGTTCGTCGCCAAACCCGATCACACGGATCACGCCGGCCGATTTCAAAACCGAAAGGTGTTGCGGGCGCTCGAAACTGGCGAACACATACCCGGGGAACAGCGGCAGGTCCACTACCTTCACCCGGTCAGACCAGTTCCGCTGGGAACGGTGCAGAGGGAGAAAGACCTCCATCCCCTTGCCCTCGAGCAGGGAAGCCACCAGCTTCTCATGCCGGCTGCGGACGTGAACGGCGTACCAAGAACCTTGGTCGAAATTCCTCAAGCGCTCCTCCGACTCTGCGTTTCCTACCTAATCGACGGATACGAGAAGTTCCTTAAGACAGCGACTTCTCTGTTCCGCGACTTTTTATTGCTTCGGCTCACAGTATCCGTTGTTCGCTGACAAATGTCAAAGGACAGCGGGTACTATCTGTACTGGGTAGCTCATTCATATGACTTAAAGGGCTTTCCGTACGCCTGACTACGCGAAACGCCCCGGAAGCACCCTCCTGGTATCGGCGGATTCGGCCGATGTTGGAGTATGATGGCCATGACGCGTTCGCGCCTGAAGGTGAGGCCGACCGCCGCCTGAAGCATTGGCAGGCTTGGACTTATGCCCTCGCTTCGACGGATCGGAGCCCGGCTCTCAGGGGAGTGCCATGGTCAAGACGGAGAATCGGTCGTGCTCATGATCTCAGTGCGGAGGCCAGCGGCGATCCTGCTGAGCCTGCTGTTCATCCTGCCCCCGGCGTGCCTCCCCCAGGCGCCCCCCAAGGATCTCACCATCCTGGTTCTGGAGGGAAGTAACGCGACGAATCTCATCCCCCTGAAGCAGGGGGTACCGCCGGTCGTGGAAGTACGGGACCGGAATGAACGTCCCATCGAGGGCGCGGAGGTGACGTTTGAGCTTCCGCCCACCGGCGCTTCGGGCCTGTTCCCCAACAAGGAACTCCGCAAAACGGTTCGCACGAATACGCAAGGACAAGCCGTGGCGGCCGGCTTTGCGCCCAACGAGGTGGCCGGCCGGTTCGCGATCAAGGTGTCCGCGCGGTTCGGTCCCTTCGTCGCCCAGGCCACCATCCAGCAGTCGAATGTGCTGGACCTGGCGGAGGCGATCCGCCCGCCCGGTAAGGGAAAGAAGAAGTGGTACCTGCTCATCGGTGGGGCGGCCGCGGGAGCGGGTACAGGAATCTGGCTGTCGCGCCGAAATGGCGGGACGGGCGGCTCGGCTCCGCCGGCCACGCCAACGGTCACGGTGACCCCCGGAACCGTTACGGTGGGAGGACCCCGATGAGCGTTCATGCCGTTTGCGTCGCTCTGGCGCTCGCACTCCCGGCCGCTTCGCAGACCGTCGGCGGGCCCCTCACCGGTTACGTGTTCGACCTCGGCACGCGATCCATCCGGGCCGTCCAAGGGCTGCCGGGTGGAGCGCGCCTCGCCGCGCCGGTTCTCTCCGGCTTGGATTGGGCGTCGGTATCGCCCCACGGCGATCGGGCGCTGGTGTCCATCGAGGGCCGCCTCTCGCTAATCCGCGATTTGAAGGCGCCTTCGCTCGAACCGCTACCCGGCGAGGCCCAGGGTTTCGAACGGGCCGCTTGGGCGCCCGGCGGCGAAGCCGCTGTGTTGAGCAGAGCGGCTTCCGGCCAGTTGCGCCTCCTGCGCGTGCAGCCGGAGCCCGCCGTGGAGGCTCTCGATCTTTCGTCGTTCGGAACGGTTGCGTCGGTGTCGGTCACCGGGCAGCTCGATCTCCTGGTCTCGGTGGCGAACGAGAACGGAGGCACACTCGTCTGGACCGCTCCAGGCCGCGATCCCATCGCCATCGCTTCGTTGGGATCGCCCGCGCTCCTCTCCGGGATCACGCGGCACGGCTCGGTCTTCGCGATCGACGCCGCGTGCCGCCTCTTTGAGATTCAGAACGCCGGCAGCGGCGCGCGCTTGCTGCCCCTCACCACCGCCTGCGAGGGAGGAACACCCACCTCGATTGCCGCCACCCCCGACGGATCGAGCGTCGCCCTGGTCTGGGGAAGCACACTTCGATTCTTCGAGCCCGCGACCGGGGCCCTGTCCGAGCCGTCGGCGCTGGCTCTGGCGCCGGCCTCATTGGACTCGGTGAGCACCGGCGGCGTCTGGTGGTTATCGGGACCAAGGCCGCCCGGGGCGCCCGCATGGTTGCTCGATGCGCGCGGCCCGAGCCCGAGCGTGCTCTTCGTGCCTGAAGCGCCGGCGGAGACGCCCGCCGCGCCGGAGGTGCAGTAAGATGATCCGCCGCTTCCGAGGGCTCGCCCTGCTCGCGCTGGCCGCGCTTCCCGCCCTGGCGCAAACCACCTTCCCCCTGTTGATCCAGGTCCGCGTGGGCGACAACATCAGCACCGTGGCGAACAACGCCAGCGTCGGAGTAGGCGCCGAGGATATCGGGCGTCCGCTCCGCATCCAGGTGAATACGCGCAACCGCACCAGCCAGCCGTTGACCATCGCTACCGGTGCCGATCTGCTGGGTGCCGGAGATTTCTCCTTGGTCTCAGCCCCCGCCGCCGCCACCGTGCTGCAGCCGGGTGAGACCGCGGCATCGGAAGTGCTCTTCACGCCCCGCTCCAGCCGCGTGGTCAGTGCTCAGCTCAGTTTTGTCGTCTCCGAGCCCGGGTCCGACGGCCGGCCGCTCTTCAGCATCTTCAACCTCAACTTTACGGGTACCGCGCCGGAGGTCGTCCTGGCGTACATCTTGCCCACCAACGGCAACCTGGTCAGCCTCGCCGACGGCGGCGCGATCGACTTCCCGAATACGCCGGTCGGCACGAATCTCCTGGCCACGGTCAGCATCTTCAACCGCGGCTCCGGAGTCGGCAATGTTCGAACACTGACCCTCTCCGGAGCGGACTTTGAACTGATCGGCGCGCCCTTGCTGCCCGGGGCCGTCGACACGGGACGGGAAGTCCGTTTCGGCGTGCGCTACACCCCGAAGCAGAATGGACCGTCGCGCGGCTCGCTCACCATGGGGCTCGACAGCCGCACCATCACGGTCAGCCTGGTAGGTAACGGGACCGGGCCGCAACTGATCTACGAAGGCCTCTTCGAAGATCGGACGGCGACCGTGGAGGAGGGCGGAACCCTCACCATTCCCGAGACCAAAATCGGCGAAACGCGCAGCTTCTCCTTCCGCGTGCGCAACACCGGCACGGCCGACACCGTGGTCAGTTCCCTCTCGCTCACCGGTGCCGGATACCAGCTCTCTGACCTGCTTCCGCTGCCGCAACCGCTGGTTCAGGGCGGATCGTTCACCTTCACCGTCAACCTCACGCCGGCGACGCCGGGGGCCGCCCGTGGGCGGCTGCGCATCAACAACGCGCAATTCGACCTCGTCAGCCAGGCGGTCGGGCCGCGCCTCGTGTATGCCTACACCGTGGCGGGCGTTTCGGTAACCCTCCAGCCGAACGGCTCCGTGCTCTTCAGCGCAACGCCCATCGGCCAGAGCCGCGAGGCCGTGTTCCGCGTTGAGAACACCGGCACGGCGGCGTCCAGCCTGGCGAGCATCGCGCTCACCGATCTGCGCGCCGGTTTTGAACTGATCAACCTCCCCGCGCTCCCGTTGACCATCGAGCCGGGAGCCTCGGTCACCTTCGGCATCCGCTATTCGCCCGATACCGTCAGCCTCACCTCCGCCGGCCTCCGCGTCGACACCGTGCCCTTTACCATCTCGGGCAACGGAGCGCCCGCCGTACCGCTGCCGTCGTATCGCTTCGAGGGCGCCTCCGGCAACGTCGAACCTCTCTCGCAGCCGGCGCTGTCGTTGCGCCTCGATAGTGCCTATCCGGTGGCCATCGTGGGTAACGTGGTGCTGACCCTCGAACCACTGTCGGGCCTCTCCCCCGACGGGTCCGTGGTGCTGAGCAACGGCAGCCGCTCCATCGATTTCACCATCCCCGCCGGAAGCACCACGGCGCAGTTCCCGAACGGAGACACGCTGCTTCGCCTGCAAACCGGTTCGGTGGCCGGAGACATCGTGCTCACGCCTTCGTTCAATACCCGCGGCGGCTTCGCCTTGACGCCCGCTTCGCCGCCCGTCGCGCGCTTGCGCGTCCCGCTTGCCGCGCCGCGCCTGTTAACCGTGAACACCTCTGAGGGCACCAACTCGCTGCTCGTCACCCTGACCGGTTTCGCCACCGGCCGCAACCTCCGGAACGTGATCGTCGAGTTCAGGCCGCGCACCGGCTTCCAACTCGCCGCCGCCCGGCTCACCATTCCCGCCGGCGATCCGGCGGGCGCCTGGTTCCGGAATCCGGCGTCCCAGCCGTTCGGCGGGCAGTTCGTGCTCGCCCTTCCGTTGACGTTCCGCTCCGACGTGACGGGCATCAATGCGCTGGACGCCATCGAGTCAATGACGGTAACGGTGGACAACGATTCCGGGGCGTCCAATACGCTCACCGTCCAGCGGTGACGGCCGGGTAGCCCCGGCTGGTAAACTGGCACCTTTGGCGCCCGTCTCGGGCGGCGGCGTTCTCTCTGTGCGTCCCGCCGGCCCATTGACCGAGTGGGGACATGATCCAGATCTTCCGAGTCTTTATCCCGAGCAGCGTGCTCGGACTCCTGCTCAGCGAGATCGCCCTGATCCTCGGTCTCTACCTGCTGCCCGCCTGGATCATCAAGGCGGAGGAGTTCGAGCTGTACCTGCTCTACGAGGACGGCCTGGTGCGCATTCTCGCCGTCTCCGGAAGCGTGCTCGCCGGCCTCTACTTCACTGACCTCTACGACCAGATCCGCGTCACCCGCCGCACCATTCTGGTGCAGCAGATCTGCCTCGTCATGGGCGTCGCCTTCCTGGTGCAAGGCGCGCTCGCGTACCTGAACGCCGATTGGCGGCTCCCTCGCGACATCATGCTCGCCGGCAGCGCGGGCTGTCTCTTCCTGCTGCCCGCCTGGCGCATGCTCTACAATCGCCTCGTTCTGCGCGCCTTCGGCGCCGAGCGGATCCTCTTCGCCGGCACCAGTCCCACCATCCGCGAGGTCGTCGCCCGGATCAACGAGCGCCCGGAACTCGGAATGAAGCCCCTCGGATTCCTGGCCGGCGATGAGGATGCCGTCGAGGACCCGCCCGCTTGCCCACCCCTCGGAACGGTGGCCAGGATCCGCGAGGTCACCGCCGCCACCCGGCCCGACCGCGTCGTCATCGGCCTCGCCGAGCGCCGCCAGCGGCTGCCCGTTTACGATCTCCTGGACCTCTCGCTCGGTGGCCTGCGCATCGAAGAGCCGGCCGCGCTCTACGAGATTGCCTTCAGCAGGGTCTGCCTGCGCGAGCTGCGCCCGTCGCAGTTGATCTTCGGCGGCTGGGGCCCGCGGAAACGCTCGCTCGCCCTGCAAGGCGTCGTCGCCTTTTTCGCCGCCCTCGTCGGCCTCATCCTGGTCACTCCCCTCCTGCTGGCCGCTGCCCTCGCCGTCAAGCTCAGTTCGCGCGGCCCGGTCCTGTTCCGCCAGACCCGCGTCGGCAAGAACGGCCGCCATTTCACGGTCTACAAGTTCCGCTCCATGTACGTCGACGCGGAAGCGCGCACGGGCGCGGTGTGGGCCCAGAAGGACGATCCCCGTGTCACTCCCCTCGGCCGCTGGCTACGCCGCCTCCGCATCGACGAGCTGCCGCAACTGGTGAACGTCCTGAAGGGCGACATGGCCCTCGTCGGTCCCCGCCCCGAACGGCCCGAGTTCGTCGAACTCCTCGCCGCCCGTATCCCTTTCTATAACCAGCGCCACTGCGTCCGCCCCGGCATCACCGGCTGGGCGCAGATCAACTACAAGTACGGCAACACGCTCGAGGACACCGTCACCAAGCTCGAGTACGACCTTTACTACATCAAGAACCTCTCCCTCGCGCTCGACCTCTACATCATGTTCCACACCGTGAAAATCATGTTGCTCACGCGCGGCGCGCACTGAGAATTCCCGCTCCCTCCTCCTACTACCTTCGAGAGTGCCCTGCGTCGTCACACCCCGCTTCGGACCCGTCGAATACCCGGAGAACGCGGCCATCGACTTTCCCGCCGGCCTGCCCGCGTTTGAGGGCCACAAACAATTCCTCGCCCTCGAGCGGCCCGACGCCGCCCCGATCCTCTTTCTGCAGAGCCTCACCGATCCCGAACTCTGCCTCCACGCCGTGCCCGCCCGCCTGATCGACCCCGGCTATCAACTGCACCTCCTGCCGGAGGACTTGCAGCATCTCGGACTGCACCCCGCCGCACGGCCCCAGATCGAGGGCGAGATCGTCTGCCTGGCCATCCTTCATATTCCGGCCGACGCCCCGCCCACCGCCAACCTGCTCGCCCCGGTGGTGATCCGGCGCGACGCGCGGCTGGGCGTCCAGGCCGTGCAGGTCGAGACCGGCTACACCCACGACCACCCCCTCTTCCCCGCCTCGCACCGCGGGCCCGCGACGGACGCCGGCGCGAAGGAGCCCCCGTGCTCGTAATCAGCCGAAAGCCAGGAGAATCCGTTCTGCTCGGCGAATCCGTGGAACTGCGGGTCATTGAGGTGAGCGGCGGACGCGTGAAGCTGGGCATCACGGCTCCCCGCTCCTTGCCGATTCTCCGTAAAGAAATGAAGCTTGCGGCCGAAGAGAATCAGGCCGCGGCGCGCCCCATCGCACCGGAGGCGCTGTCCAACCTCATCACCCGCCTCCGCACACGCAACTAAGGTCCTTTTCCCCTCAAACCCTCTTCCCGGCCAGCGATAAGCAATTCAGACGCGCGGGCCGTAACCGCCCGCCGCCGGGAAAGGATTCCCGGCGCACATTGCAAGGAGAAGAGCATGGCTTTCAATATCAATACCAACCTCCCGTCGCTGCAAGCACAGGAGAACCTTCGGCTTTCGAGCGACATGCAGGCCAAGACGATCAACCGCGTCACCAGCGGCCTGCGCATCGTTTCGAGCGGCGACGACGCGGCTGGTCTGGCGATCGCGAACGGGTACCGTTCCGACGTCAGCGTGCTGACGCAGGGCGTCCGCAACGCGAATGACGGTCTCAGCCAGTTGCAGATCGTCGACGGCGGTATGAACAACATTTCGAAGCTCCTCGACCGGGCCCGCACCCTGGCCACGCAATCGGCCTCCGGTACGTTCACCGGCGAGCGCGCCGTGCTGAACAGCGAATTCCAGAGCGTGCTCCAGGAAATCGACCGGCAGGCGCAGGCGGTTGGCTTGAACACGGGCGGAATCTTTGCCAAGAACCTCCAGGTGTTCATCGGCGGCGGCAGGTCGAGCGGCGGCGTGACGGAAATCTCCAACGGTTCGGTCGGTATCGACCTCACCACCTCCACCATCGACTCGCAGAGCCTCGGCCTCCAGGGCGTGCAGGCGAAGAACGCCACCGCCTACAACCTCTCCACGGGCGACACCAAGGTAGAGAACATCGTTGCGAACGCGAACAACGTGGCTTCGCTCGCCACCCCCGGCTTCACCAAGTTCCGGCTGAGCGGACCCGGCTTCGGCGATTCCAAGTCCATCGAACTGAGCGTCAACGTGAACGGTATCGCCTCGCCCGACGCAATGGTGCAGGCGGTCAACGCCGCCATCACCGCCGCGGGCAACCAGGCCACCAGCCAGGCGACAGCCTTCAAGAACGCGGGCGTCCAGGCCAAGCTCGTCACCGACTCGAGCGGCAACCAGATGCTGGCCTTCTCTTCGAGCACGGCGAGCTTCCAGGTCGCCGGCGGCGACAAGATGGCCAACGCTCTGCTCGGCAACTTCCAGTCCGGCGCCGAGGGATCGAACATCGCCAGCACCACTACGGGCGCGGTTGTTGGCGCCAGCGCTTTCGGCGGTGCGGCAACCATCAAGTACCGCATCGAGGGTGGCGGGCTGACCTCCCCCTACGATTTCACCTTCAGCGCGGTGGCGGAAACCCAGGCTGCCTACGGCGCTCGCCTCCAGGCGGCGGTCGCGGCCGACTCGACCCTGAAAGCCGCGGGCATCACCGTCACCGACGTCGATCCGACCGCGTCCGGTGGTATCCAGTTCACCAGCGCCAAGGGCGAAGATCTGCGCGTGGCGGTCTCGGGCGATACTTCGAATCGGCTCGGATTCGGCGGGTTCATGCTGGACGCCGGCAGTAACTTCGAGTACAACTCCGTCGTAACCGGCGCCGACGCGGCTGCCGTGGGCAACACCCGCTTTACCTTCTCCTTCAACGGAGGCGCGGGCATCGACGTCAACGTCACCTTCAGCGCGGCGAACAACACGACGGACGCCGCGATGGCCGGCGCGATCAATGGCGCCATCGCCACCACCGCCGGCCTCGAAGGCTCCGACCTCCAGGCGACAGTGTCCTCCGGTGCGGTGACCTTCACCGCCGGCACCGGCACCAAGTTCCGGCTCCAGATCTCCGCCAGCGCCGCCACTGCCGACTTCGGCTCGGCTCTGAACGCGGCTGTCGCCAGCTACTCCGCCCCAACGGTGACGGGCTCCGATTTCAAAGCCTATGTCGGCTCGGGAAGCTACCAGCTTGCCAACACCGCCGGCACGGCCACGCCCCTCACGTTCAGCGCCATCAACTATGCCACCGACAAGCAGGCGCTCACCGTTCAGGCAACCGATGCCGTGGGCACCGTGCATTCGAAGGCCATCACGCTCGACAACACGAACGCCCGCTCTCTGGACGAAGCGATCAACACCATCAATAAGGCCCTCCAGGAGTCCAACGACTCCACGCTCCAGAAGATGACCGCTGTGAAGGTCATCGACGGCGGCGCGGAGAAGTTCACCCTGACCTCGACGGTGAAGGACTTCCGCCTCAGCGTCGGCAAGAACGCCAACAACACCGGTCTCGACTCCACCAATGGCGTCGTTTCCTCCAAACAGGTCGGCTCGGGCGCCAACTCCACCATCGATACCCTCGATAGCGCCCAGTCCGCCGTCACCGCCCTGGCCGAAGCCGTCAAGGCCCTCGGCAAGAACCAAGCCGTCGTCGGTAAGGGCCAGAATCAGTTCACCTACGCCGTGAACCTCGCCCAGTCCCAGGTCTCCAACATCGCGGCCGCCGAATCGCGCATCCGCGACGCCGACCTGGCCGCCGAAGCCGCCAACCTCACCAAGGCGCAGGTTGCGATCCAAGCCGGTATCGCCGCCCTCGCCCAGGCGAACTCCGCGCCGCAGGCTGTTCTCTCCCTGCTCCGTGGCTAATCGCACCCATAGCCCGAACGCCGAAGGGCCGCCGAAAGGCGGCCCTTCTTTTTTTACTCTCCTGATCCTAAGCGCCTGAACCCGCCGGCTCGCGAAAGGACTCCCGCCCTACCCCTTCAGCCGGATGAACGGAACCTGCGCAGACGGTTCCCTCTGCCCTCCGCCGAACGCCTGGGCCACCCGCTTCTCCCCATCCAACTGTGCGTGCTGGTCCGCCAACCGGATGCGTTCCATGGCCACCCGCCG
>DALYJJ010000098.1:19204-24438 GCA_031969915.1 Bryobacteraceae bacterium | reverse complement strand
CGCGGGCGCGCGCTACTTACGGGAACTGCTCTTGAAGTACCGCAGCGTCTCGCTCGCTCTGGCGGCGTACAACGCCGGCCCCGGCAACGTGGAAAAGTACGATGGGATACCGCCGTTTCCGGAGACGCAGCGGTACGTGCAGAAGGTGATTGCCGAGTATTGGCGCAATCAGCGGCTCACTGCGGACCCCGCACCAGTCGCATCCGGCCCTGCTCAAAGCCGAACAGGTAATTGAAATCCCGCTGCGCGTTGCGCAAGCCCGGGTCCATCTTCGTGCGGAAAACGTTGATCTCCTCGTCGCGCTGCGACAGCCGGAACAGGAAGAGCGGCGTCCATTCGTCGGTGCCGAACGGATCGTCGAGCAGCAGCACACTCGCCTTCCCGGGCAGCCGCACCGTGCGCAGGTCGTCGATCAGGGCGTGTATCCGCGCCGAAGGCTCTTCGGTCCACCAGAGCATCTGGGAACGCTGCGGTTCCCACACCAGGGTCAGGGCCAGCGCGAGCACGGGCAGTCCGCGCGAGAGGGGTGCCAGCAGCGCGCCGGCCCAGAGGCAAAGGCCCGCCAGCGGCAGGTACATCGCAAACAGGCCGCGCGGCGGGATGAAGTTCAGCGGTAGCGAAAAAGCCACCAGCCAGACCCATCCGAAGATCATTGCCTTCGACCGGCGCCACAACGCAATCGCCAGCAACGCGCCCAGGATCGCCGCCGCCGCGGCCGAACCCAGCCACTCCTCGCGCAGCACCAGACGATTCAGATAAACCGTCCACGTCTCCCAATACCGCTCCGCGGAGAACACCGGCGTGTAGGCGGCGTTGTTCGCCAGGCTTCCTTTCCCGGCGCGCCCGATGATGAAGACGACAGCCATGACGGCGGTCGCGAGCGGAGTGCCGCCTCGCTCCCAGAGCCAGTCGCGAACAGTGGCCCGCCGCTGCCAGAGGAGTTCGTAGGCGAACACGGCCACCGGGAGCGCCACCGCGATCTCCTTCGAACCCAGAGCGAACGCGAACAGACCGCACACTGCCATCCCGGGACCGCCCCGCACATGAACCAGCATCGCCGCGATCACAAACAGGTAGGCCAGCACATCGTACGCCGAGCCGGTGCTGAAGTAGAGATCCGCCATGCGCACGTGAAAGGCGCCGAGCAACGCAGCCGGCAGAGCGGCCTCGCGCTTTTCCGTAAGCCCCAGCACGAAGCGATAAAGCAGTACCACGTTCACCGCCAGCAGCAGCATCGCCGCCACGCGGTACGGCACGGGATTGAGGCCGGCCACCCCATCGATCGACCGGTAGAACAGTGCGCCCACCGGGCGCGCGATCGGCGTGAAGAACAGAACCGCGCCGTCGATGAGCTTGCTCCACGGCAGAATCCACGCGCCGTAGAGGTTCATGATGTCGTCTTGCGTGAAGCGCGCCGTCCAGCCGCCGCGCGTGTTCCAGAGGAAGTACGCGGCGACCCCCGCCCACCCCCCCCCGCCGTTCATCGCGCCGGCGCCTGCCGCCTCTCCAATACCCAGCGCACCAGTTCCTCCATCTCATCCACCAGTACGTCGGGCGGATCGGATTCGAAGCCTTCCGGCTGAAAACCCCAGGCCACGCCCACCACCGCGATCGCGGCGTTGCGAGCCGTCTTCACGTCCACGCCGCTGTCGCCGATCATCAGCGTGCGCTCGCGCGCCGCGCCGCTCTCCCGGATCAACGCGTCCACGCCCATCGGGTGCGGCTTCTTCTGCTCGAAGCTGTTCCCCCCGTAGACCCGGAAGAAGTGGTCCGTCAGGCCCAGCCCCGCGATGATCCCTTCGCTGAAGCGCACCGGCTTGTTCGTGAGCACCGCCATCGCGACGCCTTCGTCGCGAAACCGGTCCAGGGCCTCACGCACACCCGGGTAGAGGCGCGTGTGGTCGAGCATGTGATCGCGGTAGTACTGCAGGAAGAAACTGTGCGCCCGGTCGATGTCGAACTCATCCGCGCCCGGCCCCATCGCCCGCTCGATGAGCACCCGGGAACCGTTGCCCACATACGTGGCGATAATGTGGTGGCCCAGCGGCGCTAGCCCCAGGTGCCCGCGCGCCGCGTTCACCGAATGCGCAAGATCGAGCTGCGAATCAATCAGCGTCCCGTCCAGGTCGAAGATCAGCAGATCCATGAACTTCTAGAATGCCTCAATGCCGCAATCGCCCGCCATTCGTGGTACCCTCTTGCGGTGCGGGTGGTCCTTCTCTTGGCGCTGTCGGCGGTGCTGGCCGGACAGCCGAAACCCATTCCGCGCCTCCAGGCCGTTCCCGAGCCCTACCAGCAGATCTCGTTTCAGCGCGATGGCGCCGAGCTCGCCCGCTATCACTACGGCCCCTCGCTCGAGCGCCCCTTCCTCTACCCCATTTACAGCCCTTCGGGCCGCCCGCTCACGCGCATGGGACACCCGCGCGACCCGCAGGGGCACAGCCATCACAACTCGGTTTGGATCTCCCACAAGGACGTCAATGGCCTTTCGTTCTGGGAGGACAGGAACGCCGGCCGCATCGTCCACCAGAGCCTCGACCGGATCGAAGACGAAGACGGCCGCGCCTTCATCGTCACCCGGAATGCGTGGGTCGCCCCCGGAGGCGGCCGCACCGTGATGAACGAAACCCGCACCACTTCGGTGGAAACCTTGGGCAACGGCGAGTGGATGCTCACGCTCCAATTGGAGTTCACCCCCCAGGGGCACCCCGTGGTTTTCGGTAAGACCCCGCTCGGCCCCTTCGCTGTCCGGCTGGCCAAGACCCTCGGCGTGAACGATGGTGGCGGCCTGGTCCGGAACTCCGAGGGCGGCGTGAACGAATCCGGCACGCTCTGGAAGCGCGCCCGATGGGTCGACTATTCAGGCCCCTCCGCCCCCGACCTCATCGAGGGCGTCACCCTGTTCGATCATCCGATGAACCCCGGCCACCCGTCCGTGTTTCACGTGCGCAACGACGGATGGATGGGCGTCGCCATCTCCGCCGAGGAGCCCCTCACCCTGCCCGTGGACGGCAAACTCATCCTCCGCTACGCCCTCTACGTCCACCGCGGCCGGCCCGCGATGGAATCAATCGAACGCCGCTGGCAAAGCTACGCCGGGTTGCGCTAGCGGCTCATCCGGAAACTCCGTCCTTCCACTGCGCGCCGATCATGGGGCGGATAAGGTAGACGCCGCCGCCGGACCGCCCTTCAGAACTTGGTCTCGCACAACCAGCCTTGCTGCGCCAGTTGGCCCCACGCTGTACGGATGTGCTCGGGTTTGAAAACCTGCTGCTTGCGGGGATTCCAGGCGTGGATCTGAACAACGGCCTCGCCCGCATCCGCTGCCGGAACACTGCTGCTCGTCGGACCGCCGCGGCGCGCAACCCAGTGGGTAGTCGCCAGAAGCTCCATCCCGTATGGAGTCTCAAAACCCTCGATCAGCGTCCCGACTCGTTCCAGGCGCGCCAGGGATTCCGATTGCCCCTCGAGAAAGCTGCTGGCCTCCTCGATAGCACCAGGTAGCAATTCGATCTCGGCATCCGGCTTCTGCTGATCGCCATACCCACGAATGAAGTGGCCCTCCATGACTTCCAGGACCTTGTTTAAGTTGGCCGCGTACGGCCCATAGTGACCGGCCTCGTACTTGAGCCGCAGCGGTTCTCCCGCCTCTTGCAGGAAATACGCCAGCTTCTGAACTTCGAGCAATGTGCGGCTGTACTCCAACGCCGCATAAGCGTCCATAAGCTTGATGAACAGGGCGCGAGCCGGTGTCATGTGAGGACGTGCGGTCCGGACGGGCATCGCTTTTGCGTCGGGCGTTCCAACGGGCTTGAACAGTAACACCCGCACGTCGGGCAACTCGGAAAATGCCCTCTCAATCAAGGGACGCACTTCGCCCCAGCCCAGGCCGCCAAGACCACAGCCAAGTGGAGGGACGGCGATGGAGCGAATTTCCAGCCGGCGGACATCCGCGATCAGCGCCTTCAGCCCAGATCGAATATCCTCGATGCGGGATTTCCCTCTCCAGTGGCGCTTCGTCGGGAAGTTGATGATGAACCGGGGATTGAGGAGCCGTCCGTTGTCGAAGATAAACATGCGCCCCGGCACAACTTCTTCCGATTGGCAAGCTGCCTCATACGCCATAAAGTTGGCTGGAAACGCTTGCTTGAACTGAAGCGCAATGCCCTTGCCCATGAAGCCGACGCAGTTTACCGTGTTGACCAATGCTTCGGCATCAGCCTCCAGGATGTTGCCTTCGACGATGTCAATCATTGCCGGCCTCTCTTCTCAGTACTGCCAGATCAGGAACTCGGCCTGTTTGCGGCGTTTCCGATCATTATCGTCCGGCTGGTCGGCCCAATATCGAGCCCCGACCAGGTTCCAGTCCACCTGATCCAGTTGTGCAAGGTCGTCGTACCAACCGGTGAACCTGGCCAGTCCATGTCCGTCAGAGAACACGAACTGGCAGCCAGCCGCCTGCACGTTCGGCTGAGTCGTCGTGAGGTAGATCAGCGGCGCCTGCCCCTCGTTGTAACCCTCGACACGCCCTGTCTTCAAGTTCAGCAACATCACCGACAGTGGTCCAAAGTAGAACGGAACGTAGTCGTGGCAAGTGCCGCCAGGCCCATACCCTATGGGCCGGTCATGCCGGCCCGCCTGGACGCTCGGGTTGTGAATCGCTCGATATGGCAGACCATCATCCGGAGTGAAGTTCGGCGCATGAAGCGCGCCGCGCGTTAGAAGCGTCCGAAGATTCTCCATATGCATCAATCGATACAAACTGACTAGATCAGGAGCGCGCGGCATCATTTCATCTCCACACCGACCGAAACACGCAGTTCGGGCGGCGGCTATTCAAGGCCTCAAGAACACGAAGCACCTGGTGGAAATCGCGACTTGTCACGAGCGCTCGCAGGATGAGATCAGAGACCAGTTGTTGAGTCGCATACGGGAGGGGCACATTGTATTGCTCCGGACGGGATGGACAGCGCGCTGGGAGTAAGTCCTAGCCATTGAATCACGCAGCGAGCGGAGTTGCAAGAGAGGCGAGGCGAAGCTTGGGTAGTGCGCCCGGCACGATCGCCTCCCGAAGGGCCCCGTCGCACGCTTGTGGTAGAACATGTCATGCCGCTCTTCCTCCTCCTCTTACTCGTCCCACTCGCCGCCGCACTCGTGCTGCTGCAGGCAGGCTGCTCGACAACGAACCAGCACTCCCTACGAGCCGGCCGTCCGGCTCGCGGCCGAGCAGGCGG
>DALYJJ010000098.1:0-19194 GCA_031969915.1 Bryobacteraceae bacterium | reverse complement strand
CACTCGCCGCCGCAGCCGACTTCCCACCCGACGAGTTTGCCGCCCGCCGCGCCAACGTCTTCGACCAGATCGGAAATCGTGCCGTCGCCATCGTTCAAGCCGCCGCGCTGCCCGAAGGCTTTGGCGTCTTCCGCCAGGCGAACGATTTCTACTACCTGACCGGACTCGAAGCTCCCCACTCCTACATGCTCCTCGACGGCCGCTCCCGCCGGACCACTCTCTTCCTGCCGCACCGCGACGAAGCGCGGGACAGCAATCAGGGCAAGACCCTGTCAGCCGAGGACGCCGCCGAGGTTCGCCAGCTCAGCGGCGCCGATGCGGTCTTCGGCGTCGAAATGCTGTCTGTGCACTTGGCCGGGATGCAGATCCGCCTGCCCGCGCCCGCGGTCTACGTGCCGAGCGCGCCGCTGCAGGGCGTGATGGGCAGCCGGGACGAAACCCTGCGCGCGCACGCTGAGGTGGCGGCCGACCCCTGGGACGGCCGCCTCTCCCGTTCGGCGCAGTTCATCTCGCTCCTGAGGAATCGCTTCCCGTCCTTCGAACTGCGCGACCTCTCGCCGATTCTCGATGAGTTGCGGCTGGTCAAGAGCCCGCGCGAGATCAGCCTCATCCGCGAGGCCTCGCGCATCGCGGCCCTCGGCATCCTCGATGCCATCAAGCGCACCAGGGAAGGCGTCTTCGAGTACGAACTCGACGCCGCGGCCCGCTTCGTCTTCCTCTCCAACGGAGCCAGGTTCGAAGGCTACCCGTCCATCACCGCCGGCGGCGCCAACGCCTATATGGGCCACTACATGGCCAACTCGAGCCGCCTCAAGGACGGCGACATGGTCCTCATGGACTTCGCGCCTGACTACCGCTACTACACGAGCGACATCACCCGCAATTGGCCCGTGAGCGGCAAGTACACCAAAGATCAGCGCGCGCTCAGCGAGTTCATCGTCGCCTACCGCGACGCCCTGCTCAAACGCATCCGGGCCGGTGTCACGGCCGACCAGGTCATGGATGCCGCCCGCGATGAGATGGCGCCCCTCGTCGAGAAGCTGGCCGTTTCGAAAAAGATCTACCGGGAGGCCGCCCGAGGCATGCTCTCCTTCCGCGGACACTTGTCGCACCCCGTCGGCATGACCGTGCATGACGTCGGCAACTACCGCAAAGCCCCGCTCGTCGCCGGTCAGGTCTTCTCCATTGACCCCATGCTCTGGGTTCACGAGGAGCGGCTCTACATGCGCATTGAGGACGTCGTGGTCGTAACCCCCGATGGCTTCGAGAACTTCACCAGCTTCCTCCCCGCCTCGCCGGATGAGATCGAGAAGCTCATGCGGGATCGCGCCAGATGAGAGCGCTCGTTCTGCTCTCCGCCGCGGCGGCGTGTTTGGCCGGCGCGCCGCGTCCCGGCGCCTTCAGCCGGGGATATGACGTCGAGCGCTATCGCATCGAACTGAGCTTCGACGAAGCGGCCCGCTCCTTTCGCGGTACAACCAGGATCACCCTCCTGCCGCTCCAGCATGGCTTCGAGGCCTGCGAACTGGACGCCGAGACGTTCCGCGTCACCTCGGTCAGGGACCATCGCGGCGGACTTCGCTTCGAGCAGTCGCCCGGCAAACTGACCGTGTATCTGCGGCGCCCCCACCGCCGGCGCGAACGGGCCATCTTCACGGTCGCTTACGAGGCCCGCAATGTCACCGTCGATCCCGCCAGGTACGGCATGATGCGGGGCTATGACCTCGGGCTCAGCTTTAAGGACGAGTCGAAGGACCACCCCAGGCTCATCAACACGCTTTCTTTCCCCGAAGGGGCGCGGCATTGGTTTCCCTCGAACGATCACCCCGCCGACAAAGCGGCGTCGGAGATCATTGCCACCGTGCGGGAACACGATCATGCCATTGCCAACGGCAGGCTGGTTTCGGTAACCAGGACCCCGGCCGGCGCGCGCTTTCACTGGGTGCAGGACAGACCCCATTCCACCTATCTGTTCGTTCTGGTCGCCGGTCCCTACGCAAAGGTGCCGGACACCGGCGGCGCCCTGTCGGTGAACTTCTGGGTCTATCCCAAGGACAAAGACCATGCCTTCCGTGCCTTTGGGCAAACCCGCCAGATCCTCCGCTTCTTCGAGCGCGAGTACGGCGTGGCGTTCCCCTGGGACAAGTACGACCAGATCACCATCCCGCGCTTCGGCGGCGGCGCGGAGAGCACCTCGGCCACTCTCATCGGCGACGGCCAGATTCACGATGAGAAGGCCGATCAGGACTTTCCCACCCACTGGCTGGTTGCTCACGAAGCGGCGCATCAATGGTGGGGTGACCTCGTGACCATGCGGGACTGGGGCGAGGCCTGGATCAACGAGAGCTTCGCCACCTACGGCGAGTATCTCTATGCGAAGCACGCGCTCGGTGAGGACGAGGGCGCCCTCAACCTCATGGAGAAGCGCAACGTCTATCTCGACGAAGCCCGAACCAGGCACCAGCGCCCCATCGTCTGGGACGGCTGGCAGACTCCGAACCAGAACTTTGACCGCCACACCTATCAGAAGGGCGCCGCCGTACTGCACATGCTCCGCTGGATCATGGACGACCAGCCGTTCCGCAAGGCGGTCACGCGCATGCTCCGGAAGCACGCCTACTCCACCGCGGACGCGCGGGACTTCCTTGCCGCCATCCGCGAAACTTCCGGTCAGCGGCTCGACGCGTTCTTCGACCAGTGGATCTATCGCGCCGGGCATCCGGTTTTCGAGGTCTCCTGGGAGTGGCTGGAATCCGCAAAGACCGCGCGCCTGAAAGTTCGGCAGAAGCAGGCCTCGCTCTTTGAGACGCCGGTGGACATCGGCATTGTCAACGCGGCCGGAAAGAACGTTCACCGGCTGCGGGTCACCGCACAACCCGAGCAGTCGTTCGACATCCCCTGCGGCACGAAGCCGCTGCTCGTCCGGTTCGACGAAGGCGACCACCTGCTCATGGAACTGCGCTTTCAGAAGAGCGCCCAGGAGTTGGTGTTCCAGTTGCAAAACGACGGCGCCATGGGACGGCTGTGGGCTGCCCGCGAACTCCAGGGCCGCGGCGCGGAGGCCGAACTCCGCAAAGCGGCCGGAGAGGACGGATTCTGGGCCGTCCGCCGCGCCGCGGTCGAGTCGGCCGAAGGCGATGCCGCCTTCTTTCGCGAACGCGCGGCGGACCCAAAGTCCAATGTCCGCGCGGCAGCGCTGCGCCGCCTTGGCGAACTGCGCGAGTCCGCGTTCCTGGCCGAGCGGTTCCGCCGTGAGGACAGCTACCTCGCGCAAGCCGAAGCTCTGCGGGCGCTCGGTCGGACGGGCGACCGCACCCAGGTGCCCCTGCTCAGAGAAGCCGCCCTAATGAAGTCGCCCCGCGGCATTCTGCAGCGAGCCGCGGAAGAGGCCCTGCGCCAACTGCAATAGCGAACCGAAACGCCTCGCATCAGCGAATGCAGTCAAGGCTCTCTTATGCCGAGCGCCTAACCCAGCGGCCGAACGCCGCTTCACCGAGAACGGAGGCTCCACGCGATGAATGACACCCGGCAGCACGCCCACCGGTTGATCGACCGCATGCCCGAGAACCAGCTTGCCGGCCTGGTTCAGTTCCTGGAAACCATCGTCGATCCAGTAGCGGCGGCCTTGCGCAACGCGCCAATCGACGACGAACCGGAGACGGACGCAGAGAAGGCCGCCGTCGCCGAAGCCAAGACCTGGCTCCAGAAGAACGGCGGCAAGGGCATCCCTCACTCCGAAGCTATGCGCCGGCTCGGGCTGGAGTAGATGGAGATCGCCTGGACCGGGACGGCCTTGGAAGACACGGCCGCTCTCGATAGAGGCATCGCCCGGCGCGTCAAGACCGCCGTCGAGCGCTTTGCCGAAACCGGCGCGGGCAATGTCCGGCGGCTGCGGGGAATCGACCCGCCCGAGTTTCGCCTCCGCGTCGGCGACTACCGCGTCCGCTTTCACAACGACGGCGATACCGTCACCTTGCTCCGCTTCCCCAACCGCCGCGAAGCTTAACCGGTAGGCTCAGAAACGCTGTCATGCTTCTGGCACCGCCCACCGCCACTTTGGATGACACGCTTTCGCTCACGCCGCCGACGGCTTGCGCTCGATTCTCCGCGCCGCCATTTTCGACGCCGCCAAGCTGGGCGCTATGCGAAATCTTCTGGAAGTGTTCCTCGACGAAGACCGCGACACGCTCAGCCCAGAAGAAGCCACGGCGATCGCAGAAGCCGATGACTGGAGTAAGCACAACCAGCACCAGCATCCGCGCGAAGGCTGGCGTCCTTCGAATTCCCCAAGGTCTTCAACTGAGAGCGGAACGCCTTTCGATCCTTGACGATGTCCTTGCCCCGTTGCTTCGTGAAACTTCGGCCTTGAAATGCACAGCCACCGCCCTTCAGAGCCTTATCGCTGCATGTGCCTCAAAACTCGCATCCCACTCGAACAGCCAGAGTTGGAGGGGAAGGGGCAGGCTATCGCTCAGAGTTGCAGGATGGTAAGGCCAGGGATGCGTCTAAAGTCGCGGACATTGCTCGTTCCGATCGCGTAGCCGAGTTCCAGGGCGCACGCTCCGATAATGAGATCACCGAGCGGAAGATTGATCCCCTTGGCCGCTTGCTCGCCGCCGATTCGCGCGATGATCTCGGCGGTTGCTTCCGTCACCGGATGCACTGGAACCTGGGCTTTCAGTTCGTCCAGAAACTGCCGGCGCTGTTGGCTGCGTTCCGGTGAGTTCGCGCGATAGATGCCGTGCGCCAGTTCCGCCACGGTAAGAGCGCATATAACGATCGGCACATCACCAGCGGAAGCACGGATATTCTTGATCACCGCCGGAGTTGTCAGCTTAGCTCGCTCAGCGGCAACCAGGATGCTGGAGTCGAGGACTAATCCCAGGATGGCGGGTTCCATGGCTCACGGTGGGCTTTGATGCCTTCTTCCACGTCCCGCGCGAAGTCCTCATCGATCACTGCATTGGCACCGCTGGCTTCCAGCGCGGCGATCACCTCGGAGATTTTCCGGCCTTTCACCTGTGGAGCCTTGAGCACTGCGACAGGGCGGTTGTCCTGCTCGATCACGACTTCGATGCCGCGCCGGACCTTCTCCAGCACGGCATGCACGTCGCGGGCGAGTTCGGCCTCCGTCACATGCACGGTCATCATCTCTCTGATCATACCGGTTACCCCTCCTCTCTGTCCTCTTCGGCCTCAGCGTCCAGGGCGGCCAACAGTTCGGCGGGCGCGGCGATCAGCACGCCGATCGCGAGAAACGCTCCCGCCCACATCGCGCCCTGCGTCGCAAGCTCCGGCAACCGCCGAGCCGTCTCCATGTCCGGCCCGCGCCGAGAAGACAGCAAACGCGCAGATGCTGGATACAATGACAATGAGGGACCTCGTGGCCGCGATCGGGACATCCGGTGGTGGGATCGTAGTACCCTGAGAACCGTTGCACACCCTGACGACTGGGCTGGAATCCAACAGAAGAGGAAGACAAGGACCATCATGAAGCGAACGGCTAGACGGGCGCTGTTATTCGCCCTGGGAGCGTTGACGGCCTCGGGCCAGGTGAACGTCGGAGATCAGAAACCCGCCGCCACACTGCCCTTTCAGATGACCACGACGGACACCTTAGGGCTGCCCTGGCGCATTGCCTTCCTGCCCGACGGCCGCATGCTCGTCACCGAAAAGATCGGGCCCATCTGGCTGGTCTCCGCCGAGGGAAAGAAGATCGCACCGCTCGCCAACACGCCTCCCGTCTACTGGCAGGGCCAGAACGGCATGCTCGGCGTGTACCTCTCCCCGCGTTACGCCACCGACCAGAGCATCTACATCACCTACGTTGAGCCGGGAGATTACGGCGGCGGCCAGGCGCTGGCCCGCGCCAGGCTCAACCTCGGACGCAACCCCCGCCTCGAAAACTTCGAGGTCATCTGGCGCCAGATGCCGCGTGGCAAGGGTGGACAGGTGGGCGGCCAGATTGCATTCTCCCCCGACGGCCAGTACCTGTTCATGAGCGTCGGCGACCGCCAGCGCATGACCCCCGCTCAGGACCCCGACCAACCCGTCGGTAAGATCCTGCGCCTCACCCTCGACGGCAAGCCCGCGCCCGGTAACCCGGGCTACGGCAAGACCGGCGCCGCCACCATCCCCCTCATTGATCCGCCCCGCAACACCGAACTCGCCAAAACAGCAAAGCCCGTCAGCATGTACACCTTCCCCGAAGGGAATCAAACACCCGCGGAAACCTGGGCCTCCGGCATCCGGGCTCCCTACGGAATGGCTTTCTCCCCGAAGGGTGAGCTGTGGGAGGTGGAGCACGGCCCGCGAGGCGGCGACGAACTGAACCTCATCGAGAAGGGGAAGAACTACGGCTGGCCCGTCGTCTCCTACGGAATCAACTACGACGAAGCGCCCATCCCCAACCACGATGACCGCTCCGAGTTCACCAAACCCGTGCTCTACTGGGTTCCCGTCATCGCACCCGGCAACCTGATGTTCTATCGGGGCCAGAAGACCTTCCCGCAGTGGGATGGCAGCGGCTTCGTGAGTGGCCTCGCGAGCCGTGCCCTCGTTCGCCTGGAGTTCGACGGTAAAGGCGGGGCCAAGGCCGTGGAACGCTGGGACGTCGGCAAGCGCATCCGTGATGTCGCACAGGCGCCCGACGGCTCCCTGTGGTTGCTCGAAGACGCCAACCCCGGCGCCTTGATTCACGTAACGCCCAAGTGACGACGGCGGTCAACCTGGTTGCGGGATGGTTGCTGCTGGCGGCGGGCATGTCCGCGCAGCAGCAACCGGTTCCCTACAGCCACAAAACGCACGTTGCCCTCGGACTGAAGTGCAGCTCGTGCCACAAAAACCCAGACCCCGGCGAACAGATGGGCTTTCCCGCCGAGCGCTTCTGCATGACCTGCCACCTGGCCGTCAAACCCGAGAGCCCGCACATTCAGAAGCTAGCGGCGGCGGCCAGGAGCGGAGAGCCTCTTCCCTGGGTCCGCGTCTACCAGATCCCCGCGTTCGTCTACTTCAGTCATCGCGTGCACACCGCCGCCGGAACGGCCTGCGAGAAGTGCCACGGACCCGTGCAGAAGCGCGATGTCATCACCAGGGAAGTGGAGAACAACATGCGCTTCTGCATGGCCTGCCACGCCGAGACGAAAGCGCGGAACGACTGCGCCGCCTGCCATGAGGAACGTTGAGCGACACGCGGCGGTGCCGCTCGATGTCCGCATCCGGAATTCTCGCCTCTGCAATCGCCCTCTCACCGCGCATCGCAAGGCGGATCTCCAACAGGAACGCCGCCAGGTTCACTCACTCGTCGATCTGTTGCCGCCCCCCAAGTTGGGCGCTGTGCGCAATCTCCTGGAAGTGTTCCTCGACGAAGACGGCGACACGCTCAGCCCGGAAGAAGCCAAGGCGATCGCCGAAGCCGATGAATGGAGTAAGCACAACCAGCCGATCCCGCATCAGGAAGTGCTCGCCGAGTTCGGCCTCTCCATGGCCGACTGGGAGAAGATCAGCCGCGAACCGTAAACCAGCATGGCCAAGCGCATCGTCTGGACCAACCAGGCCAAGGCTGGCAACTGCGCCATCGAGCAGCCCATCGCCATCCGGATTCTCAAGACTCTGGGCCGCTACGTCCTCACCGGCGAAGGCGCAATCAATCAACTCAAGGGCGTCACTCCGCCCCTGATCCGCCTCCGCGCCCATGGTGAACGGCCCTTTCTGTTCCCCCTGCCAGCCTCCGCTTCGCGGCATCTTTCGGCCACGCGCGTCAGCATCCCCAGTCCGTCCGTGTAGTCGTAGGTCTGCGTCGCCGGCCAGCCGTCCCGTTGGATCACCTGACGGCGTACGTCACTGTGCTCGGCGTCCGCAACCCACGCGGCGCGTCACTGCTTGACCACCTTCAGGCCGGGGATCTGCTCGAAGTGGCGGACGTTGCCGGTAACGACTCCGAAGCCGAGTTGCAGCGCCGTCGCGGCGATCAGCAGGTCCTCGAAGGCGATGCTCACGCCCTGTGCGGCCTGGTGGCCCTCGATGCGCCCGGCAAGCCGAGCCGTCTCGATGGTCACCGGGTGCACGGGCACGTCGCGGATCAGTTCGTCCACAAAGGCCTGGCGGCGCTGCCGGCGTTCTTCCGTCCCGGCGCGCTGGACGCCGTGCACCAGTTCCACGATGGTCACCACGGACAGGCCGATCTCGCTTTCTCCGTAGTCGTTCCTAAACTGTTCCAGGATCCGCCGCACGGTGTGGCCGCGCCGCTCACCGGCGATGACCACGCTGGAATCGAGGATCAGCCCCACGCCGGCGGGTTCCACGGTTTGCGGTTGCGGACGATCTCTTCCACGTCGGCCGCGAAGTCCGGATCGAGCACCGGCCCGTCGCCGGACTCCTTCTCGTGGGCTTCGGCTAGGGCGATGCACTCTGAGATCGTGCGCCGCTCCGGAGCGGCGGCGCGGATGATCGCGAACGGCTGCGCATTGCGCTCGATCACGACTTCCGTACCGGCCTGCACACGTTGCAGGATAGCGGCGAGATCGCGCACCGCGTCGGCTTCACTCACCCGCAGGATTCGCGGTTCCATCACTTCGATCTTAGCCTTTCATCCTCCTCGCTGTCCTCGGATTCCTCGGTGGCCAGCGCATCGAACAGTGCCGCAGCCGCGGCATCGCGCGACTTGCTCAGAGGCGTCTCCGGCCGCGTGTGTGTTGCGATCGCTGCTGGAAGGCATGATTCTGAAACAGGAAGCCCGCCGCTGGCAGTCCGTCCGCAACGGCGGCGGAGAAGGGAAGTTACTCGCGGTGGCCCTCGATCTTCAACAGGAACGCCAACAGGCTCACGCGCTGCTCGATCTCCTGACACCCGAACAACTCGGCGCGATCCGCTCGCTGCTCGAAGTCATGGTCCCAGACGCGAGTTTTTCGTTCGTGCGTGGGTGCGCGGCTAACGGCCCGATGCCGCTGAGCAGCAGCGTCGCCAAGCAAGAGCGATTTGTGTTTAGCCGCTTGCACCCGAAGCGGCCCAGCTTTACCCTTGACGGCGAGGACCGTTGTGAAAGGTTTGAGAACGAGGGAAGAGGGCGGCAGTCCCGCCGATGAAAATGATCGGCGAACGGAACCACCATTCCGCCCTTGCGGGCTTCGGCGTCGATCCGCGCCACGATCTGGCCGATATCGCGAGTACACGGTTCGGCGGGAATGGCATCAAGAACCGTATCGAGATACCGGCGGCGTTTGGCGGCCTGCTGCGCTGACTGGGCGCGATGGATGCCGTGTTCCTGGCGCTTCTCAAGTTGGTCAAACACCGCGCTGACCGCAAATTCCTGACGCTCGGCGAACACGAGCACGCTGGAATCCAGCACCAAGCCCATGCGCTATTCGTCCCAGACGTTGCGGATCGGCTCGCGGTGCGCGTCGATGCCTTCCTGCACGTCCTTGGCGAAGTCGGCATCGGGTACCGGCGCATAGCCGAGCGTGGCTTCGTAGGCCTTTGCCAGTTCGATGCACTCGCTCAGCTTGCGGCCTGCCGGCTGCGGTTGTTTCATCACCGCGACGGGCCGGCGATCTTCGCGCTCGATGATGACCTCGGTACCGTGCTCGATCTTGTCCAGCACGGCCCGTACGTCGCGAACGAGCTCGGCTTCAGTGATGCGCAGCGTCATACTCAACCTCCATGATGGCTCTTGCTCTTCCTCTTCGTCTTGCTCGGCGGCCAAGGCGTTGAGCAGGGCCTCGCGGGCGGCTTCGTCCGGCTTAGCCGCGCCGTCTCGTACCCCGCCCCCGTCCACTGGTTCTTCTCATTCATTGGCGGAATCATCCCATCCGTAGCCACCGTCCGGGCAAGCTTCAACGTTCCGGAGATTCGGATGCGCAAGCTCTCAGGACACTCGCCTCGTCCATTGGGACTAAGTTAATCGCAGTTACGCGAACGCTGGCGTCACCGACGGGCGACTGGAACCAAAATAGCCCAGGTCCAATCATGAAGCCATATGACCGGCTCTTTACGATCTTGACCGTATGCAGACTAGCGCACGCAATCATAGCGAGATGGAAGCGACTCAAGTAGCGCCGCTTGAATGAGAGCCAGTCTTCGAAGCTTCGGATGCGCAACCTCCGTGGCGCTTCAGTAACCTCGAGATCGGCCTGTATTGTAGCTCGAAGGGGAAACCGGACTGCCGCTCTAATGTGGCGCTCGCTATCGTAAAGAACTCCGAAACGAAAGCGATCAATCGCCTCAGCAGCTGCCGATGCTCGGATCTTCAGATCGCAAGAAAACGAGTCACCTTCATTTGTCTTATCGAATCGGCGATCAATCGGTCCCGCCGCTGAACCTGCATTGTTAGGTAACTCTTCGAAGCAAGGCTGAGCATCGCAGACGGCACGATAAGCATGCAGAGAGATCGCGAGAGACAGTAGGAATCTATAAGAAGAGCTTCTCATATCTGGGGCTCACGGCTTTTTGTACTTACCGAGGAACAACTGCTTGCGGTTTTCGCTTCTGTCAACTAGCCCTTTTTGCTGGACGCCGGCAGAATCCTTCGTGTACTTCAGTTGGTCGGACATGCCAGCATAGTCACCGGCAGCAATCGCCTTCATCAAGTTGGGGCTCTTCTTCTCGGTGAGGACCTCCGGCCCAACGTTGAATACCAGATCCGTCAGAGCATTGAACTCGTTTTGTGAGAGTGGTAGTTCGCCGACGCCCGCCCGCACCCCTTCCTCCGACTTCGGCACGTCGGCGTCAAAGAGCGCATCGGCCTGAATAGTTGTGATCTCGTCTCGAATCTTAAGCCGGTCACCGCTGGTCACCAAATGGCCATGTCCTACGGTCGGATTACCCGCCGAATCTTTGTAAACCTCCTTTCGGAAACCTTCGTGATCCTTGATGAAGGTCTTGCCTGCGGCGTCCGCCTTAAGATTCGCGACGGCTTGGCAAATATCAGAAGCCGCCGTATCCTTCGTTGCATCGCTCTCCTTGACGCACATCCCGGTTGGGTCCGTGAACCGGAGCGGATTGTTCCGAGCATAGGCGTACAGATTCCATGACTGCGGTTCCTGCACGTGCTGATCAGCGAAGGGCTTGTCAGGGCTGGTAAACCTGCCCTGCGCCCCCGAAAAGTACCTCGCCCCGAAGTAATCCAGCCCCGTCTCCGCCTCCCGCTCCTTGCCGGTAGAGCGACCTCGTTGGGATACGCTCTACCTCCGTGCAGTCAAGATCAGTAGCACCCAGAACGCCACTATGCAGGCCGCAGCCAAACCGAAGAGCGCACACGTTCTCGTGAGCACGCGTCCGGCGGTGGGGCTTGGCCGAATACTCATCCATGCAGCCAAGCCCAACAGACCAACTCCAGACCCGGTCGGGAGCAAACCGTACTGGACCCGTTCCCGGACCCAGTATGGGCCTCCTGGAACTCCGGGAACTAACAGAAGTATGCCTGATCCGAAGTACAGCAAGACGCATGCAGCAGCAAAAAGCAGGATGGCAGCCGCTACTCGCATTTCGTGTCCGGCTTTCCATCGGAGCCGTAGACCGTCACACAAGCCTTCAACGGCGCTTTGAGCTGCAGCATGATGAAATCAAACGTGTTCATGCCGAACCGAGGATTGCCGTAGTCGGTCCCGGGATTATGAGGAGCGTCCTTAGTGTTACCGATGGTGTTCCCGATGAACCCGCTGTACCATCGCCCAGAATGCCGCTTGCCATGAAGGAGGTAAATGTTGGCCCAGAACTTCACGGGCGTCCAAGGGAGGCCCACAGTGCTGCCCGGTGAGAGCCCGAGTTCCTGGAGAACCTTGGCGCAGGAACTTGTGCAGTTGTTGCCCAGCAGCGCCCAGTTGCCTGTGCCGGCACCGTTGCGGATTGCATCGATGGCTTGCTGAGCCACCTCCGGGGAGGTCTGTATGGTTACTGCACTGAACTGGCGAAGCTCGTCCACTGACTGCGGAAGGTTGTATGCGGATGTTCCGGGTACTCCCTCCTGTGGGTTCACCAGAATATTAGGGTCGTGGTGGACCTGGGGCCCGACACTCAGGAAAGCAAAGTCGCTGTTGGATGGGTTGTGCGCAGCGAGCATCACGTGGCCGGTCGGGAATCCGGCTTGGTAGAACAGCGTGATGTCCCGCCCATCTGGGTCAACGAACTTCAGCGGATTGTTGCCGCCGTAGACATACTTGTTGAGCGTACTTGAAGGAGAGACTAAACGCTCAGTGGTGACATTGACCACGTCCGGACTGCTCCACCTCCCCTGCGCCCCACTGAAGTACCTGGCCCCAAAGTAATCCAACCCCGTCTCGGCATCCCGTTCTTTGCCGGTAAACCGAACCGGAACCCCCACGCCCCCCGCCTGCGCCACCAGATCCCGGTTCCCATGCGTAGCATTGGCAGGAATCTGTTCGCCGAAGGGGAAGTAGTCGGGGGCTTCCTTGACCGCGCCAGTGGAAGTGGTCACGGCGCGGGTGGAGCCCAGATGGTCCGTGGTGACGTACCGCGTGCCGATCTCAATCGGGCTACCGTACTCAGCCGCCAGGGCGCCGGTGGCGTCGTAAACGTAAACCACCGTTCCCGCCGAAGTCGTCTTCTTCACGCGGCGCCCTTCTTCACCACCCGCGCTTCGCCAGCAGCTAAAGAAGGATGATCGGCCCGCAGCAACTCCACCGCGTGCCGGAAGCTGACGCCCTTGGTCTTCATCACCCAATCGATCGTCGAGCCGCCCACGTTGCACTTCCCCAGGCAGTGCCAGAGATTCGTCTTCGGCGAAACAACCAGCGAAGGCTTCTTGTCATCGCGAAACGGACACGTCCCGACGAGTTCCGCGCCGTGCCGCTTCAACTCCACGCCGAAGCCCATCACCAACCGCTCGATGGCCACTTCCTTCTTTAGCCGCTCGATCTCCACCTCGTGGATACGCGCCATGCAAAAACGGCCTCCTTCACAAAAACCTGTCAAGCGCCGACCGACGGTACAAAATACGGTACCATACCGTATGTGCAAGCGCTACTCTCCGCACCCCATGCGACACTGGCTTCCGTCATGCCGAAGCCCTCCAAGCTCGCGCTCGCTCCCCTGCCGCCCAGCAACGAAACGCCCGGCCAACGCCTGGCCCGCCTGCGCCGCGAACGCGGCTTCACGCAAGTGGAGCTCGCCGAACGCACCGGACTCGTCCAGACGCTCGTCTCGGACTACGAACGCGGCAAGCTGCGCCTCAACGCCGACATGATTCTCCGATTCGCCACGGCCTTGGAGATCTCCACCGACGATCTGCTCCAGCCCGCCACCGGCGCGCCACCGCCGCGCAAGCCTAGCCGCCGCGTTCTGCAACGGCTGGAACGTATCGAGGCACTGCCCGCCCACGTGCAAACCACCGTGCTGAAGAGTCTCGATTTGATGCTCAAGAGTGTGACGCCCAAACGTCAGGAGGCCACCCGATGACCGCCACCGACAAACAGCACGCCCACGAACTCCTCGACCGCGTGCCGCCCCATCAGATGACCGCCGCCGTGCGCTTCCTGGAATTCCTGCTGCTCGATCCAGTGGCTCGCGCCGCCGCCATGGCTCCCCCCGACGATGAGCCGGTCACCGAAGAGGACCGCCGCCGTTTCCTGGAAGGCAAAGCGGCCATCGCTCGCGGCGAGCCCGGCATTCCCATGGAGGACCTGCTGGCCGAGTTCGGTCTGAAGCCAGAGGACTTCCCTCCTCGCGCCTGATGCATCCGGCTTCTTCGTTCGGCCCGCCTTACCGGATTCATTGGCGCGACGAGGCCAGCGCCGACGTCCGCCGCCTGGACCGCGCCACCGCCATGCGCATCTTCGAAGGCGTCCTCCACTTTGCCCGCACCGGCGGCGGCAACCTCGCCAACCTGCATGGCGAGTTCGCCGCCGGCTACCGGCTCCGGCTCGGCGATTACCGGGTCTTGTTCTATTTGGAGGAGAACACCATGAGCATCTTCGGCGTCCGCAACCGCCGCGACGCCTATCGGTAGGGAGACTTGCTGATTCCCCGGCTCCGCCGCCGTTGAAAGCGGCTTTTACAACGGTCGCTGCGCGGGGGAAAGCCGATTCGTTGAAAACAAAGGTGTTGACGTATGTAAACGCCGTTGGCAGAAAAGCCGGGGTTTTGTCTACATACGTAAACCCTGGAAGGGGTGTCGTGTCCCTCCCTTTTTCAGCCGGATTGTTCCGGGCGTAAACGTAACGGTTCCAACTCTGCGGATCTTTGACGTCCGCGCTTGGCATGTATGGATCTGGGCTAGTGAAGCGCCCTTGGGCTGAACCGAAGTACCTTGCCCCAAAGTAATCCAGCCCCGTCTCCCCATCCCGCTCCTTCCCCGTGAACCGAACCGTCGACCCCGCTCCCCCGTACTCCGCCGCCAACTCGCCCCCGGCTTCGTACACGTACACCGTCGTCGCCCCGCCCGACACGCTCTTGCGGATCCGCCTCCCCTCCCCGTCGTAGTCGTACGTCGTCGTGGTCGTCGTCGACCCCACCGTCGTCGCCGCCGTCTTCACCCGGTTCTCCGCATCGTAGGTGAACGTTGAACGCCCGTCCGCCAACACGTTGCCCGCGCTGTCGTAATCCGTCCCGTTCAGTTGATTGCCCGTGAATGGCACTACCGGAGCCGCCCGGTCGCAGTTCGACACCTGCGGCGTCAGCACTCCCCCAGGCAGGTAAGACCCGCTCACCACCGCCCGATTCCCCCAGCGGTCATAGCAGTAGTCTTGCCGCCATCCCCCCGTCTCTACGCCCCACGACAAGCGGTTGTAGGCGTCGTAGCCGAAGCTCTGCGCATACGTCTTGTCCCGCTGCACCGTCACTCCCAGCACGTTGCCGTTGTTCGTCTGCGCCCCGTATTCATACTGCAGCTTCAAGTCCACCGCGCCGCCCGCCGCTCGCGTCATCCGGATTTCCGTCGGCTGCAGCCGGTTGTTGTAGTTCCGCGTTTCCACCCACGGCCCCACCGACCCGGTCTTCCACCCTCCGTGCGGCGCGAACTCGGAAATCGTCGCGTACACCGTCGCCGTCCCATCGTTGGCCACCTGGTAAGCGCGCCCCGCCGTGTCGTAGTCCGTCCGCGCCTTCCGGCCCGACGGATACTTCACCAGCGTCCGCTGGTCCGCCAGGTTGTACTCGTAACCGAACGGATACGCCACCCCGCCGGTCACCTGCCGCCCCGCCGTCACCTGCCAGCGGCCCGAGAATCCCGTATACTCGGTGAACGAATCGCTCGAGCCCATATAGGTCAGCTTGCCCAGCACGTTGGTCCCGCCGCCCGTCGCCCCCGAACATCCCGTGGTCGCCCCGTCGTAGCAGTAGCTCGCCGCGGGCGTGTTCGACTTCGAGTAACTCTTCTGTCCCAAACGGTTCAACCCGTCATAGGAGCTGAGCGTCGTCACCACATCCGGCTCTCCGCTCCGCCGCGTCTTCGCCGTCCGCTTCGTCAGGTTCCCGCTCCCATCGAACTCGTACAGGATCGTTCCGCTCTCCGGGTTGTCCGCCTTCACCAACCGCTTCAGATTATCGTAGACGAAGCTGCGGGTCTGCGTTCCTTGCGTCACCCCGGTCAGATTGTCGAGTGCGTCGTACGTGTAGCTGGTGCCGATCTCCGGCTCCGTGTTGTCGCCCACACTCGCGCCCCTCCAACTCCGCCGGTTCTCCCGTACCGCAGTCAGGCGCCCCAGGGCATCGCTTTCGCTCTCTCGCGTCCGGCTCGCCGGGTCGGTGTCACCCCATTTTTCAGCCGCTGAAAGCGGCTTCCGGGAACTTTCGGTTATACGCGGTTACCGGACGGTAACCTGTTGTCCGCTCGTGGGTTGTGCGACTTTCACGGCTTCCCGCTTCGCCGCAAGGTTATACACCCGGTAACCTGTTGATTCTGCTGAGGGGCATCTCCCGCCGATTCCCGCGAACCTATTGATTTTAGGAGGGTACTCCGTATAACTTTGCTATTCCCTTCCGGCACCCCGGCGATATGGGCTTGCTGCACCTGGAGCAATCTTGAACCTTATGATTGACGACTTGCTGAGCGCCCTGATCGTGGTCCAGCCCTTGGAATGAACCCAATCGAACTCCACAACAACAGGTTCCGATGCCGGTCCGGGAAGTTTCCAGCCAGTGATACAGGCCACGAAGGGCGCGTCGGTGAGGAACGATCCCCGGACTTTCTTGATATCCTTCAGCGTTCCGTCGGTCGAACGAACCGCAGAGAAGACCATCGTGAAAGTTGCGTTAGCCTGAGCCACTGAATCGGGAACACGGAGATCACACAACTCCACTTCTGTCGGGATCGGCGCTTCTTGAGCCTTCAAAATGGTTGCCTCGCACCCCGAGAGCAACACCGCGACAATCGAAAGAGATACTCGACTACTTCCCATAGAGCTTCTTCGTTCGGTCTTCGATTCTCTTGATGTTTCGGTCAATGGGCCCGCGGTCGTCATGCTTCCATGGACGGCCCTGGATCTTCGGCAATCCGTGGCCATAGATCTCGTGTGCGGCTGTTGCAGCGTGTTCGGGCATCGGCGTGGTCGCAGCTTTTCCTGTGCCATCCGACAGCGTCACCCTAGTTGCGCCATTCGACCCTTGATCTGTGTACCCAAGGAATAGCTGATCGATTGCCGGTTCGGTGCTAATGATTCCGTTGGCGTCGCGCTCCTTCTGCATTTCCTCTTTGCTAGTGAAGAAGAACTCTGTGTTGCCAAACTCGCCCACACTCACGCTTGACGCTGTCGCAACTTCGAGCGTCCCAGACGCATTGGCAGCCGTCCGGAGATCATTGAAATTCTCGTCCTTGGTCTTGACCTTTGCCAAGGCCTTCTTGTCGATGAAGCCTTTATTGTCCAGCTTGATATTCGAGCGCAAGTTTTCCGGGACCGTGCTGCGAATGCGGTTCAGGGCTTCGTCATCAAGCACCTTAACCTCACGCCCATCCGGGTCGATCATCGAAAGCGGATTGTTCCTGGAGTAGGCATACATATTCCACTGCTGCGGATCGAACATCCGCTGTTTGCTCAGCATCACTGGGTCCGGACTCGTAAACCCCCCCTGGGCAGCCGACATGTACCGAGCCCCGAAGTAATCCAGCCCCGTCTCCCCATCCCGCTCCTTCCCCGTAAACCGCACCGGAACCCCCACGCCCCCCGCCTGCGCCACCAGATCCCGGTTCCCATGCGTAGCATTGGCAGGAATCTGTTCGCCGAAGGGGAAGTAGTCGGGGGCTTCCTTGACCGCGCCAGTGGAAGTGGTCACGGCGCGGGTGGAGCCCAGATGGTCCGTGGTGACGTACCGCGTGCCGATCTCAATCGGGCTACCGTACTCAGCCGCCAGGGCGCCGGTGGCGTCGTAAACGTAAACCACCGTTCCCGCCGAAGTCGTCTTCTTCACGCGGCGCCCTTCGGCGTCGTAGTCGAATGCCACGCTGTTCGAGCCCGACGTGAAACTCTTGACCCGGCCTTCGGCGTCGTACTGCATCTGGCCGATCCAGGGGTGGTTCTTCAACTCGCCGCCGGAGTCGTAGGCATCCGCGGGCATAGCTCTTATGTAGGCAGTCGAACCGACTTTGGACCAGAACGACATGGTCCGGGTCATGTGTGCATCCAATCCGCGGCTGACACTCTGTACGGTTGAGGAGTTGCTTATTGCCTTGCCTGCCGGAGTTGAACTCAACCAAATTGCCGCCCTAGCAAGTAACGGGTTCCGTCCGTCCGGATCTACAAATGCCAGCGGGTTGTTAAGGGCATAGGAGTACCGATTCCAATTTTGGGGATTAGCGATGTAGTCTTGAAGCTCATCCCCATCCGCCGACTCTGTTATGGGGTCGTAAGGGTCCGGGCTCGTAAACCGCCCCTGCGCCCCCGACAAATACCTCGCCCCAAAGTAATCGAGGCCGGTCTCGGCATCCCGTTCCTTGCCGGTGAACAGTTTGGTAACTATCACTTAGCCGACCATTGGCGCGATATCTGTTCGAACTTGATGTCGTCATCAGGGAAAATCTCTATGACCACCCTGCCAAACCAAGATCCCGGTGAGCCAACCCAATATCCAGGGTATCCATGCTTGAAGCCATTCCCACCAGGTCCCTCTGACGCGGCCAAGACATGATCCGGTGTAAATTCGCGCGGAATCCAAAGACCGTGCAGCCCAATTTGTGGGGACTGTGAACTGGGTGGGCTCCAAGTCCCTTTGTGTAGGATGACTGGCCCTCGAACGGGTCGAATTGTCTCCGCGAAGCTTTCATCCGGACGAAGTACTAGTTCGATAGTGCCAGCCTGATGCTTTAGCTGGTAAGTCCCGGCGACTGTCTCACGGGAGAGGACTGGATTGCAGCCACCCAAAACGAGGCACAACGCGTGTAACAAAGCCGCGATCAGAATCGGCTTGAGTGAGGTGATCTTCATTGGGCCACGCATGGATCTTCGGCCCGAATGCGCAGCGTCTGGTTTACAGTTCCTAACGGCCCAGACATCGGATTCGCAATTCCAACCTTCGAAGTCGCGTGATAAGCCGCGGAATTCAAGCTGATCGGGTTGGTTACGGTAACGTTCAGCGAGCCATTCGACCGCTGATAGTCAGCGCGGAACGCACCCAGTTGCGCGTTGGGATTGTAGAACCCCCTGCCTCCGAGAAGGCCATCGATTAGCGCGTTAACAAAGGCCTCCCCGGTGCCAACAAAGACCCGTCCGTTGTCCTGCTTGCAGTCCTTCTTAACACCGGCAAGGATTGCCTGCATACCTATGGAGTCCTGAAATGACTTGGTAAACGGGTCCTCTGGTCCATACTCGATTCGCTTTGGCCCTTCGCCAACAAAAGCTCTGAGGGCGTCGGTCACCTCCTGCGTGGCGGCGTCGGGCCCGCCGTAGACAGTGACACTCGGCCTTAGATTCTCATTTTGCTTCTCGATCTCCTTGCACGTAGGCCCAGGTAGGTTTGGATCGTCGTAGTCGGGGTTGCCGTCACCGGGTGACACGCAGACACGGCCGTCGGGATCAATAAACGAAAGGGGGTTATTTCGAACGTACGCATACAAGTTCCAGCTTTGCGGATCGGCGGGATGCTGATCGGCAAACGGCGCATCCGGCGACGTAAACCTCCCCAGGGCGCTGGACATGTACCGCGCACCGAAGTAATCGAGGCCTGTCTCCCCATCCCGCTCCTTCCCCGTAAACCGCACCGGAACCCCCACGCCCCCCGCCTGCGCCACCAGATCCCGGTTCCCATGCGTAG
>DALYJJ010000097.1:0-24706 GCA_031969915.1 Bryobacteraceae bacterium | reverse complement strand
ATGGAAGCCCCCGCCCAACTGGTCGTTCATGCCGCCCTTGGCCATCTCGTCGAGCGTCTTGAGCACCATCTCGAGCGCCTCCTGGCTGCCGGTCCGCTGGTAGTGCCGCAGCAGGAAGTTATGCACCGACGGCCGCGGGAACTTGGGTGCGCTGCCGAAGCCGCCCAGGCGCGAATCGAACATCCGCCGGAAGCCGTAGAAGCAGCTCTCGAACGATGCCGCTTCGATGCGAGAGCCGCCGCCGCGCACCTCCGCGTGCTTTCGCAGTTCTTCCAGCACGTCGATGCTCGACTGCTGGATCTTGGCCCGGTCGGATCGCCATGCCGCCGACAGTTGTTCGAGGATGTACTTGAAGCCCGGCCGCCCGTAGCGGTTGTCCGGCGGGAAGTAGGTGCCCCCAAAGAACGGCTTGAGCTCCGGAGTCAGCCAGACCGACATCGGCCATCCTCCGCCGCCGGTGGTGGCCTGCACAAACATCATGTAGATCCGGTCCACATCGGGCCGCTCTTCGCGGTCCACCTTGACGGGAACGAAGAACCGGTTCAGTACCTCCGCCACGCCTTCGTCCTCGAACGACTCACGCTCCATGACGTGGCACCAATGGCACGTCGAATAGCCGATCGAAAGAAAGATCGGCTTGTCCTCGGCGCGCGCCTTTGCGAAGGCCTCCTCGCCCCACGGGTACCAGGACACGGGATTATGCGCGTGTTGCAGTAAGTACGGGCTTTTTTCGTCCGCCAGCCGATTCGTGTGCATTGAGTACCATTGTTGCAAGTTTCGGGTCAGCGCCCGCCGCGCCGGCGCGCCGGGGCCGTGCCGTTGTTCAGCCACAGGTCCACTCGCGGCGCGTTCCAGGTATACGGTTTGTTGATCACGTCCAGGTCGCCGTCACCGTCCACATCGGCCAGGCGGCCTTCATGCCAGCCGTGGCCGGTCACCAATTCGGTCAAACGAAACCCGCCCTTGCCGTCGCCGTAGAGGATCCACGCCGTTGCCCCCGGATGATCGGCTTCCACCGGTTGGTTGGTCCATTTGGCCATCTCCGCCGCGAAGATGTCCAGGTGGCCGTCGCCATTCACATCGCCCACTTCGAGGGTATGGCCGTGCACCATGTCGCGCGGCAGCAGGTCCCGGCCGGTCCAGGAGGCCGCGTCCCGCGGGTCGCCCTTGGCCTCATAGAGCCGTAGCGGCCCACTGCCGTCGCCGGGTGCGATGACGATCTGCGGCGAGCCGCCCGCACGGAAGCGTCCCGCCCGAATCCGCCCCCCGATTTCGCCTACGCGCACGGGCGTGAACCGGCCGCCGCCTTCGTTCCGGAACCAGTAATTGCCGGCCAGTACATCGAGCTTGCCGTCGCCGTCGACGTCGCAGGCGTCCAAACCCTCGGCGTATTGCGCCGCACCGCGCACCTGCTCGCCGGCCTGTCCCTGGTAGATCGGGGTCTGGGGCCATGGCTCGGTCGCCCGGGCGTCCGCGGGGATCGCGGCGAGGAAGAGCGTCCTGGCTCCCTGGTTCCAGAAGATGAGCTGCGGCTTTCCCGTTCCCAGCACGTCGGCGAAGATCTGGTCGTGATGCTGATTGGCGCCGCCGTTCTTGATCAGACGGCGCTTCCACGGGCGGCCGGTCTGAAAGTCGGGGAACGGATTTTCCCACCACCACAGCCGATTGCCCTGCGCGTCTTCGCCGAAAACGATGTCCAGATCGCCGTCACCGTCGATGTCGTGCGCGGCGCCGCCCGCTTCCAGGCGCAGGAACTCGTTTTCAATGACCAGGCGCTGCCACCCGTCGCGGCCGGGCCGCAGCCAAACCAGGGCCGGGCCGTTAACGCGATAGCTGATGACGAAGCCGGTGGCGCGCGCCTTGTCGAAGCGGCCGGTGAGAATCCCGGTCTGCTGCTGGGAACCGGCGGGGTTGGGAAGTTCACCGCTGCTGCTGGAGAGGCGAGTCCACCGGGGCTCGGCGGCGGCCACCCAGAGAGCGGCGCCGGCGATGAGGGCGGCGCTCGCGGCGCTGGGACGCATAGCAGATACTCCTTCGTCAGACAGCATCGCATGGATGCCGCCCGGGATACCCGCGGCGGCGGCGCAAATCAGGACTCGAATCTCCGGGAAAGCCGCCGATAAGAGCAGTGACATGAACGCGCTCATCGCGCGCCAGCCGATCGTTGATGCGGCGCAACGGATCTTCGCCTACGAACTGCTGTACCGCTCCGAAGAGGGCGGCTCGTTTGCGAGTCTTCGGGACGACGAACTGACGGGAAAGCTGGCCGCCAATCTCTCTTACTCTTTTGAACAAAGCTCGGTGTTGACGGGCAAGCCGTGCTTCATGAACTTTGGGGAGCACGGGTTGCGCAAGCAGTTGTACCGCGTCTTTGAGCCGGAGCAACTGATCATCGAGATCCTGGAAACAGTGACGCCCGGCCCGGAGGCGCGCGAGGCGTGCGAGCGAGCCAAACGCGAGGGCTACCGGCTGGCGTTGGACGATTACGATTGGAGGCAGCCGCCCGAGATCCTGCATGAACTGGCGGACTTTGTCAAAGTCGACGTGCTCGCGACACCCATGGACGTGTGCCGGGACCTGGTGCGGCGCTTTCAGCCCGCCGGCGTAACGCTGCTCGCCGAGAAAGTGGAGACGCACACCCAGTTCGGCGAACTGCGGGAGATGGGTTATCAGCTCTTTCAGGGCTACTATTTCGAAAAGCCGAAGACGCTGCAATCGAAACGGCCGCCGGGCATGTCGGTGCGGCGGCTGCAGATCCTGCGAACGCTTCTGCACGGAGAACTGGATCTGCGAAAGCTGGCGCCGCTGATCGCGCAGGAGGCGACCATCGCCTTCCGTCTGTTGCGCTACGCCAACTCGGCGATGCACCACTCGGTGAACCCGATCCGCAACCTCGACCAGTGCCTGACGTACCTCGGCGAGGACAAGGTCCGGACGCTCCTCATGCTGGTGGTCCTGCAGGATCTCGGCGCGCAAAGCAATGAAGCGCTGATGGAAGCCTGTACGGTGCGCGCGGCGGTGTGCCGCGGCATCGCCGAACGGGCCGGGGAGCAGTCGGGCGCGGAGCCGTCGTTCCTCACCGGCCTGCTGTCGTTGTTGGACGCGATGGTGGTGTGTCCGATGGAGACCGCGCTCGAAGGAATGCCGCTCGACCCGGAGATCCGCGCCGCGCTGCTCGGGTGCGATGGCGGAGGCACCCCGCAGCAGGCGCTGGCGCTGGCGCGCGCCTGGGAACGGGCCGATTGGGACTCGGCGCTGTCCATTGGGTCGGAGTTGGGCCTGAGGCTGGAGGACTTGCAGGCCGTGTTCAGCGACTCGCTCCTGTGGGCTCGCGACCTGGCCGCCGCCGGCCGTTGACCGGCTATCCTGTTTCCTGTGACTCTGCGTGCCGCCCTGGCGGTGTGCTGTGCCGCCGGCCTGTCTTCGTGCGGCGGGCCTGCGAAGAATGAATTCTCGCGGGTGCGGCCGTCCATCACGATCCCGGCGGCCGGCGGCGACCGCCTCTATTCGCTCCTGATCGCCTGCCGTGTTGGGCGGCGCGCCACAGGCGAGAGACCTTTCGGTCTCGACATCGCGGTGCACTCGCATACGGACGCAAGGCTCATCGCCCGCGTGAAGCTGGTGGAGCGCGCCGACGAGTACCGCTTGCGAAACTTCGCGCGGGTACTCGGCTACGACGGCCGGCGGCTCTGGGTGTTCGGCGAAAGCCTGTACGGATTGGAACCGCAGACCCACGCGGTGACCAGCGTCGACGAGCTGACGGCCGCGAATCCCGCCCTGGCGGGCCAGTGGGTGAGCGACGCGAAGTACTACGAATTCGACGAGGTTGAGACGCGTGTGCGATTCCGATCCGCTCAGGGCGCGCTGCACGCCCTCGACCCCCAGACGCTGGAGGCGCGTCCCGTGCGGCCGCGCGAGGACCGGCGGCCGAAGGACATGCAGGAGTACGACGCGCTCCGCGATCGGTACCAGGACCGGAGCGACATGATCACGGCGAGCCTCAGGCCTTACTGGCGTCCCGGCGTGACTCTTGGGCCGGCGTCGTGGCTTGGCCTCCTCACCAGCGAAGAGGTGGAAAAGCTCCGCCAGCAAGACCGATCCTGGGAGGTTCCTTCGCAGGGCTGGCGCGAAACCGATGTCCGCCGGTTCTGGCTGTTCCACCTTCGCGACGGTTTCAACCAGTGGAAAGCGCCACGTCGGGAGATCGTCTCCATGGAACCAGCGCCGGGCGCGCCAGAGGAGTATCTGGAAGGCGGCGTGATGCGGAAGCCGTTCTCGAGCGGTCCCGTGGAACTTGCGGATCCGCCCGGCTTTCTGGTGCTCCATCGCAGCCGTCTCGGCTCCGGAGGCACCTGGCTGGTGACCCGCGTGGACCGTTCCGGCAAGGCGATCCGCACGGTGGATTCGAGATTGGGCCGCGTTGAGCAGATCGTCCCGGACGCCAGGTACGTCACCTTCATCGGCGCGTTGCCGGAGCCGCCGCATCTCCAACTGAACGAGCCGCGCCTGGTCACCGTCCGGACCGCGGACGGCGCCCGCTTCGACGGCGAGTTCCAATAAGAACGGGCGCGCGAAGTCGCGCAGCGATCGCTACGAGACTGTGATAGGCTCGCGGCATGAGCGATCGCCGCACTTTTCTCATGAGCACCGGTGGGTTGGTGCTTGCGCACGCCGCCGCGCCGCAGGCCTCCGCGAACGACCGGGTCCGCGTGGCCGTGCTCGGTGTGAACGGGCGCGGTAAGGACCACATCGCGGGTTACGGCAACGTCCCGGACGCCGAAGTGACCATGCTCTGCGACCCCGACAAGGAACTGCTGGCCAAGCGCGCGGGCGAGTTCGAGCAGCGGTTTGGGCGCAAGGTGATGACCGAGCCCGACCTGCGGAAGGTTTTTGAGCGCAAGGATATCGACGCGGTGTCGATCGCCATGCCGAACCACTGGCATTCGCTGGCCGCCATTTGGGCCTGCCAGGCGGGCAAGGATGTCTACGTCGAAAAGCCCGGCTCACACAACGTGTGGGAAGGCCGCAAGATGGTGGAGGCCGCGCACAGGTACAGCCGCATTGTGCAGCACGGCGTGCAACTGCGTAGTTCCCCCGCGCTGCAGGAAGCGGTGAAGCTGCTGAATGAGGGCGTGATCGGCAAGGTCTACATGGCGCGCGGGCTGGTGTTCCGTTCGCGGCCGTCGATCGGAAAGAAGCCGGTGGAGAACCCGCCCGCCACGCTCGACTACGATCTGTGGCTGGGGCCCGCGCAGTACCGGCCGTTCTCGCGCCGGTTCGTGCACTACAACTGGCATTGGCACTGGGATTTCGGCAACGGCGATGTGGGCAACCAGGGCATCCACGAGACCGACATGTGCATGTGGGGGCTGGGCGTGGGGCTCCCGTCGAAGATCACGGCGATGGGCGGCAAGTTCCTCTTCGACGACGACAAAGAGACGCCCGAAGTTCTCACCACGCTGTTCCACTACCCGGCGCAAGGCAAGCTGATTCAGTTTGAGGTGCGGCCCTGGTACACCAACGCCGAGGACGGCGTTTCGGTGGGCAACATCTTCTATGGCTCAGAAGGCTACATGACCGTGAACGGGTACCACACCTATCAGGTCTACCAGGGGCCGAAGAAAGAAAAGGGACCGGGCCGCAAGGAAGAAGGCGACCACTACGCCAACTTCATCAAGGCCGTGCGTAGCCGGAAGACTTCCGATCAGAACGGGCCGGTGGAGACGGCGCACCTGTCCAGCGCCCTTGCGCACCTGGGCAATATTGCCTACCGGTTGGATCGCGTGCTGAAGTTCGACCCCGCAACGGAACGCTTTCCCGGCGACGAGCAGGCGAACCGGATGCTCACCAGGAAGTACCGCGCGCCGTACACGATTTCAGAGAAATCGTAACGGGGGAGGAGCGGCGGCCTTCCAGCAGCACCTTTCGGTTGGAAGAGCCGCCCTCGGGTATCATCAAAAAGTTTGCGAGCTAGATTTCTGCTCCTGCACTACCCTCACTTGTAGAGTGGGCCGGTCAGGGGCCAGCCCCGCTACCCTCCCGGTTCCCACCGGCTTCAGGGCATGGGCGAGTCCAAAGCAAGTCCTCGCACGTTCGAAGCGGTCCTGAGCAATCTCACCGTCCTTCGAGAAGTTTTGTCCGGGTCGAGCAGGTCCAGCCTGTGGAATATGGCCCGGTTTGGATATTGAACAAAAGGTTTGGAGAGCGATTCGTGCCAACGTTTAATCAATTGGTGCGCAAAGGCCGGCGCCCGACGCAGTGGAAAACTGCGAGCCCTGCCTTGCAGTCCTGCCCTCAGAAGCGCGGCGTTTGCACGCGCGTGTACACCACCACTCCCAAGAAGCCGAACTCCGCGTTGCGCAAAGTGGCCCGCGTCCGGCTCTCCAACGGGATCGAGGTGACGACGTACATCCCGGGTGTGGGCCACAACCTCCAGGAGCACTCCATCGTGCTCATCCGTGGGGGGCGCGTGAAGGACCTCCCCGGCGTGCGCTATCACGTGGTGCGCGGAACGCTCGACGCCGCCGGCGTGAATGACCGCCGCCAGGGCCGCTCGAAGTACGGCGCGAAGCGTCCGAAGGCGGGCGCTGCCGCCACCGCGAAGAAGAAGTAGGAGAGGGGAGACCAACATGCCGCGCAGACGGAGACCCGAACAGAAAGACATCAACCCCGATCCCGTTTTCAATTCCACGCTCGCCGAGAAGTTCATCAACTCCATGATGTGGGACGGCAAGAAGACCGTTTCCCAAGGGATCTTCTACGGCGCCATGGACAAACTGCGGGACCGGAGCGGCGACGATCCTTTGAAGCTCTTCAAGAAGGCCGTTGAAAACTGCAAGCCGCTGCTCGAAGTGAAGACCCGGCGCGTCGGCGGCGCCAACTACCAGGTTCCGGTCGAGGTTCCACAGAACCGCCGGACCTCGCTCGCCATCCGCTGGATTCTGACCAATGCTCGAAGCCGTCCGGAAAAGAGCATGCCCGAGAAGCTCGCCAATGAATTGAACGACGCCGCCAACATGCGCGGCGGCGCGATCAAGAAGAAGGACGACGTCCACCGCATGGCCGAGGCCAACAAGGCCTTTGCCCATTACCGCTGGTAGGCGCCGAGGCACCGGAGGAGCCCGTTTAGGACTTTTATGCCACGCACGGTTGCGTTAGAAAAGATGAGAAACATCGGCATCATGGCCCACATCGATGCCGGTAAAACCACCACAACCGAGCGCATCCTCTACTACACCGGCCGCACTTACAAGATCGGCGAGGTGCACGAAGGCACCGCCGTGATGGACTGGATGGCCCAGGAGCAGGAGCGCGGTATCACCATTACCTCGGCCGCTACCACGTGTCAGTGGCGGGACATTCACATCAACATCATCGATACCCCGGGCCACGTCGACTTCACCGCCGAAGTCGAGCGCAGTCTCCGGGTTCTGGATGGTGCCGTCGCGGTGTTCGACGCCGTAGCCGGTGTGCAGCCGCAATCGGAAACCGTCTGGCGCCAGGCCGACAAGTACCGTGTTCCGCGCATCTGCTTCATCAACAAGATGGATCGCATCGGCGCGGATTTCTACCACGCCGTCGACACCATCGTCGACCGGCTGAAAGCCCGCCCCGTTCCGATTCAACTCCCCATCGGAGCGGAAGATCAGTTCAAGGGTGTCGTCGACCTGGTGGGCATGACCGCCCGCGTCTGGCGCGACGAATCCCTGGGCGCCAAGTACGACGACGTCGAAATCCCGGCCGATCTTCAGGAGAAGGCCCAGCAGTACCGGGCACAAATGCTCGAGGCGATTGCCGAGGCCGACGACACGCTGTTCGAGAAGTTCATTGAGGGCACGCCATTCACCGAGGCGGAAATCGTGGCTGGTATTCGTAAAGCCACGATCGCGCAGAAGATCTTTCCCGTGATCTGCGGCAGCGCCTTCAAGAACAAAGGCGTTCAGAACATGCTGGACGCGGTGGTCGATTACCTGCCCTCGCCGATCGAAATCCCCGCGGTCCAGGGCACGGCCATCGACAACCCCGAAGAGTCGATGGAGCGCAAGGCGGACGACGACGAGCCGTTCTCCGCGCTGGTGTTCAAGATCATGACCGACCCCTTCGTCGGCCAGCTCGCCTTCATCCGGGTCTACTCCGGGAAACTGAAGACCGGCGATTCGGTGTATAACGTCGCCAAGAGCCGCAACGAACGCATCGGCCGCCTGGTGAAGATGCACGCCAACAAGCGTGAGGAGATCCAGGAAGTGCTCGCGGGCGACATCTGCGCCGCGGTCGGCTTGAAGACCGTGGTCACGGGCGATACGATCTGCGAAGAGAAGCATCCGATCATCCTGGAGTCGATCGAGTTCCCCGCGCCGGTGATTCAGCTCGCCATCGAGCCGAAGACCAAGGCCGACCAGGAGAAGCTCGGTCTCGCGATCGCAAAGCTCGTGCAGGAAGATCCGACTCTCAAGGTGTCCACGGACACCGAGACCGGCCAGACCATCCTCGCCGGCATGGGCGAACTGCACCTCGAAATCATCGTCGACCGCATGCAGCGCGAGTTCAATGTGGGCGCCAACGTGGGCAAGCCGCAGGTCGCCTACCGCGAAACGATCCGCAAGAATTCGGAAGCGGAGGGCCGCTTCGTCCGCCAGTCGGGCGGCAAGGGCCAGTACGGCCACGTGAAGATCAAAGTCCAGCCCCTCGAATCGGGTTCCGGTTTCGTGTTTGAGAACGCGATCACCGGCGGCTCCGTGCCGAAGGAGTTCATCGGGCCCACGCAGAGAGGCATGGAGGAGGCGCTCGAAGGCGGCATCCTTGCCGGGTACCCGATGTCGGACCTGAAGGTGACGCTCTACGACGGCAGCTATCACGAAGTGGACTCCTCGGAAATGGCCTTCAAGATCGCCGGGTCGATGGCGGTCAAGGAAGCCGCGGGGAAGGCCAAGCCGGTGTTGTTGGAGCCGATCATGGCCGTCGAAGTGGTGGTGCCCGACGAGTACATGGGGCCGGTGAACGGCGATCTGATCTCGCGCCGTGGCCGGTTGGAAGGGATGGAATTGCGCGGCACCACGCAGATCATCAAAGCGAGCGTGCCGCTGTCGGAGATGTTCGGCTATGCCACCGAGCTTCGCTCGCGTACGCAGGGCCGCGGTAGTTTCACCATGCACTTTGGCCGCTATGAGGAAGTCCCGGCGAACATCGCCGAGGAGATCATCAGCAAGGTGCAGGGAAAGGTAACGGGGTAGTACTTAGGGGCGCCCACCAGTGCCCCTGGGGCGCCGGAATAGTTCGGACAGGAGAACCAGAACGATATGGCGAAAGAGAAATTCGATCGCAGTAAGCCGCACGTAAACGTTGGGACGATCGGCCACATCGACCACGGCAAGACGACGCTCACTGCGGCGATCACGCGGGTGCTCGCGAAGAACAACCCGAAGGTGAAGTTCCGGAGCTTCGACTCGATCGACAACGCGCCGGAAGAAAAGGCCCGTGGTATCACAATTGCCGTCGCGCACGTCGAGTACGAGACGCCGAACCGTCACTACGCACACGTCGATTGCCCCGGCCACGCCGACTACATCAAGAACATGATCACCGGCGCGGCTCAGATGGACGGCGCGATTCTCGTCGTCGCCGCCACCGACGGTCCCATGCCCCAGACCCGCGAGCACATCCTGCTCGCCCGCCAGGTGGGCGTGCCCTACATTGTCGTCGCCCTCAACAAGGTCGACATGGTGGACGATCCGGAACTCCTCGAACTGGTCGAACTCGAAGTCCGCGAGCTGCTGAAGGGCTACGGCTTCCCCGGCGACGACCTGCCGGTGGTCCGGGTGAGCGCCCTGGGCGCCCTGAACGGCGAACCCCAGTGGGAGAAGTCCGTGGACGACCTGATGGCCGCCGTCGACAGCTACGTGCCCATGCCGGAGCGCGTCATCGACAAGCCGTTCCTCATGCCCATCGAAGACATCTTCTCCATCCAGGGCCGCGGCACGGTGGTTACGGGCCGCGTCGAAAAGGGCATCTGCAAGGTCGGCGAGGATATGGAAATCGTCGGCTTCCGCGATACCCGCAAGACGGTCATCACGGGCGTCGAAATGTTCAAGAAGCTGCTCGACGAAGGCCGCGCGGGCGACAACGTCGGCCTCCTGCTCCGCGGTATCGAAAAGGACGAAGTGGAGCGCGGCCAGGTCATCGCCAAGCCCGGCTCCATCACCCCGCACAAGAAGTTCAAAGGCGAAGTCTACGTCCTTTCGAAGGAAGAGGGCGGCCGGCACACGCCGTTCTTCAAGGGCTATCGGCCGCAGTTCTACTTCCGGACCACGGACGTGACCGGAGTGGCGGAACTGCCCGAGGGCACTGAGATGGTGATGCCGGGCGATAGCGTCCAGCTCGTGGTCGAACTGATCACCCCGGTGGCCATGGACAAGGGACTCCGCTTCGCGATCCGCGAGGGCGGCCGCACGGTGGGCGCCGGAACGGTGTCGGAGATCGTCGAGTAGTTTGTAAGTTGTCGTAACTTCCGGGCGGCCGGATAGGGCCGTCCGGATGTTACCGGAGCGGGCCGCTGCCGAGGAAAGCGGCCAGGCTGCCCGGCGAAACGGGCAGTCGCGGGCGCGAGGAACGAAAGACTGAGAGCAAGATGCTGAGAGAACGGATTCGAATTCGATTGAAAGCCTATGACCACCGGGTCCTCGACCAGTCGACGACCGAGATCGTCGACACCGCCCGCCGCACGGGCGCCCAGGTGGCCGGGCCGATCCCGCTGCCGACCGTGAAGAACCGCTTTACGGTGCTGCGCTCGCCTCACGTCGACAAGAAATCGCGCGAGCAGTTCGAAATCCGCACCCATAAGCGGCTGCTCGATATTCTCGAGCCGACGCAGGACACCGTCGACGCCCTCATGAAGCTCGACCTGCCCGCCGGTGTGGATGTCGAAATCAAGGCTTTTGGCAAGGATAGGAAGTAAGTAGGCCGGTAAGTGGCGGCAACAGGCCGCGCCCAGGAACGCATTATGAGCCCAGGAATTCTAGGCAAGAAAATCGGAATGACGCAGGTCTTCCGCCCCAACGGCGAAGTGGTCCCGGTGACCGTTCTCCAGGCGGGCCCGTGCGTCGTCGTGCAGCGCAAGACGCCGGCTAACGACGGTTACGATGCCATACAGCTCGGCCTGGTCGAGTTCAAGAAGAAGGTGACCAAGCCCCAGGCAGGCCACCTGAAGAAGGCGGGCATCGACGGAAGCTCCAAGTTTCTCCGCGAACTTAAGCTGCGCCCCGGCGATGGCGACTACAAGGCCGGCGACCGCGTCCTGGTTGCCGAGTTCAAGCCCAACGACAAGGTGGACGTGGTCGGCGTGAGCAAGGGCCGCGGATTCGCGGGCTTCGTGAAGCGGCACAACTTCCGCGGCGGCGACAACACGCACGGATCGATGTTTCACCGCGCTCCGGGATCCATTGGCGCTTCGAGCTTCCCCTCGCGGGTCTGGCCCGGCATGCGCATGGCGGGCCATATGGGCAACGCTCAGGTCACCGTCCGGAACCTCGAAGTGGTTGAGATCGATAGCGAGGACAACCTGCTGCTCGTGAAGGGCGCCGTCCCGGGTCCCACCGGCTCCTATGTCGTCGTGAAGCGGGCCAAGAGGTAGCAAGATGCCGAAGGTAGACGTTGTCGATTTGAATAATCAGAAAGTCGGGGAACTGGAACTCTCCGACGCCGTCTTCGCGGCCGAAGTCAACGAAGCTCTCATTTACGAATCGGTCCGCCACTATCTGGCGGGCGTGCGACGCGGCACCGCGAAGGTCAAGACGCGGCACGAAGTTTCCGGTTCCGGTAAGAAGCTGTGGCGGCAGAAGGGCACCGGCCGGGCTCGTATGGGCTCGATCCGCTCCCCTCTGTGGCGGCACGGCGGCACCGTGCACGGCCCGGTTCCGCGCGACTACAGTTACAAGCTTCCGAAGAAGATGCTGCTGGGCGCGCTCCGCAGCGCGCTTTCGGCGAAGCTGCGCGATGGGGAATTGAAGGTCGTCCAGAACCTCGATGTCGCGGACCACAAGACGAAGTCGGTGACCTCGCTGCTCACCAGGCTCGATCAGGCCCGGAGCATCCTGCTGGTGGACGCCACCGAGAACCGCAACCTCGCGCTCGGCTCCCGCAATCTCCCCGGTGTGAAACTCGTTCCCACCCGCGACGTCACCACGTACGACCTTCTCGGTCACGAGCACGTGCTGCTTTCCGAAGCCGCCGCGCGGAAGTTATCGGAGGCCTTGGCCTAATGAACCAGTACGATGTCATCCGCCGTCCGCTCGTCACCGAAAAGGGCGTGACGAAGAAAGACGAGGAGCGGACCCTCTGCTTCGAAGTGCACCCCGACGCGAACAAGACCCAGGTGAAGGCCGCGGTCGAGAAACTGTTCAAGGTGAAGGTCGCCGAGGTGCGCACCGCCAATTTTGAAGGCAAGCTGCGCCGCCGAGGCCGCTTCGCCGGTCACCGTTCCGATTGGAAGAAGGCGTATGTGCGCCTGAAGGCCGGCGAGAAGATGCCGGAGTACGCGGAGATCTAACATGCCCGTCAAATCTTACCGGCCCTATACCCCGACCAAACGCTTCCAGACCGTGGTGTCGCGCGAAGACATCACCAAAGACACCCCGGAGAAGTCGCTGGTCGAAGGCAAGACTCGCTCGGGCGGCCGTAACAGCCTGGGCCAGATTTCGAGCCGCTTCCGCGGCGGCGGCGCAAAGAAGGCCTACCGCATCATCGATTTCAAGCGGGACAAGCACGGAGTGGCGGCCAAGGTGGCGGCGATCGAATACGATCCGAACCGCACCGCGCGCATCGCTTTGCTGAACTACGCCGACGGCGAGAAACGCTACATCCTGGCCCCGGTCGGCCTGGAGGTCGGGCAATCGGTGATGTCCGGCCCGTCGGCCGACATTCTGCCCGGCAACGCGCTTCCGCTCAAAAACATTCCGCCCGGCACCACCGTTCATGCGGTTGAGTTGAAGCCCGGCAAGGGCGCGCAGATGGCGCGGTCGGCCGGCGCGGCCGTCCAGTTAGTCTCGCGGGAGACCGAATACGCGCTGGTGAAACTGCCTTCGGGCGAAGTCCGGAAGGTGCGGTCGGAGTGTTACGCGACCATTGGCCAGGTGGGCAATCTCGAGCACGAGAACGTTTCCCTGGGCAAAGCGGGCCGAAAGCGGTGGATGGGCAAGCGTCCGCACAACCGCGGCGTCTCCATGAACCCGGTCGATCACCCGCACGGCGGCGGCGAGGGCCGTACCTCGGGCGGCCGCCATCCGGTGACGCCTTGGGGCCAGCCGACGCGCGGATTCAAGACCCGCAACAACAAGCAGACCGACAAGTTCATTGTCACCCGCAAAGCGAAGAAGCGATAAGAGAGCCGACACATGAGCCGTTCACTCAAAAAAGGACCGTTCACCGACGACCACCTGCTGAAGAAGGTGGTGAGCATGAACGCCAACAACGAAAAGAAGGTCCTCAAGACCTGGTCGCGCCGCTCGACGATCATGCCTGAATTCATCGGCCACACCCTTGGCGTGCACAACGGCAAGAAGTTCATTCCCGTCTACGTCACGGAAAACATGGTGGGCCACAAATTGGGCGAGTTTTCGCCGACGCGCACCTTCAAGGGCCACGCGGCGAAGGCCGACAAGTCCGGCAAGCCGTCCTAAGAGGGAATCGACAAGGATACACCGATGCAAGCAAGAGCGGAAGCCAGATACATTCGGGTCTCGCCCCAGAAAGCGCGGCTGGTGGTCGATCTGATTCGCGGCCAGAAGGCCGGCGACGCCATCAACATTTTGCGCGCCACCAACAAGCGCATCGCGCCCGCCGTCGAGAAGGTGTTGCGCTCGGCCATCGCCAACGCCGAGAACCGGTCAAACGAAGTGGACGTCGACGCCCTGGTGGTGGCCGAAGCGTACGTCAACGAGGGGCCGCGCATGAAGCGCATCCGTCCCGCGCCCATGGGCCGCGCCTACCGCTATCAGCGCCGCCTTGCTCACATCGCCGTCACGGTCTCCGACGGCAAGCAGGAAGAGAAGAAGGACTAGTCGATGGGTCAGAAAGTTCATCCTTACGGGTTCCGCCTCGGAGTTACCAAGACCTGGCGCTCGCGCTGGTTCGCCAAGCAGGACTATTCGAAGCTCCTGCTTGAAGACCTCGAGTTGAAGGAGTCTTTGCTCGAACGCCTGAAGTCCGCCGGCGTCAGTTCGGTGGAGGTCGACCGCCCCGGCAACAAGCTGCGCATCACCATCCGCACCTCCCGCCCCGGGATCATCATCGGCCGCAAGGGCGCCGAGATCGAAAAACTCAAGGGCGACCTGGCCAAGAAGACCAAGCGCGAGGTCTTTATCGACATCCAGGAAGTGCACAAGCCGGAGCTCGACGCGCAACTCGTCTCCGAGTCGATCGCGCTGCAGTTGGAAAAGCGCGTCGCCTTCCGCCGCGCCATGCGGAAAGCGGTGGACAGCGCCCTGCGCTTCGGCTGCAAAGGGATCAAGGTGCGGGTCTCCGGCCGGTTGAACGGCGCCGAAATCGCCCGCAGCGAGTGGTATCTGCAAGGGCAGCTTCCGCTGCACACCCTGCGCGCGGACATCGAGTACGGCTTTGCCCAGGCCTACACCACTTACGGAGTCATCGGCATCAAGTGCTGGATCTACAAGGGCGAGATTCTCGACGGCCGGCGCGTTTCCCTTCGCAGCGAGCCTGAGCCCCGCCGCCGGGACCGTGGCGACCGCCGTGACCGCGGTGACCGTGGCGACCGTCGCGACCGGGGAGACCGTGGCGATCGTGGCCCGCGCATGCAGGCGCCGGTGAGTGAACCGCCCGCCGCGGCGCCGGCCGGCGAAACCCGCGCGCCGATCTTGCCGCCCGTCGCTTCTCCGCAGGCTCCCTCCTGGAAGCAGGAGCTGAAGCAGGAAGGCGCGCCCGACCCGAACCCCAATCCCGGCGGAGGTGGCGACGCGCAGTCCTAAGCGAACCTACGCTCACTGCGCCCAGCCAAGGAGATAGTAAGCCATGTTGATGCCCAAGAAGGTCAAGTACAGAAAGCAGATGAAGGGTAAGATGCGCGGCAAGGCCTGGCGCGGCTCTTCGCTTGCTTTCGGCGACTACGGACTGAAGGCCCTTACGAACGGGCATATCACGGACCGCCAGATCGAGGCCGCGCGTATCGCCATGACCCGTTTCATCAAGCGCGGCGGCCGCGTCTGGATCCGTATGTTCCCGGACAAGCCGATCACCAAGAAGCCCGCCGAAGTTCGTATGGGCACCGGTAAGGGCCCGCTCGATCACTGGGTGTGCGTCGTGCGCCCCGGCCGCATCCTGTTTGAGATGGAAGGCGTCACGCCGGATATCGCAACGGAGGCCATGCGCCTGGCCGCCATGAAGCTCCCGATCCCGACCAAGCTGGTGAAGCGCGAGGAGTTGCAGTAATGAAGGCTGACAAGATCCGCGAACTCGATAACAAAGAGTTGAAGACTCAGCTCAGCTCGATGGACGAGCAGTTGTTCCGCCTCAAGTTCCAGCTCGAAATGGGCCAGAGCGACGGCTTGAAGAAGCTGCGCGAATTGAAGAAAGACAAGGCCCGCATGCTCACCGTCCTCCGCCAGCGGGAACTCGAAGCCACGAAGGGAAAGGCATAGGCAGATGGCCGACGTAAAGCAGCCAAGCAAGAACGAAAAGGTGGGCGAGGTCGTCTCCACCAAGATGACCAAGACGATCGTCGTCGAGGTCACGCGCCGCGTGCCGCACCCCGTCTACAAGCGCATTGTCACCAAGCGCAAGAAGTTCTACGCCCACGATGAACAGGGCTCGGCCCGCCTGGGCGATGTCGTCCGGATCGTCGAATCGCGTCCGTTGAGTAAGTTGAAGCATTGGACCCTCGGCGAGATCATCCGCCGTTCCGCGCTCGCCTCCGTCGAAGGCGAGCAGGTGGTGCAAAAGTAACTACCGGGAGAAACAGAGGACACAGCCATGGTTGGAATGAGAACAATCCTCGAGGTGGCCGATAACAGCGGCGCCCGCAAGCTCTCGGCGATTCTGCCCCGCGGCGGCGACAAGGGCTTGCGCGCCGGCCTCGGCGACATCGTTACCGCAAGCGTCAAGGAGGCCGCCCCCGATTCGAACGTCAAGAAGGGCAAGGTGGTCCGGGCGGTCATCGTGCGCATGCGGAAAGAAACCCGCCGCAAGGACGGCACCTACATCCGCTTCGATTCGAACGCGGCCGTGCTGGTGAACGAACTCGGGGAGCCGGTGGGCACCCGAGTCTTCGGACCCGTGGCCCGTGAACTGCGCGAGAAGCGGTTCATGAAGATTGTGTCGCTTGCCCCGGAGGTGATCTAGTTATGGCCAAGCAGGCTACGCGGCGGCAGTCGCTCGAACCGAAGAAGCGGCTCAAGATCAAGATCAAGAAGAACGACATGGTGAAGGTCATCACCGGCCGGGACAAAGGTAAGACCGGCCGGGTGCTAGACGTGAACCGCGAGACGGGCCGTGTGCTGGTGGAAGGCGTGATGATGGTGAAGAAACACGTCCGTCCCAATCCGCAGCGCGGCATCAAGGGCGGCGTGGCCGAGCGGGAATCCACGATCCATGCGTCGAATGTGATGCTGATGACTTCCAATGGCAAGACCACGCGCATCGGCGCGAAGGTGGAAGTGGTCGGCGGTAAGGCGAAGCGGACCCGGATCGCGCGCAAGAGCGGCGAATCCCTGGACAAGAAATAAGGAAGGACCCCGAGGGACCCGGCAATCGGGCTGGTTGCCGGAAACACGGGAAAGAAGAACATGGCATATTCGCCCAGACTCAAAGAACACTACAAGAAGACGGTGGTTTCCGCCCTCACCAAGGAGTTCGGCTACAAGAACGTGATGGCCGTTCCCAGGATCGAGAAGATCTCTTTGAATATCGGCCTCGGCGACGCCACCCAGAACGCCAAACTGATGGATGGCGCGGTGAACGAACTCGGCCAGATCGCCGGCCAGAAGCCGGTCATCACCAAGGCGAAGAAATCCATCGCCGCGTTCAAGCTCCGCGAAGGCATGGCGATCGGCTGCATGGTGACGCTCCGCGGGGACCGGATGTTCGAGTTCCTCGACCGCCTGATGAACGTTGCCCTGCCGCGCGTTCGCGACTTTCGCGGCGTGTCGCAGAAGAGTTTTGACGGGCGCGGTAATTACACGCTCGGCATCAAGGATCAGTTACTTTTCCCCGAGATCGATTACAACAAGGTCGAGAAGGTGAAAGGTATGAATATCAGCATCACCACCACGGCCAAGTCGGATGCCGAGGGCCTGGCGTTGCTTAAGTACATGGGGATGCCCTTCCGCCAGTAGGGCGCGAAGCGTAAGGAGAACGAATGGCTACTACCGCCAAGAAGGCCAAGGACAAGAGGACGGCGCTTCGGATTCAGGAAGCGAAGAACGCCGGCCGCAAGGCGAAACACGCGATCCGCTTGCGCAACCGGTGCCAGCGCTGCGGCCGCCCGCGCGGCTATATCGGAAAGTTCGCCCTCTGCCGCATTTGTTTCCGGCAACTGGCCCTCGCCGGAGAAATCCCCGGCGTGATCAAGGCGAGCTGGTAGAAGGAGTTTGAATCAATGGTGACATCCGATCCCATCGCCGACATGCTCACGCGGATCCGCAACGCCATCGCCTCGCGTCACGCCAAGGTGGATGTGCCCGCGTCGAAGCTCAAGATCGAGATCGCCCGCATCCTCAAGGACGAGGGCTACATTCTCAACTTCAAGCCCGTCGAAGAAGGTTCCCGCAAACTCATCCGCGTGTACCTGAAGTACACGCCGGGCAACGTCAGCGTGATCTCGAACCTCCAGCGCGTGTCGCGCCCCGGGTGCCGCGTCTACTGCGGTTCGAAGGATACCCCGCAGGTGCTGGGTGGTCTCGGCATCAGCATCTTGACGACGCCGCGCGGCGTCATGACCGGAGCATCCGCCCGCAAGACCGGAGTCGGCGGCGAAGTGCTCTGCCAGGTTTGGTAAGGCCGGAGAATCACAAATGTCGAGAGTAGGCAAGAAGCCGATCCCGCTGCCCGCCAGCGTCAAGATCAAAATCGGCGAAACATTGTTGGTCGAAGGTCCGAAGGGCAAGCAGACCGTCCCGGTTCCGTCCGGCGTCCGCATCGAGCAGTCGAGCGGTACGCTCGAAGTGAAGCGGGACGGCGACCAGTTCGCCGCCCTCCACGGGCTCACCCGCGCGCTGCTCGCCAATGCCGTCCAGGGTGTTTCCGGCGGCTTCACGCGCGAGCTCGACATCGTCGGCATCGGGTATCGCGCCGAGGTGAAGGGCAACATCGTCACCTTTACCCTCGGCTACTCACATACCATCGAGTTTCTGTTGCCCGCGGGTGTGGAATGTAAGATCGAAAAGAACACGCACCTCACCCTGACCGGCAGCGATAAGCAGTTGCTCGGCGAAGTGGCCGCCAAGATGCGCGCCCTTCGTCCGCCCGATCCCTACAAGAACAAGGGCGTCCGCTACACGGGCGAAGTGCTCCGCAAGAAGGTCGGCAAGGCCGGCGCGGGCGGCAAGAAGTAAGGAGGCCGGAGAAGACACATGGTTGGCAAAGTATCCAAGAACGATATCCGGCTGCGGATCCACAAGCGCATCCGCCGGCGCGTGAAGGGCGAAGCAGAACGTCCCCGGCTTGCTGTCTTCCGGAGCATCAAGCACATCTACGCACAGGTCATCGACGACCGCCAGGGGCGCACCCTCGCCGCTGCCTCGTCGGGAGAGAAGAACGCATCGTCCAACGGCGGCAACATCGCGGGCGCCAAGGAAATCGGCAAGCTCGTCGCCCAGCGCGCTCTGGAAGCCGGCGTCAAGAAGGTGGTCTTCGACCGCGGCGGCTATTTGTATCACGGCCGTATCAAAGCCCTCGCCGACGCCGCTCGCGAAGCGGGATTGGAGTTCTAATTCATGGCTACGCCTATCGTCAAGCGCATCGATCCAAACGGCCTCAACCTCAAGGAGCAGGTCGTCGCCATCAACCGCGTTACCAAGGTTGTCAAGGGCGGCAAGAACCTCAGCTTCTCGGCTCTCGTGGTGGTCGGCGATCCCGGCGCCAAGGTGGTCGGCTACGGCACCGGAAAGGCGAAGGAAGTCCCTTCGGCCATCAAGAAGGGCATCGAGTCGGCCAAGAAGAACCTGCGCAAGGTGCACGTTTTGGAGACCACCATCCCGCACATCGTTCTCGGCCGGTTCGGCAAGGGGGAAGTGCTGCTGAAGCCCGCTCCGCAGGGAACCGGCGTGATCGCCGGCGGCCCGGTGCGGGCGGTGATTCAATCGGTCGGCATCCCGAACGTCCTGACCAAGTCGCTCGGCTCGCACAACCCGCATAACGTGGTGAAGGCGACCGTCGACGCGCTGATGCAGTTGCGCGACAAGGCCGCCGTGGCCGATATCCGCGGCTTGCCCGTCGAGCGTGTCGGCCATGAGCGCAAGCAGGAGGTCCAGGGATAATGGCAACCGCCACCGAAGCCAAGATCAGGATCCAGCTCTACCGCAGCCCGATCTGCACGCCCGAAAAGCACAAGGCCATCGTCAAGGCCCTGGGGCTTAAGAAGCTCAACGCCGTGGTCGAAAAGCCCGACACCCCGGGTTTCCGCGGCATGGTATTGAAGGTGCCGCACCTGTTGCGGCTTGTCGACTAGTCCGGAGTGACTTATGGATCTGAGTAACATCAAACCGCCGAAGGGCCAGGTTAAGAAGAAACGGCGTGTCGGCCAGGGCATGGGTACCGGGCGGTCAAAGTATGCCGGCCGCGGCGCAAAGGGCCAGCGCTCCATCTCCGGCTACAGCATGATGCGCGGATTTGAGGGCGGTCAGATGCCCCTCCACCGGCGACTGCCCAAGCGCGGCTTCTCGAACTACCCGTTCAAGAAGGAGTACGCGGTGGTCAACGTCGGCGCACTCGAGAAGCTCGACGGCGACACGTTCGATCCCGCCCGCCTCATGGAACTCGGCGTGATCCGGAAACTCGAGGACGGCATCAAGGTCCTCGCCGCCGGAGAGCTCACCCGGAAGATCACCGTCAAGGCGCACCAGTTTTCGAAAGCCGCGCTCGAGAAGATTCAGAAGGCCGGCGGCTCCGCCGAAGTGATCGGCGCCCCGGCGGCGGCCTGACGGCCGACCGAGGATCGAACCCATGCAGAAGTTCTTCGAAGCCATCGCCAACGTCTTCCGCGTGCCGGACCTCCGCAACCGCGTCCTGTTCACGCTCGGCCTCCTTGCCGTCTACCGGCTCGGCGGCCACATCCCGACGCCCGGCATCGACTTCATCAAGCTCGAGCAGTTCTTCCAACAGAACCAGGGAACGTTCTTCGGCTTCATCGACCTGTTCACCGGTGGTACGTTCCGCCGCCTGACGATCTTCGCCCTGGGCATCATGCCCTATATCACGGCTTCGATCGTCCTGCAGCTTTTGACGGTTGTTGTGCCTACCCTCGAGAAACTCCAGAAGGAAGGGGAACTCGGCCGCCGCAAAATCACCCAGTGGACCCGCTACCTCACCGTCGGCCTGGCCTTCATGCAGAGCTTCTTCATCGCGGCTGCACTCCAGGGCAGTGAAGGCGGCTTCGTGCTGAATCCCGGTCCCGGCTTCATCGCCATGACCATCCTCAGCCTCACCACGGGCACCGCGTTTATCATGTGGCTGGGCGAGCAGATCACTGAGCGCGGGATCGGCAACGGCATGTCGCTGATCATTTTCACCGGCATCGTCGTCGGCCTTCCGTCGGCCATGGAGTCGATCTACACGAACGTTTTCGTCACCCGCCAGTGGCACGCTCTCCACCTGATCGTCCTCGTCGCGTTGATGGTCGCCGTCATCGCGTTCGTGGTCCTGGTTGAGCGCGCCGAGCGCCGCATCCCGGTCCAGTACGCCAAGCGCGTGGTCGGCCGGCGCATGATGGGCGGCCAGCAAACCTTCCTCCCCTTGAAGGTGAATGCGGGCGGCGTGATCCCCGTGATCTTCGCCTCGTCGCTGCTCACCTTCCCGCAGACCCTGATGCAGATCGCCTGGGTGCGCGACAACCCGTTCTTCTCCGGAACCCTCAACGCCATCCGTCACGGCGAGCCGCTGTACGTGCTTTTGTACATTGCGGGCATCGTGTTCTTCTGCTTCTTCTACGTCTCGATTATCTTCAACCCGAACGAAGCGGCGGATAACATGCGTAAGTACGGCGGCTTCATCCCCGGCATCCGGCCCGGTAAGAACACCGCCGATTACATGAATAAGATCCTCACGCGGATCACGGTGGTCGGCGGGCTCTATCTCGCCCTGCTCAGCCTGTTACCCGAGATCATGATTTCGGGCATCAAGCTGCAGCACCTGCCGCCGGCCGCTTTTGGGAACTGGATCGACACCTATTTTCCCCGCTGGCTGCTCGACGGCCTGAACGTGAATTTCTACTTTGGCGGCACATCCCTGCTGATCGTGGTCGGCGTCGCAATGGATACCGTCAACCAGGTGGAGGCGCAATTGATCATGCGCCACTACGAAGGCTTTACTCCGCGCGCCGGCCGCATCCGTGGCCGGCGTTCGATGTAGGCGTGCGATCCTTACCCGGTGCGTACGCGGATTGATAACTGAATGTTAACGGAAGGCGGCCGCGCCGCCGCGCTGGTACTTTTCGGTCCCCCAGGTTCGGGGAAAGGCACCCAGGCCAAGTTGCTGCGGGAATGCCTGCAGGTCCCGCATGTCTCCACGGGGGACATGCTCCGGGAGCACATTCAGGCCGGCGATGCCCTCGGTCTGGAAGTGCGCACTGTGATGCGCGCCGGCCGGCTGGTTCCCGATGAACTGGTGAACCGCCTGGTCGATGAGCGCCTCTCGCGCCCCGATTGCCGCGGCGGCCTCATCCTGGACGGCTACCCCCGGACCATCGCGCAGGCCCGGACTTTGCCGCCCCTCTTGGAGGCCCACGGGCTCGGGCAATTGGTGGTCCACTTGAAAGTGGATTATAATAAAGTGGTTGCACGCCTTTCGGGCCGTAGACAGTGTCCCCTCTGCGGGACGCTCTATAGCCTGGCTTCCCAACCTCCCAAGGTGGCTGGCGTATGCGACCGCGATGGCGCCGCCCTGATCGTTCGCGAGGACGACCGCGAAAGCGTGATTCGGGAACGGTTGCAGGAGTATGAGCGGCTGACACGGCCCGTGCTGGATTACTTCGCTGGGTCTGGAGTTCGGTTTTTGGAAGTGGATGCAAGCGACGATCCGCCGCCCTCGATCTTGCGAGAGATCTGCGGCTTGATCGGTAACGGACGATGATTATTCGAAAGAGCCCCGCCGAACTCGAGAAAATGCGGCGGGCCGGCCTGCTGGTGCACCAGGTGCTCCACAGCCTGAAGCCCCTGGTGGTGGAAGGCGCTACCACCTGGGACCTGGAGCAGGCGGCGGAACGGATGATTCGCGATGCCGGGGCCCGCCCGGCATTCAAGGATTATTACGTCCCGGCGGTTGGACAGAAGTATCCCTACGTGCTGTGCACGTCGGTGAATGACGAGATCGTGCACGGCATGCCTTCGCAGAAGCGGGTCCTGCGGAAGGGCGATATCGTTTCCATCGATACGGGCGCCGAACTCGATGGATGGTTCGGTGATTCGGCCATCACGGTCCCGGTCGGTGAGATTCCGGAGCAGGTGAAGAAACTGCTCAAGGTGACCCAGGAGTCGCTTGAGTTGGCGATCGGTCAGATGCGCGAAGGCAACCGCCTCTTCGACGTCTGCGGCGCCATTGAACGCTACATCCTGGCGAATGGCTTTTCGATTGTTCGGGAGTTTGTCGGACACGGCATCGGCAGCAGGATTCACGAGGATCCCCAGGTGCCCAATTACATCGACCGCCGGAATGAGAATCCGCGGTTGAAAGAGGGTATGGTTCTGGCCATCGAACCGATGGTCAACGCCGGTAGGGCGGATATCAAGATGAAGCCGGATAAGTGGACCGCGGTCGCCAGGGACGGTTCCTATTCGGCCCACTTCGAGCACGTCGTCGCGGTAACGTCGAATGGACCTTGGGTCCTCACCCGGCCGTGATGGACGAGTCGGCGGTTGGCGGACCCCGGTCACGGCGGGCGCCGCGAGAGGTGGAGGCGGTGGTTTTGGAGTTGTTGCCCAACGCGGCGGTTCGCGTCGAGTTGGCGGAGAGCCGCGAGCAGGTAGTGGCGCACGCGGCGGCGGCAACGGCGGCGAATTTCCTTCGCCTCCGCCCGCGGGATCGGGTTTTGGTTTCGCTGTCGCCGCACGATCGGCGGCGTGGCCGGATTGTCCGGCTGTTGGACGAGAGGAATTGAAGGCATCATGAAGATTCGGGCATCGGTCAAGAAAATGTGCGATAAGTGCAAGGTCATCCACCGCTACGGCACCGTGCGCGTGATCTGCACCAATCCGAAGCACAAACAGCGGCAGGGCTAACGAGGGAAAAGGGAACACTATGGCACGTATTGCCGGCGTCGATCTACCCGCTAAGAAGCGCGCGGAAATCGGCTTGACGTACATCTATGGGATCGGCCGCACCCGGTCCAAGTCCATCCTCTATCGCGCGGGCGTCGATTTCGATAAGAAGGTCGCCGACCTGAGCGAAGAGGAAGTGAATAAGATCCGTACCATCATCGAAGCGGAAGGCTCCGTGGAGGGCGACCTCCGCAAGGAGATCTCGCTCAACATTAAGCGGCTCATCGAAATGGGCTCTTACCGTGGCCTCCGCCACCGCCGCAGCCTTCCGGTCCGCGGCCAGCGCACCCACACCAACGCCCGCACCCGCAAGGGACCGCGCCGCGGCACCGTCGCCAACAAGAAAAAGGCGAGCGCGAAGACTTAAGTTTAGGGATCACCACAGATGGCGAAAGCACCGGCAAAGACCGCAAGCAAGAAGAAGACGTTCAAGAAACGCGAAAAGAAGAACGTTCCCGTGGGCCTGGTCCACATCCAGGCTACGTTCAACAACACCATCGTTACCTTCACCGACACCGTGGGCAACGTGCTGGCCTGGTCGAGCGCCGGTTCGCTCGGCTTCCGCGGCTCCCGGAAGGGCACGCCGTTCGCCGCCCAGCAGGCCTCCCTTACCGCCGCCAACAAGGCCAAGGAGTCCGGCCTGCGTACGGTGGAAGTGCATGTGAGCGGCCCCGGCGCGGGCCGCGAATCGGCGATTCGCGCGCTCTCCACTGTCGGCATCGAAGTTCGCGTGATCAAGGACACCACGCCGATTCCGCACAACGGGTGCCGCCCACCCAAGAAACGTCGCGTCTGATTTTTCCGCGTGGCTACCCGCCCGCGGCTGTAAGCAGGACGAAGGCGCGATTCCCGTCCCGGGCCGCCGTAAACTGCACCTCGCTGCGAAAGCAGCACAAAGGTAGGAGGATCACCACTTGGCACGTTATATCGGGCCTGTCTGCCGGCTCTGCCGGCGCGAGGCCATGAAGCTCTTCCTGAAAGGCGAGCGCTGCCACTCGGAGAAGTGCGCCATTGAGAAGCGGAACTTCCCCCCTGGCCAGCACGGCAAGGACCGCAAACCCAAGATCGTCGGTTACGGCCTCCAGCTTCGCGAGAAGCAGAAGACCCGCCGTTACTACGGCCTGCTCGAAACCCAGTTTCGCAACCTGTTCGAAAAAGCCGCCAAACTCAAAGGCGTCACGGGCGAGACTCTGCTCAACCACCTGGAACGCCGCCTGGACAACACCATCTACCGC
>DALYJJ010000096.1:23627-24940 GCA_031969915.1 Bryobacteraceae bacterium | reverse complement strand
AATCGCCCTCATCGAGGGACTCCGTCCAAAGCTTGGCTCGGGCGTTGCGGAGGTGAACGTCGCCGACGCGCGCGCCGCCCGCCTGCAACAAGGCCAGGGGTTGTTGGCCGCCCTGCCACGCCCAGTCGGTATCGATGCAGAGCGCGGCTTTGGTGTTGCGGTGGAGGTGCCACCACTCGCGGGCGTTCTCCATCATCTCGGGGTCGTGGTGGTGGAGCAGGAGGGGGATTCCGATTTTGCCGAGCGCCTCGCGCGCCTGTTCGACGAACTTCGCCTGGGCGGCGAGTTCGTCGTCCGTCTTGAGCGCCTTTCCGGGCTTGGGATCGGGGTTGATGACGATTCGCTCGAGGCCCGCGGGCTTGACGGCCTCGGCGAGGTTGACGAGGTCGGCCACGGTCTTGCCATTCGAATAGACGAGCGGCACGGTAAAGCCGTACTGGCGGGCGAGGGCGAGGGTGCGCTCGCGGAGGTCTCCGTTGAGGAGCCAACTGACCAATTGGATGCGCGTGAAGCCGGCCTCCTGGCAGCCGGCGAACATGCGCTCGACGCCGCCGGCAGGGGCGATCTTTTCGCGTTCGAACCACTGCGTCCAGACGTAGGCCTGCACGGCCAGTTTGGGCGCGTACTTCGTCTTCGCGGCCAAGACGGCAGCGGGCGCGGCGGCCAGGAATTCTCGCCTCAGCATGTTAACCTCCCTTACTCACCGACGGGCTGCCCTTCACGATATACCGCAGGGGCCAGGCGCGTACGGCGGGCACGGCTAGCCCTTCCGTGCCCGCCGCCCGCGACGGGCCTTCTTGAAGTCGGCGACGATCTCGTCTTCAGTAGTGCCCGCCGCCGCTATCAACTCCTGCATCCGCTCACCTGCCACGCGAAGGGCCTCGAGATCAGCCTGGCGGGGCTTGGGCTTGGTGGGGACGTAGATTCCGATCGTCGAGCCATGGCGCGTGATCGCCACGGGCGTCTTCGACTCCAGGTAGTCCGCAAGGTTCTCTCGAAACTCTCGAATTCCGACTTTGGTGGTCTGCATGGCTATCCCCAAGTGTGTACACAATGATAACACACTTTACCGCCACCTCCAGCGCCCGCTTGAGAGCCGGCGCGGTGCGACGATCATCCCGAGCCTCCCTTGCTCAGAAACGGGCTGCCCTTCACGACGTACCGCAGGGGCCAGTCGGCGCAGTGGCGGATGCCGATGCGCGGCGTCACGGCGATGTCGAACCTCGGCGTGGGCCAGGCGCGTACGGCGAGCGGTCCGCGGGTGACGTCGGCGCCGTTCAGTTTGCGGGTGATCTCCATGGCCTTGGTCAGGC
>DALYJJ010000096.1:9824-23617 GCA_031969915.1 Bryobacteraceae bacterium | reverse complement strand
CGACGCCGTGCGCCCGCCGGTGCTGCTCGTGCGGCCGGACGCGGACAAGCCGTCCAGTCCGGCCACGGGTTCCAGGGCTCGAATCAGCACGCAGCCGGGCACGCCGTCGGGCTCGGCGATCAGGTTCAGGCAGAGGTGGAGGCCGTAGATCAGGTAGACGTAGGCGTGTCCGGGGGGGCCGAAGATGACCTTGGTACGCGGGGTGAGGCCGCGCGAGGCGTGGGCGGCGAGATCGTCAAGGCCGAGGTAGGCTTCGGTTTCGACGATGCGGCCGGCCTTTGCACCGAGGGTCACCACCTGGCCGAGCAGGGCGCGGGCGACCAGGCGGGTGTCGCGTTCATAGAAGTTGCGCCCCAATACTGGCGCGTCGAAGACGCTGGCCACTACACTAGTCTATGTCTCATGCGCCTGTTCACCGGACTCGCGATTCCCTATGAGGTTCGCCGCAACCTGGAGCTGTTGCTCCAGCACCTGAAGCCGGCGGCGGATGTGCGGTGGAGTCCGCTCGACAACCTGCACATCACGACGAAGTTCATCGGCGAATGGCCCGAGGAGCGGATCGGTGAGATGAAACGGGCGCTGGCGGGGGTTCCGGTGGAGGGAGCGATCGAAATCTCAATCGCGGGGCTGGGCTGGTTTCCGAATCCGCATTCACCGCGGATCTTCTGGGCGGGGGTCCAGGCGCCGGAGTCGCTGGGCGCGCTGGCGAAGCGGACCGAGCGGGCGGCGGCGGCGCTCGGAGTGGCGGTGGAAGAGCGGACGTTTTCGCCGCACCTGACGTTGGCGCGGATGGACCCGGCGCGCACGTCCCGGCAGGAGATCTCCGCGCTGCAGCGGGCGGTGGGGGAACTGCCCTCGGCCGATTTCGGCCGCTTCACGGCGGGCCGGTTCCATCTGTACCGAAGCCAGATGAAGAGCGGAGGCTCGGTCTACTCGGTTCTCGAAAGCTACTCGCTCACTCCCGGCGCATGACACCTTACCTTCTCCTCTTGATTGCGTACCTGATGGGCGGCATTCCCTTCGGGTATCTGCTGGTGCGAATGACCACGGGGCGCGACGTGCGGGCGCTGGGGTCGGGGAACATCGGCGCGACGAATGTGCTGCGCACGACCAGCAGGGGGCTGGGGGTGTTGACGCTGCTGCTCGACGTGGCGAAGGGTTGGTGCGCGGTGTGGCTGATGGGGCGGTTCACGGCCGAGGACGCGACGTGGATGAGCCTGGCCGCGCTGGCGGTGCTCTTTGGGCACGCGTTCCCGGTGTTCCTGCGCTTCCAGGGGGGCAAGGCGGTGGCCAGTTTCATCGGCGCGTTCCTGTACCTGGAGCCGCTGCCGTTGTTTGCCGTGCTGCTGCTGTTTGTGGCGGTGGTGGCGGCGACGCGGTTCATCTCGCTGGGCTCGATCTGCGCGGCGGGCAGCTTTCCGTTCGCGGTGTGGCTGATTTCGCATCCGCCGCTGGCGGTGCTGGCGGCGGCGCTGGTATCGGGCGGGTTTGTGGTCTACCGGCACCGGACGAACATCGAACGGCTGCGGGCGGGGACGGAGAGCGTGTTCTCCTTTTCGAAGGCGGGGCGGAAGTGACGCCGCTCGCGATTCTGGGCGGGGGGAGTTGGGGGACGGCGCTCGCGATCGCCCTGGCGCCGCGTTTCGAGGCGGTGCGGCTGTGGGTGTACGAGGCGGACCTGGCGGAGCGGATGGCGGCGAGCCGGGTGAACGATGTCTATCTGCCGGGATTCCGGCTGCCTGGGAATGTGCGTGTGACGGCGGCGCAGGAGGAGGCGCTGGGGGGCGCGGGGGTGGTGTTGAGTGTACTGCCGTCGCAGCACGTGCGGCGGGTCATCACCGAGTCGCTGCCGTACCTCCGGCCGGACGCGGTGTTTGTGACCGCGACCAAGGGGCTGGAGGCGGGCACGCTGCTGCGCATGACGGAGGTGATCGGGGACGCGGTGGGAAGCCGCTGCCCGGCGCCGAGGGTGGCGGCGTTGTCGGGGCCGACGTTCGCCAAGGAAGTGGCGCGCGGCGAGCCGGCGGCGATCGTGATCGCTTCCCAGGACGGGGCGCTGGCGGCGGCCATTCAGAGCGCGTTTTCGGGGCCCACGCTGCGGCTCTACACCAATGGCGATCCGGTGGGCGTGGAACTGGCGGCGGCGTTGAAGAACGTGATCGCGATCGCCGCCGGGGTCTGCCAGGGGCTGGAACTGGGCAGCAACGCGCGGGCCGCGCTGATCACGCGCGGCCTGGCGGAGATCACGCGGCTGGCGGTGGCGGCCGGGGGACGGCCGCTGACGCTGGCCGGGCTGGCCGGGCTCGGCGACCTGGTGCTGACGTGCACGGGAGAGCTGAGCCGGAACCGGCAGGTGGGGATCGAACTGGGGCGGGGGCGCCGGATCGAGGAGATCGTGGCGTCGATGCGGATGGTGGCCGAGGGCGTGAAGACGACCGAGTCTGCGCTGGCCCTGGCCGCGCGGCACGGCGTGGAACTTCCGATTACGGAGCAGGTACAGGCCATCTTTGGGGGTAGACCTCCCCGCGAAGCCCTTAGGGAATTAATGGAGCGGTCGCTCAAAGGGGAATAAGTCTAACGCGGCCATAACGTATATTCCGTGCACCGCCGATGGAGGAGTGTCAACGGAGGTATTCGTGATCCGCGTGGCTATTCGACTGATGCTTGTGGCGGTGATTTTGCCGGCCCTACTGGGCGCGGCGACGATCACCTATGTGATTCGAGACCTGGGGACGTTTCCCGACTACACCAGCAACGATCTGGCAGCGACCTACACCGGTACGGGGTATGTCGGCCTGTATGGGCCGTCCGGGGGTGCGAGCTTCGTCCATCTGTTCGGTTTGGAGGACGCGGGCTATTCGATGGCGCTCCTGCAGGTGAACATTTCGGCTCTGATCGGGCAGACGATTCAGAGCGCGATTCTGTCGTTTGTGACGCTGGACGGGCAGGGAGCGCAATCGGTGAAAGCGACGTCGTTCGACGCCGATGGCACATTGGGTTACTATGTGAGCGCTCCGTCGGACTTGGGTTCGGCCTATTTCAACACGGCGGTTCAAGCCAACCAGAGCTTCAACGTGACATCGCTGGTGGCGGCGCGCGTGGGGACGGGGTCAACGTGGTTCGGCCTGCATCTGGCAGGCGAGAACGTCGAGTATCCGTACACCTATTCGTTCGACTTCGACAACAACGTGCCGGATCCCGACCGGGCGCTGGTGCGCCTGGTGGTGGAGACCAGCGAGATCGTGTCGTTGCCGGAACCGGGTGGGGCGGTGTTAATCGGCGCGGGCCTGGCGGCGTTTGGCCTGGCGCGCCGGCGAGGCCGGTCCTGACCGGCTTTCGAAACAACAATTAAGACGTCTGCAACCGCCCCGGTTCGCCGGGGCGTCCTTTTTTTGTGCCGCTTTCGAAGCGATGACGAGTTCGCCGCAACCTTTAGTCCCGGTTCGTGTTCACAATGATGTGAGCGCGATGGCCGCGACGCTCGAACGAGACACCGAGTTGATGCTCCGGGTGCGGGAGGGGTGTCCGTCGAGTTTCGCGCTGTTGCTGGAGCGGAATCGCGGGCCGGTGGTGAATTTCGTCTACCGGATGGTGCAAAGCCAGGCCGTAGCGGAGGAGTTGGCGCAGGAAGTATTTCTGCGGGTCTACAAGTCACGGGCAAGCTACGAGCCGACGGCGAAGTTCAGCACGTGGCTGTTCCGCATCGCCACGCATCTGGCGATCAATCACTTACGGGATACGAGGAATGAGAAGGGGCAGGCGCGGCTGGACGAAGAGCGCGAGGACGGCGTCGCGATTCAGGTAGCCGACGGGACGCCGACGGCGGAGCAGCGGCTGGTGGGCGCGCAGCGCGCGGAGGAGATCCGTGCGGCGGTGGCGGCGCTGCCGGAGAAGCAGCGGGCGGCGGTGCTGATGCACAAGTACCAGGAGATGGACTACCGGCAGATCGCGTCCGTGTTAGGCTGCTCGGAGTCGGCGGTGAAGTCGATCCTGTGGCGGGCGTACGAAACGCTGCGCACGAGGCTGGCGCATTATGCGTCGTAAGAGTAAGGAGAGAGCGATGGAACCCGGGTTCTGTCCGTCACGGCACGAAAAAGAGCGGATGCTGCTGCTCGATTACTGTTCGGGGGAACTCGAGCCGGTGGAAGCGGCGGCGCTGCGGGGGCACATCGAGGGTTGCCCGGACTGCGCGGCGTGGGTGGAGGCGCAGGAGCGGGTGGTGGCCTGGATGGGCGAATGGGAGGCGCCGGCGGTATCGGCGGGTTTCGACCAGGCGCTGGCGGTGCAGATGGCCGGGGAGCGGCCGGCGCCGTGGTGGCGGCGGTGGTTCGCGGCGATGGAACTGCGTCCGGCGGCGGCTGTGGCGGCGGTGTGCGTGATCCTGGCGGCAGGGATTCTGCTGGACCGAATGCCTTCGCCGGTGGCTCCGGAACAGGCGGGGATCGAGGCCGCGGCCGAGGCGGGCGATGAGGCGGAGCGGGTGGAGCAGACGCTGGAGGACCTGGAAATGCTGCGCGTGCTGCCGGTGAGCGCGAGCAGCGCGATGTAAGAGGGAACCATGCGGAGTCTGCGGATCGTGCTGGTGGTGATGGTGCTGGGTGCGATGAGTGTACCGCTCGCCGCGCAGCCGCGGCGGCGGCTGGGCCGTCCGATTCCCACGCCCATCGAGCGCTGGCAGCAGATGAGCCCCGAGGAGCGGCAGAAAGCGCTGGACCGGCTACCGCCGGAGCGGCGGAAGATGATGGAGGAGCGGCTGCGCGAGTACCGGCAGTTGAGCGAGGACGAGCAGGCGCGGTTGTCGAGCCAGTACGAAGAGTTCCGCAAACTGCCGCCGCGGCGGCAGCGCGAGATGCGGCGGCTTTTCCAGGAGTTTCGCGAACTGCCGATGGAGCGGCGGCGGGTGGTGCGGCGGGAGCTGGAGCAACTGCGCGGGCTGGCGCCGGGGGAGCGGAAGAGCCGGCTGGCGAGCGGCGAGTTTCGAGAGCGGTTCTCAGAGAGTGAGCGGCGGCTGATTGAGGGGATGGCGGCGGGAGGGGCGCGCGAGTAAGTCACCGCCTCGCCGCAACGGCGAGGGTTCCGATGCCCAGCGCGAGGCCGGCGGCGAGCAGCGGCCAGGGATAGCCGCCGGCGGGGAGTCCGGAGGCAATGTTGCCGGCCTGGGAAAGAAACGACAGGGCGATGACGGCGCAGCCGGTGACCAGGAGTTTGCCGTCGTGGCCGCGGAAGCGGATGGGGACGGGGGAATCCTCGCGCGAGAGGAAGCTGGCTCCGCAGGCGATGAGGGCGAGCGCGAGGAGCATGGGGGCGAGCACGGGACCGGTCCAGGGGGCGGGCACGAGCAGCAGCAGGTCCCAGTCGAGCAGCGAAGCGGGCCAGCCGGACATGACGCGCATGAAGAAATAATAGGAGATCTGCCAGACGCCGTACATGATGGCGAAGGTGGCGGGGTACTCGCGTTTCCCGCGGCCCGCGGCGTAGGCGGCCGAGGCGATGATGCCCAGGGTCATGATCTCGCGGCCGAGTTCGAGCAGGGGCAGATGGAGCGCTCCGGCGGCGCGCAACTGGCTCCAGGTGAGGAGCGGAAAGAGGCCACCGGCTGATGCGTGAACGTTGGCGTGAACGGGCGCATAGACACCGCGGATGTAGAGGGAAATGGTGGCTTGCAGGTATCCGAAAGGGACCCCGAACGCAATTAGAGCCGCGATGACTTTGGTGACTCTCATTCCCTGCCCCGCGCCCGTAGCATACACTGAATGCGATGGGCACCACGATGCCGGCGCTGACCAAGCCGTCAGCGGCCGCCGGCTTTACACTCTCTAACGTACCGGTTCCGTCGATCGGGAAGACCGATGTGCTGATCCGCGTACTCAAGACCGGGATTTGCGGGACCGACGTTCACATCTTCAACTGGGACGCCTGGGCCGCGAGGAGGATTCATCCGCCTTTGACGATCGGCCATGAGTTCATGGGCATGATCGAGAGGGTGGGGGACGCGGTGGACGCGTTCAAGGCGGGCGACATCGTGTCGGGGGAAGGTCACATCGCCTGCGGCGTGTGCTACTTCTGCCGGACCGGGCAGGCGCACATCTGCCGGGAGGTGAAGATCATCGGCGTGGACCGGGACGGCTGTTTCGCGCGATTCATTTCACTGCCGGCGGCGAACGTGTGGAAGCTGAAGCCGGGCATCGCGCCGGAACAGGCGGCGATCTTCGATCCGTACGGCAACGCGATGCACACGGTGATGGCGCAGCCGGTGGCGGGGCGGAGCGTGGCGGTGATCGGGGCAGGGGCGATCGGATTGATGGCCTGCCTGGTGGCGCGGGCGGCGGGCGCGCTGACGGTATACGCGGTGGACCCGCAGGCGCACAAGCGCGACCTGGCGAGCCAGTGCCGCGTGGACCGGGTGTTCGATCCGGCGCAGGCGGGGTGGCAGAAGGATTTCCTGGAGGCCTCGCCCGAAGGGATCGGCGTGGATGTGGTGCTGGAGATGTCGGGCAGCGCGCCGGGGGTGCGGAGCGCGTTCGAACTGGTGCGGCCGGGCGGGGACGTGGCGCTGCTCGGCATCCCCTCGGGCGACGTGGGGTTGAACCTTTCCGAGGCGATCATCTTCAAAGCGGTGACGGTGCGGGGCATCAACGGGCGGCTGATGTTCCAGACCTGGTATCAATGTGAGCGCTTCCTGCTGGACCACAAGCTGGACCTGTCGCCGCTGATCACGCACCGGTTTCCCTTCCACCGCTTCGAAGAAGCCTTCGACGTGTTGCGCGACGGCGAGGCGGTGAAAGTGATCCTGGATTGGGAGTAGCGGCGCCATGAATGCACTTGCCTATCTGGGCGAACAACTGGACGCTTTACGAAAAGCGGGCTCCTATCAGCGGCTGCGGGAGCTGGAATCGGAGTGCGCGCCGGTTTCGCGGTTCGACGGCCGCGAGGTGATCAACCTCGCATCGAACAACTACCTGGGCCTGACCAACCATCCCAAGCTGGTGGAGGCGGCGGTTGCGGCCACGCGGGCGTATGGCGTGGGGTCGGGCGCGGTGCGGACCATCTCCGGGACCATGAAGCTGCACATGGAACTGGAGCGGCGGATCGCGGCCTTCAAGCACACGGAAGCGGCGGTGGTGTTCCAATCCGGCTTCACGGCGAATGCGGGGACGGTGTCGGCGATTCTGACGCCGGAGGACCACATCATTTCCGACGAGCTGAACCACGCGTCGATTATCGACGGGTGCCGGCTGTCGAGGGCCAAGATCCATGTCTTCCCGCACAAAGATGTGGGGGTGGCGGAACAGAAGCTGGCCGCGCTGAAGGACGCACCGGGACGCAAGCTGCTGATCACCGACGGCGTGTTCTCAATGGACGGCGACATCGGCCCGCTGCCGCAACTGGTGGAGGTGGCGGAGAAGTACGGCGCGATCATGATGGTGGACGACGCGCACTCCTCGGGCGTGCTGGGACGGAACGGGCGCGGCACGGTGGATCACTTCGGCTTGCACGGCCGAGTGGATATCCAGGTGGGAACGCTGTCGAAGGCGATCGGGGCGCTGGGCGGCTACGTCTGCGGCAGCCGCGACCTGATCGAGTTTCTCTACCATCGCGGACGGCCGTTTCTGTTTTCGACGAGCCATCCGCCGGCGGTGGCGGCCACCTGCCTGGCGGCGTTCGATCTGCTGGAGCAGGAGCCGGAGCGGATTGAAAACCTGTGGGCGAACACCCGGTATTTCAAGCAGGCGCTGACGGGGGCGGGCTTCAACACGGGCATCAGTGAGACGCCGATCACGCCGATCATGGTGGGCGAAGCGGCGGCGGCGCACGAGGTTTCGCGCCAGCTGTTCGAGGAGGGCCTGCTGGCGACGGGGATCGGGTATCCGACCGTGGCGCAGGGCAAGGCGCGGATTCGGACGATCGTCACCGCGACGCACACCCGGGCGCAGTTGGACCAGGCGCTCGACATCCTCACCCGCGTGGGGCGGCGGATGGGCATCCTCTCGCGGGCCACGGCCTGACGTATGGCGCCGTGCCGCGGTTCGTTCCGGGCGCTGCTGCTCTATGACGTAGCGGAGGCGATTCAGCTCGACGAGGTACGGCGAACGCTGGGCGCCGAGCCGGCCGGGCGGGCGCCGAGCTTCGCGCACCCGGCGCCGGAGTACGTGCGGTTTGAGCGCCCGCCCGTGGTGGAGCCGCTGCCGCCGTTTCAGACCTCCGCGGGCCATCCGTGGCAGGGCCGCCTGAGGTACTTCGACTACGGCGTGGTGAGCGCCGAGATCGAACATTTCTTCGAGCTGGAATGGGAAGAGCTGGTGGCGCTCTCGGCGTCCTGGGTGGGTGCGGCGGAGATCGAGCAGATCACGCTGGGCTTCGTCCAGGACCGAGTGAAACGCGTGCGGCACGCCCTGGTGAAGCCTTACACGGAGTGGCTGGACGAAGACTATTACATCGTGCACCTGCGCGAGGCCCTGGATGGCGGCGGGGCATCGATGACCGCACAGGCGCTGCTGGCGGCGCACGGGCGGGACGTGGCGCGGCTGGTGCGCGGGGAAACACAGTACCTGTCGGACCAGGAGAACGGAGAGGTGCTTCGGGCTTCGATCTCCTACTATCCGGCGGACCTGTTGGTGGCGGGCTGGTACGCGGCGTTCGTGTACGACCACCCGGCTTCGGCGGTCCCGACCATCCAGTTGCTGGAGTACGCGAATACTCAGTTGCTGGAATACCGTCACTACGACGACCTGCTGACGGAGCTGCTCTCCGGGGTCTACAAGTCCCTGGAGCGCCACGCGGGGCCGCTGGCGCGCTGGCGGCTGGCGCGGGAGGCGGAGCGGCTGAATACGCTGCGGCTGGACATCACGGAGTTGGCCGAGCGCACCGACAACTCGATCAAGTTCCTGAGCGACCTGTTCTACGCGCGGCAGTACCGCGTGGCGGCGGAGCGGGTGGGCGTGAGCGATTACCGGCGGCTGGTGGATGACAAGCTGCGCACGGCGGGGGAGTTGTACCAGTTCATGATGAACGAGTTCCACCAGGGGCGGGCGTTCGTGCTGGAGCTGATGGTGGTGATCATCCTGATCATCGATTTGATTTATCTGTTTCGGGGGCACTAGGTGGGAGCGCCGCTCCCTGCCCTGGGAGCGGCGTGTCTAGTGGCTGAGAGAAACCGGGGAACGTCTCGTCCGTCCCCGGTTTATGGGGCGGTGGTGAAGGTGGCTTGGGGGCTGCCTGCGACCGCGTTGCCGGAGATGTCGCGGGTGGGCGACCAGGCTCGGACGGTGTATTGCGTGCCGGCGTTCAGGGGCGCCACCGGGGTCAGGGTCACCGTCCGGAGGTCGGCCGAGAAGGAGTAGGTCACGGGGACGATGATGCCGGTGGCGGTGGTGACCATGTAGGTGGAGGTGCTGGTGTTGTTGAGGATCGACGAGGGGTCGATGGGCTCGTTGAAGGTCACCGCGATGGGCTGATTGACGGGGACGTTTAACGTGCCGTTGGCCGGGCTGAAGGTGGTGATGGTTGGCGCGGACACGTCGGCGACGGAGCCGGTGGTGAAGCTGAAGTTGGCGGCGGGCAGCGGATTGCCGGCGATGTCGGTGACGCCGGTCAGGCTGACCGTGTAGGCCGTATTGAACGCCAGCGGCTGCGCGGGAACGATGGTGATGGTGCGGTTGGACGCGGTGATCGACGCGGCGACCGGGTTTCCACCGGTGGTGAGCGTAATCCCGGTGAGCGAGTTCGGGGACGCGGCCTCGTCCAACTGAATCGTGGGACGGACGTTCACCGGGATGCCCGTGACGCCATTGGCGGGAGCGAACACCACAATGGACGGGGCGGTGTTATCGGCGCCCGCACTGGTGCTGAAGTTGGGGCACTGACTAAACTGGTTGCCGCTCAAGTCCCGCACCGTGAGGCAGTACTGGTAGGTCCGGTTGGGCACCAGGTTGACGGACGGCAGCGCGGTGACAGTGCGCGCGTCGGAACTGAGCGAGAGGACGATGTTCTGATACGTTCCGAGCGTGAAGTCGAAGAGCGAGTTGGATCCCTGCGACGCGGTGAGCGGCCCGACCGCCTCATTGAGGACGGTGGTGAACGCGGCATTCACGGGAACAGGGGCGCCGGTGTAGTTGTTCGAGACCTGCGCGGGCGGCGTAAAGTCGGGCGCCGGACCGGTGGTAAACGAGCTGGAGGCGAGGACATTCGCGTTCCCCGCATAATCGCTCACGCCGTTGATGGTAACGACGATGTTGGCGTTCGCGGGCAGCGGCGCGAGCGGAGTCACCGTGAGGTTGCGGGAGAGGGAGTCGATGGCAATGGTGGCGGGGGCCGGGTTCCCGTTGGCGGTGATCGCCACGGACGTGCCGGTGAGGCTCACCGGGTTGATGGGCTCGCTAAAGGAGACGCCAACGGTGAGGTTCGTGCCTACGCCGGCGAGGCCGGTGCCCGGCACGAGCCCGGTGACGAGCGGCGCGGAGCCGTCCGAGAGCGCGCCGCCGTAATAGAAGTAGGGGTTCGACGGGGTGCTCAACGCGACACCGTTGGTATCGGTGAGGCCGGTACCGTAGAAGATGTAGGCGTAGTTCTGGCCGAGGCTGCCGTTATCGGGCAGCGGGGCGTTGGGAACCATGCGGATGGTGTCGCCGTTGACCAGCGTGAGAGTGGTGGAAATCACGGTGGCATTGTTAATGCCGCGCAATTGAACGTTGGTGCTGTTCACGGTGGCCGGATTCAACGCCCGATTGAAGCGGGCTTCCACAATCGGCAGGTTGGGCACCACGGGCGGATTGAATATCGAAGTATTGAGCGGCAGGCTATTGGAGACGATGGCCAGCGGCGCGGTGGCGGGGTCGGGGCCGACCGCCACAGAGATGGTTGACGGGCTGAGAGCGAGTCCGGTGGTGTCGGTGATGAGCGAGGTGAAGAACGCATCCACGCGGCTTCCGCCGATCCAGGGCGCGGAAGGAGTGAAGGTGGCCACGCGGTCACTGCCGCCGACGGCGAGCGTTCCGGCGACGGGAACGCCGTTCTGTGACACCACGAAGGACGAGGAGTTGATGGAGGAGGGAGCGATCGGGCGGTTGAAGTACGCAGTGATGGGCGCATTCAAGCCGACGCCGCTGGCTCCGTTGACCGGCCGGGTAGCGGTCACGGTGGGGCCGGATGCGGGCAGATCGGAAGCGACCGTGAACGCGGAGCGGAACGGCGCCATGACGTTGCCCTGGATGTCAGCGATGCCGTCGATCAGCACGCTGACGGTCTCACCCGGAGTCCAGAAGGGGGTGGCCAGGAAGACCGTGCGGTTGTCGGTGCTGACGGAGGTGGAAAGGGACGACTGATTCGGGCCTCGGAAGACCTTGAAGAAGGTCTGAATGTTCGCCGGGTTGATGGACTCGGAGAAGGTGACGACGATGCTGTTGCTGCGGCCGACGCCGGTGGCACCGTCAGCCGGCGAAATGGAGGTGACGGAGGGCGGGGTGGCGTCGGGCGTATTGGCCGTGGTGAACTGCGTCTGCGAGAAGCTGAAGCTATTGCCGGCCAGATCCTGCGGGGTCGACGAGAAAGAGACTCGCACCTTGATGAGGGTGTTGCCGGGCAGGGGCGAGACGGGCGTGATGAGCACCTGGTTGGCGGCCGGGAAGGAGTAGGTGGCGGCCAGCACACGGTCGCTCGGACCGGCGAGCAAGGGCATGGTATCGGCGTTCACGGTCGCCGGATTGACATCGCGGTTGAAGGTCACGGTGACGGTGGAGTTCACGGGCACGCCGGAGGCGCCGTTAACTGGAGTGACGTTGGAGACGACTCCGTTGCCGGTGACCGTGAGGGCACTGGTAGTAAACGTAGCGGCGAAAGGAGAAGCCGCCAGGCCGTTGACGCCGGCCAGGCCTGAGGTAGTCACACTGTAGACCGTGTTCGCTGTCAGGTTCGCCGCCGGCGTGAACGTGATGGTGGTGCCGCTGAACGAGAGGAAGGCGGTTCCGGCGGCGGGCGGATTGAGTTGGACGCTCGCGCTGTTCACGGTGGAGAACTGCAACGGGCGATTGAAGGTGAGCGTGATCCGGGCATTCAGCGGAATGCCGGTGGCGCCGTTGGCGGGTGAAATCGAGGTGACGGCGGGTGCGTTATTGTCCGGGCCGGAGCCGGTGGTGAAGCCGACGAAGTTACTCGGCATAACGTTCCCCGCGGAGTCACTGGCTCCGGAGAAGCTAAACGAGTAGGCGGTGCCTGGCACGAGGGCCTGGAGGGGGGTGAGGACCACGCTCAGTCGATCGGGCGCGAGGCTGCGGCTGAGCGGCGTGGGACGGCCGGTGTTGGAGTCGATCAGGGACGCGGGGGCGAAGGCAAACGCGGCGCTGTTCACCGGCTCGGAGAAGGAGAGCCGGAACACGACGTTGGTGGGAACGTTGGTGTTGTTGGCGAGGCTGCTGACCGGTGCGGCGGGGGCGATGAGATCGGCGCCCGCGCGGGTAGTGAAGTTGCGAGTCACTGTCCCGGACATCAAATTGCCGCTGGTATCGCGCACCTCGGTGATGGTGAGCGTGAAGGCAGCACTCGACGGCAAGGGCATCATCGGGACAAGGCTCAGCAAACGGTTCCCATTGGTGAGGGTCCGCTGGGAGATCGGAACGGGCTGGCCATTGGTGAACAGCGTGACGGAGGAAAGGCTGGTGGACTGCACCGGCTCGTCGAAGAGGACCTGGACCTGGGCGTTGATGGGCTCATTGACGGCGCCGTCGGGCGGATTGGTGGCCACCACAACGGGTCCGATGGAGTCCGGCGCCAAGGCCGCGGTGAAACTCAGGTTCACCGGGCTGGAACTGTTGCCCGCAAGATCGACGACGCTTCCGGAGACGGAGTGGCCGCGGCCGATCGCGAGGGGCGCGTTGGGCATCAACGTGACGGTCCGGAGATCGGAACTGAGCGAGAGGGTGCTGGGAACGAGGCCGACGACGTTGTCGGAGATCTGGAAGCTGGTGCCGTTGACGGAACGCGGGTCGATCGGCTCGTTGAATTCGAACGTGAAAACGCTGTTGACGGGAACGTTGGTCTGATTGGCGACGAAGTTCGAGCGAAGCAATACTGGCCCGACGGTATCGGGGTTCTGAGAGGTGTTGAAGGTGAAGGCCACAGGGGGCGCCAGGGGGTTGGCGGCGGCGTCTTCCACCCCGTTCACAGTCACCGTGACAGCGGCGTTCGCGGGCAGCGGGACGTTGGGGATCAACGTGAGCGAGGCGTTGTTCGTCGAGAACTGGAGCGAGTACGGAATCGGGTTGCCGCTGGAGGCGAGGGAGACGGTGCCCGGGGTAACCGAAGTGCGGTTCAGCGCCTCATTGAAGTCGATTCGGATGAGGGCGGTGGTGCCGACACCGGTGGCGCCGTTGACAGGTGCGAACGCGGTGACGGCCGGGGGCACGCCGTCGGTTGCCGTCGTGTAGTAGACGTAGGGGTTCGAGGCAACGAACGGGATGTTCTCCGTGTCACGGAGACCGGAGGAGAAGAACAGGTAGATGTAGTTGTTGGCTGGGCTTCCGTTGTCGGGCAGCACGGCGGAGGGCGTGATGCGAACGACGCGGTTGCCGTTCCGGAGACTGAGGCTGGACGGAAGGACCGTGACATTGTTCGTGCCACGGACCTGGACGTTGGCGGCGGTAACCGTGGCCGGGTCGAGGGGCTTGCTGAACTCGACGTCGATGACGCCGTTGCGGGGCATGGTCGCGGGGGAGGTGAAGAAAGCCGGTGAGGACGAGACGATCGACGCCCCGCGACCGGAGCACCGCGTCGAGGCAGCTGCCGGTGAACCCGTCGACCCC
>DALYJJ010000096.1:0-9814 GCA_031969915.1 Bryobacteraceae bacterium | reverse complement strand
GTGAAGAAAACCGGTGAGGACGAGACGATGACCGGCGCGATGCCGGCGTTATTGGTGGCGATGCGGAAGCCGAAGGAGGTCGCCGTGAGCGGGTTGCGGCGGTTGTCGCGAATGGCGCTGGAGAGGAACACGTTGATCTGGGCGTTCGACGCGAACGGTGCGTCGGGCGTAAAGGTGACCACCTGGTTGTTGCCGCCGAAGGCGCGTGTACCGGTGACCAGCACGCCGTTCTGGGAGACGGCGAAGGACTCGGCGGTGACGCTACCGGTGGTGAGCGGACGGTTGAAGAATACGGTGATGGGCGTGTTCGCGGCTACGCCTTGCGCGGCGTTGGACGGGCGCGTGACGGTAATGGAGACTTCGCCGCCCGGGTTTTCAACGGCGGTGCGGAATGAGCTGCGGAAATCGGGCAGCTGGTTACCGGCCATATCCCGAATGTCGCGGGTGGCGATGACCGTGATGTCGGCGTCGGACGGCAGGGTAGCCGTGAGGAACGCGGTGCGGCCGTCGGAGCCGGTGCTGACGGACGGAATGAGTCTGGAGGCGCCCTGGAAGAGCGTCAACGTGTTGCCGTTGAGCGTCCCGGGGTTGATCGATTCGCTGAACGTCAAGACCACCGTCACCTGGCGGCCGATGCCGGTGGCACCGTTAGACGGTGAGACGGAGATCACTGTGGGCGGCGTGGCGTCGACGCCGCCAGCGACGGTGAAGGTGCTGTTGAAGAAGCCGATCGCGTTGCCGGCGAGGTCGAGGATCGACTGGCTGAAGCTTGTTTGGACGGTGATCGTTGCGCCCGGCGGCAGCGGGGACAGCGGTGTGAACAGGATCTGGTTGGAGGCGGGGAAGGAGAAGCTCGCTCCGAGTTGGACGTTGGCGGCCTGGGGCGTGGTGGCCAGCAGGCGCACCGAGTTCTGGGAAACCGACAGCGGATTGATGTCGCGATTGAACGTGAGGAGCACGGTCGAGTTCGCGTTCTGGTTGGTGGCGCCGTTGGCGGGGAGCACGGAAGTAACCGCGGCGCCGCCGGCCAAGGTCACGTTGCCGGTGGTGAAGGTGCTGCTGAAGGGGGTAACCTGCGCGACCCCTGCGAGCGACTGGACGCCGTTCACGGAGACGGTGAACAGGGTGTTGGCGGCGAGGTTCGACTGGGGCGTGACGATGATGTTGTTGGTGACCGTGTCAAAGCTGACGGAGGCGGCAACGGGCGTAGCGCTGCCCTGCGGCGTAAGGGTGACGGTAGCGTTGTTCACCGAGGACGTCGTGAGCGGGCGGTCGGCCCGCAGATAGACGCGCGCGTTCTGGGGGACGCCTGAGGCACCCGCGGCGGGGGTGACCTGTACGATCGCCGGAGGCGCGGGATCGGGGCCGGCGCCGGTGGTGAAGGCGGAATTGATGCAGGTGGCAATGCCCTGAACGTCGCTGGGGTTGCAGGCCTGGCTGAAGTATTGGGTGAAGTTGTCGAGCGGATCGACGGGCGTCAGAATCGCGGTCCGGCGGTCGGCGCTGAAACTCAATGTGGTGGCGACCCGCGCGCTGTTGTTGTTGTTCTGCAAGAAGAAGACGCTATCGCCGATCGACGAGGGATCGACCGGCCGGTTGAAGAACACGCGCACGCTGGCGTTGGTGGGAACGTCGGTGGTATTGCTCTGCGGGAACATCGTCGAGGTAAACGACGAGGTGTCCGGGCCGGCCCCGGTTGTGAATGTGGAAACCGTGGGGTTGGTGAGCGCGATACCCGCGAGGTCGGTGACGGCGTTGGTGACCGTGAAGGTCAACAGGGTGCTGGCCGGGAGCGGCGCGGCGGGCACGAACACGGCGCGCGTGTCGGCCTGGGAGAAGGCCCAGGTGCCGGCAATTGGGGCGCCGGCGTTGGTGAGTTGCATGCCGGCCTGGCTCAACGGGTTGATGGCCTTATCGAAGAGCACGGAGACGCGGGCGTTGGTAGGCACGTTGACGGCGGCGGGGGCGGGCGCGATGAAAAGGATGGTGGGCCCGGCGAGCGAGGTGCTGAGACCGGTGGTGAAGTTGCTCAAGGAGCCGGAGACGTTGTTGTTGAAGGGGTCTTTCAGGACGGCCCCGACGGAGATTTGAATCTGGTACGCGCGATTGACGGCAAGAACCGCGGTGGGCGTCAGGGTGACCACGCGGCCGGCGGCATCGACGGTCGCGGTGGTGGGGACCACGGTGCCCGCGTTTATATCGATCAGGCGGACGGAGTTCGTGTTGACGGTATTGCGATCGATGGGCGCGGAGAACTGGACGTTGACGATCGGGTTGATGGGCACCCCGGTGGCGCCGTTCACCGGACTGTAGCGGATCACAGTGGGCGCGGTGGGAGAACTGGCCGAAACGTTGAAGCCGCTGAGCACGCTGACGGTGTCGAGGCCGGTGGTGACCACAACGTCACGCGCGCCGAGGGCGGCGGCGGCGTCGATGGAGAGCGCGGCCGTGAACTGATTGGGGGTGACGCCGGTGACCGGGCCGGGCGCACCCAGCGCATTGCCGCCCACGGAGATCCCGGGGCCGAAGCTGACGGTGGTGGTGTTATTCCAGTTGTTGAACTGGCCGGTGACGACGACGTTCAGGTTCTGTGAACGGATACCGGCGTTGGGGCTGATGGAAGTGATGGCGGCGACGCCGGGCTGCACGTTGAAGCCGTTGGTGAGGGTGACGGATTCAATGCCCGTGGTAACGGTGACGTTGCGGAGGCCCGATGCCGTGCCGGCCAGTACGGTGGCGAGGACGGTGAGGCTGGTGGGGCCGTTCACGGTAGGCGTGGCAACGGTGACGCCGGAGCCGAAGCTGACCGTAGTGACGCCCGAAGTGAAGTTGGTGAACTGTCCGGTGATGGCGACGAGCACGCTCTGGCCCTGGCCAGCGACGTTGGGAACAACGGACAGGATCTGCGGCAGGCCGGGGAGAACCGTGAACGCTCCCACGCGGGTGGCCACTTGCACACCCGTGGTCATGGTGACCGTGCGCGCACCCGGCGAGGCGTTGGGCGCGATGCTGACGTTGACCGTGGCGGAGGTGGCGGAGTTGACGGTGACGGTGTTGACGGTGATGCCCTGGCCGAAGTCGGCGGTGGTGGCGCCCTGGACGAAGGCCGTGAACTGGCCGGCGACGACGACGTTCAAGGTTTCCGCCTGCCGCCCGGTGGCGGGGTTGGCGGTGGCGACCGCCGGAAGGCCGGCCTGCACGTTGAACGCGTTGTTCAGGGTTGCAATCTGCCCGCCGGTGGAGGCGGTGACGTTGCGGAGACCGAGACTCGCGGAGGGGTCAACCACGGCGTCGAAGGTGAGGGTGGTGGGGCTGGTAACCGTGGTGTTGACAGCAGTGACGCCGTTGCCGATGGTGACCGTGGTGACGCCGTTCACCCAATTGGTTTCCTGGCCGGTGACGGCGACGCCGATCACGGTTTCGCCCTGGCGGCCGGCATTGGGCAGGACAGAGAGAATGGCGGCGTTGCCCGGTTGGACGGTGAAGCCGTTGACGCGCGTGGCGTTCTCAAGATTCGTATTCAGAGCGATGCTGCGTGCGCCGGTGGCGGCGGTGGGGCTGATGGTGATGTTGACGGTGGCCGTGGTGGGCGAGTTGACGGTGACCGAGTTCACCGTGATGCCGAGGCCGAATTCGGCGGTGGTTGTGCCCTGAACGAAATTCGTGAACTGCGCGGTAATGCCCACGTTCAGCGTCTGCCCCTGCTTGCCCTGATTCGGGGAGACGATGTTGATGGCGGGAGTACCCGCGACGACGGTGAAGCCATTCACGATGGACGCTGTCTGGCCCTGCGTCGTGGCGGTGACCGTGCGTACGCCGGGCGTCGCGGCGGAGTTGATGGTGATGTTCGCGCTGGCCGTGGTGGCGTTGGTTACGTTGACGAAGTTCGTGGTGATGCCGGAGCCGAAATTGATGAGCGTCGTGCCGTCGAAGTTCGTGTTCTGGCCGTTCACGGCGACGTTCAGGGTCTGACCCTGGACAGCTTGCGAGGGATTCAGGCTGGCGAGGACGAAACTGCCCGCCGTGACGTTGAAGACATTGGCGCCAGTGGCGATCTCCGGGCCGGTGGTCATGGTGACGTTGCGCCCGCCGGTGGTGGTGACCGGCGAGACGGTGACGTTCACGGTGGCGCTGGTGGAGGAGTTGACGGTGACCGAGTTGACCGTGACGCCCTGTCCGAAGCTGGCCGTGGTGACGCCCTGGGCGAAGTTGGTGAAGACGCCGAGCACGTTGACGTTCAGCGTCTGGCCCTGCGCCGCGCTGGCCGGGCTCACCGAGGAGACGACCGCAGTGCCAGGCTGCACCGTGAAGCCGTTCACGATGACGGCCGTCTCGCCGCCGGTGACGGCGCTAACCGAGCGCAGGCCGACGGAGGCGTTCGGCGCAATGGAGATGTTCGCGACGGCGCTGGTGAGCGAGTTTACGGTGACGCTATTGACCGTGATGCCGGTGCCGAAGCCGCCGAAGTCGACGGTGGTGACGCCCTGGCTGAAGTTGGTCTGGACGCCGGTGAGGGCGACGTTCAGCGTGGCGCCCTGCTGGGCGGCGGCGGGAGCGAGGGCGGTGAGAATGGCGGGACCGGCGGTGACATTGAAGGCGCTGGGCGCGGTGACTGTTTGCCCGCCGGTGGTGGCGCTGACCGAACGCAGCCCGAGGGCGGCTGTGGGGGCGACGGAGATGTTCGCGGTGGCCAGGAGCGGGTTGGTGACCACGACATTGTTGACCGTGATGCCCGCACCGAAGTTCACGGTGGTCACGCCGTTCACGAAGGTCGTGAACTGGCCGGTGATGGTGACGTTGACGGTCCCCTGCTGAGGGGCGGAATTGGTGCCGAGGGAGATGGTGGGAGTGCCCGCGTTGACGGTGAAGCCGCCGGCGAGGGTGGCGGTCTCGCCTCCCGTGGTCATGGTGACCGTGCGATTGCCCGGGGTTGCGCCGACCGCAATGGTGATGTTCGCGGTGGCGGACGTGTTGCTGTTTACAGTGAGGCTGTTGACCGCGATGTCGCCGGCGCCGAAGCTGAGCACGGGCGTGGCGAGCGTCCAGTTGGTATTGGTTCCGGCGATCGCGACATTCAAGGCTGCGCCCTGGGCCGCGGAGTTCGGAGTGACGGAGAGAAGGGCGGCCGGGCCGGCGGTGATGGAGAAGTTACCGGTGACCTGTTCCGGGCCGGTGGTCACGGTGATGGTTCGCGCGCCGAGCGTCGCAATGGGGCTCACGGTGATATTGGCGACGGCGGCGGTGGCCGAGTTGACGGTCAACGAGTTGACCACCACGCCGGCGCCGAAGGTGACCGTGGACGTGGCCTGGGACCAGTTCGTGAAGAGGCCGGTGAGGTTGACGTTCAGGGTCTGACCCTGCGCCCCCGACGGAGGATTGACCCCGCTGATGATCGCCGTCCCGGCGGTGACGGTGAAGACGGGGCTGAGCGAGGTCGCGACCTGGCCGTTGGTGGTGACCGTGACGGTGCGGGCGGTGGGGACGGCGGTGTTATCGATGGTGAGCGTCGCGGTGATCTGGTTGGCGCTGACGGCGGCGACGTTGGAGACGGTGATTCCGGGACCGAAGGAGACGACCGACGCGTTGGTGAAGGCGGTGTTCTGGCCGTTGATGGTGACGGCGAGGTTCGACTGGCCCTGCACGCCCGCGGCGGGATTCACCGAAGTCACCACCGGACGCGGCGTGATGGTGAAGCTGGTGCTGACGGATTCGCCGTTGGTCTGCACGGTGACGGTGCGCGGGCCGAGCGAGGCGGCGGCGGCGACGCTGATGTTCGCCGTCAAGCTGGTGGGGCTGGTGACGTTCACGCCGTTCACGGTAATGTCCGCGCCGAACAGGGCCTGGGTGACGCCCTGCGCGAAGTTGGTTGCGGTGCCGGTGATGGCTACGTTCAGGCTGTTCTGCGCCTGAGCGGCGGAGTTGGGCGCGATGGATGCAATGGCGGCGGGGCCGACGGTGACGTTGAAGCTGGTGGTGGGAGACTGTCCGCCGGTGGTGACGGTGACGGTGCGGGGGCCGGTGTTGGCGGTGGGGCTGATGGTGACGTTGGCGGAAAGGGACGTGGCGCTGTTGACGGTGACCGTGTTGACCGTGATGCCCGCGCCGAAGTTCACCGCGGTGACGCCCTGCTGGAAGCTGGTGAGCGCGCCGGTGATGGCGACGATCAGCGTTTGTCCCTGGGCGGCGGAGCCGGGATTGATGGCGCTGATGGTGGCCGTGCCGGCGACGACGGTGAACGCGCCGGTGGCCGAGGAAGCCTGCTCGCCGCCGGTGAACACGCTCACGGTGCGGGGGCCCGGAGTGGCGGAGGGGTCGATGTTGATCTCGGCGGTGGCCGAGGTGGGCGAGTTCACGGTGAGCGAGCCGACCGTGATACCGGACCCGAAGCTCGCGACACTGGCCCCGTTCGCCCAGTTGGTGGCGGAGCCGGTGAGGTTCACAGAAACCGAGTTGCCCTGAATGCCGGAGTTCGGCGTCACGGAGGCAATGGCGGCGGGCCCTCTATTGACGGTGAAGCCGTTGGTGAGGGAAGCCACCTGGCCGAAGGCCGAGGTGGTCATCAGCACGTTGCGCGAGCCGAGTTGCGCGGTGGGCTGCACCGTCAGGCGGACGGTGGCCTGGGTCTCGCTGGTGGGGGTGACGGAAACGATGGTGATGCCCTGGCCGAAGTTGGCGGCGGTGGTGGGGCCGAAATTCGTGAACTGGCCGGTGACGGCGACATCGACGGTCTGGCCCTGAACGGCGGCGTTCGGGGTGACGGCAGTGATCGCCGCGTTCTGAACGATGACGTTGATCGCGTTGGGGAGGGTGACGACTTCGTTGCCGGTGGTGACGGTGATGGCGCGAAGGCCGGGGACGGCGTCGGGGGCGATGTTTACGACCGCGGTGAGGCTGGTGCGGTTGGGCGCGGTGAGGCTATTGACGGTGACGCCGGTGCCCATGTCGAACCGCGAGGAGAGGGACGAGAAATTGGTGAACGAACCGGTGACGTTGATGGTCGCGATGGCGCCGCGCGCGGCGAAGGAGGGCGAGGACGTGAGGAGGGAGGCCGGCGGGTTGATCACCAGCAGGGCGGCGTTGGAGCTCTGGAAGAGCGCGCCGGTGGACGTCTGGCCGGAGATTCTGACCAGGTAGTTGGTAGGGTTGGCGACGTTGATGGTGGGGGGAACGCGGAACTGGAAGCGCTGCGTGGAGCCGACGACGGTGGTGACGGAGAGGGCGGGCGTGTTGACGGGCGCGCCGCCGGCCTGCGGGGTGAGCGAAACGACAACCTGGGCGGGGTTAATGGTCCCGGCAGGCACGCCCGACGCGGTCACGTTGATGTTCGTGACGCCGGCCTGGCCCGTGGTGGGGGAGGTGGGCGTGGTGAGCGTAATGGGCGTGGGCGATTGCGCCAGAGCCTGCGTGAGGGCAAACGAAGCCAGAAGAACCTGCAAAGAAGAAAAGCGGCGGAACATGAAAACCCCCGGATGAACGCGAAACTTAGCTTTGGGAACGGGAAACGGCGCGAGTAACACCCGCGGCCAGCAGCAAGGCGGCGCCGGTGAGCAGCAGCGTGGACGGTTCCGGAATCTCCGGACCGGAGGGCAGATTGACGAAGATCAGTCCGTTGGGACTCTGGGCGGAGATGGTGTTGGAGGCGATGGCGTAGGCGGTGGCGTTGATGGTTCCGTTCGGAGTCGCCACCAGGTAGGGCGCCTGTTCGAGAATCAGGCCGGTGAAGCTGGCGGAGAGGAAGGTCTGCGGATCGACTTCAGTCTCGAGCGAGGCAAAGGCGAGAAGGCTGGGAACGGGGATGAGAATCGCACCGACTGTGGTATTTATCGTCAGCAGGCCGGAGACGGTGGGGAACTCCTCCGGAGAGGCTACGAAGCCGCAGATCTGGATGCCGTTGGGATCGCAGGAACCTGCGAAGTTCTGGAGAAGCACGGTCGGCTGACCGATGCCGAACTCGGGGTCGTAGTACAACGTTCCGAGCGGCAGTGGCGCGGCGATGGCGCCAGCCACGGCGAACACAAAGCCGAGCAAAAAGGCTTTCACGATAAGATCCTCCGACGTCGACGGCCCGCTCCGCAGCGAGTGTACAACCTAGGCTTGTCGAGTAGTATCAACCAGCGTACTAAGATCAGTCAATCTGATTAGGTCCGGGATACGTTGGAGTAGTACTAGTGAGCGGTTTGTTTTCAGTGATGCTAAATCACGTCGTCCGGCTAAGCTACCCCTTTTCGCGGCGGTAGGGGCTGTCGAGATAGCGGCGGGATTCGCGGGCGGCGTCAGACTGGGGGGCGTAGCCGATGCAGGAGCGGTAGGCGGCCTGGGCGTCGGCGCGGCGGCCCTTGAGGTCGTAGCTTTGGCCGAGGCGGAGCCAGGCGTAGACGCCGGTATTGAGGTCGAGTTCGTTGGCCTTGGCGGTGACTTTGGTCAGGTTGTCGATGGCGGCGTCGAGGTCGCGATACCAGAACTGCAGGTTGCCGCGGGAGAAGTAGATCTTCTCGAGGGGGATGCGCTGGTAACCGGGCTGGTTGGCGCGCCTGAGCTCTTCGATCCTGGCGAGGGCGGCGAGGGCGGCGTCCTTATTGCCGACATCTCCGTACATCTGGGCCAGTTCGAAGCGAAGGAGGTAGTTGCGCGGGAAGCGGGCGACCAGGCTTTCGACGAGGGGGATGGCCTCTTCGGCGCGGCGTTCGCGGCGGTAGACGGCGGCGAGGAGCACGGCGGCGTCGTAGTTGTTGCGGGTCCCTTTGTCGGCGACCAGGCGCAGGGTGCGGATGCCGGTTTCCTTGTCGCCCCGGAACCCGACGAGGAAACCGAGGATTTTGTAAGTGAAGGGGAGGCTGCCGACGACGTAATCGTGGACGCCCTGGACCAGGCGGGCGTCGATGAAATTGCGATCGAGTTCGGTGATGCGGTTGTGGGCCTTGCGGGCGGTGGTGGCGTCCTTGAGGGAATCCATCCAGGCTTTGCGGACGAGAAAGTTGTAATTGGCGCGGAGGCCGTAGGCGACGCCTTGGGCATAGAGACCGGGGATGTCGTCGGGGTTCTTGGCAAGGCGCGCGGCGGCGAGTTCGACGGCCTTCGAGACGGCCTGGTCGAAGCGGCGCTGGTCCTCGGGGGAGGGGTTGACCTTTTCGCGGCGTAGGAAGGGGTTGTTGCCGGTGACGAGTTCGCTTTCGAGCGCGCCGGCGCGGTACATGGCGCGATAGAGGATGGACTGGGCGAGGTGGTTGTAGCGATCGGGGTTCTGGGGGTCGGCTTGGAGCGCGCGGTCGAACTCGGCGATGGCTTCGTCGTATTCGAGGCTGTAGAAGTGTTCGAAGGCTTTCGAAGAGGCCTGGGGGAAGGCGAGAGCGGCGCAGGCCAGGAGGGCGAGAGAGAGCTTACCCATCACCTTCCATTGTAGATGGCAGTTGGGCGAGGGCCCATTGGGCATGTTCGGCGACGGTTTCGTCGGGGGAGGCGGCGAGGCGCTGGAGATGGGGGCGGAAGCCGGGCCGGCGGGTGTTGCCCATGGCGACGGCGACGTTGCGGAGGAAACCCGAGTACCGGGCGCGCCAGACGGGCGTATCGCGGAAGCAGGCGCGGAAGTCCTGGGGGGAGAGGGCGGCGAGGCGTTCGAGGGGGAGATGGGCGGCGTCGCGGGGGGCGAAGGCGGGTTCGAGGGAGATGGGGGCGCGGCGGTTCCAGGGGCACACGTCCTGACAGATATCGCAGCCGAAGACGAGGTCCCGGTTTCCCGGGCGGAGCGGCTCGGGAATGGCGCCGCGGAGTTCGATGGTTAGGTAGGAGATGCAGAGGTTGGAGTCGAGGGTCCAGG
>DALYJJ010000095.1:4360-25071 GCA_031969915.1 Bryobacteraceae bacterium | reverse complement strand
CTACGTGTTCCGGTGCCTGATTCGCGAAGATGTGCCGTCCACCGCGGGCCTGCTGCGGCCCATCGCGCTCACCGCGCCCGAGGGCACCGTGGTCAACGCGGCGCCGCCCGCCGCCATGGCCGCCGGCAACGTCGAAACCTCACAGCGCGCATCGGACGTGCTGCTCGGCGCCCTGGCCCAGGCCGCGCCGGATCGTATCCCCGCCGCCAGCTCCGGCACCATGAACAACCTCAGCTTCGGCGGCTTCGACCGCGCTCGGGGCAGAGCGTTCGCCTACTACGAGACGATCGCCGGCGGCATGGGCGCCTCCGCCGCCGCCCCGGGCCTGAGCGCCGTGCACACGCACATGACCAACAGTTGGAACACCCCGGTGGAGGCGTTTGAGCATTTGTTCCCGCTTCGCGTTCGCGCCTATCGCGTGCGGCGCGGCTCAGGCGGAGACGGGCTCCATCGCGGCGGTGACGGCATCGTGCGCGAACTCGAATTCCTGGAGCCCGCCGAAGTCACCATCCTGAGCGACCGCCGCGCCCGAGGCCCCTACGGCCTGGCCGGCGGCAGCCCCGGCGCTCCGGGCGCCAATTCCCTCGATGGGCAGCCGCTGCCCGCGAAAACACGCTTCCCGGTCACCGTCGGCAGCCGCCTCCGCATCGAAACCCCGGGCGGCGGGGGTTGGGGTCATTTCAGGATTCGAAACAGGTTCGAGTAATCGTCCGTCCAGGTTCGCAATCCCGCGCGCGATGCCAACGGCGCGCCGTTATGAAACGGAAGCTGAGCGATGTGCGCGGCGTCGTTGGCCACCAGAATCCACGTCGCGCCAAAGCAGTTCCCGTCGCCGGAATCCTCGGTGTCCACGGCCGTCGCGGCCTTCTTGAGTTCCCCCGCCGAAAGGCCCACCACCGGGACCAGATCCAGGAACTTGTTCGAAACGTGCACGGCCAGGATGCCATCCGGCTTCAAGTGGCGGAAGTACAGTTGGATGGCTTCCTTGGTGAGCAGGTGGACGGGAATCGAATCTCCGGAGAACGCGTCCACCGCCAGCACATCGTAGTTCTGCGGGCTTTCTCGCTCCATGGTCTGGCGAGCGTCGCCCAGCAGGATCTCGAGCTTCGCCTTGGTGTCGCTCAGATAAGTGAACCAGCGCCGCGCAACGTCAACCACCAGCGGATTGATCTCGTAGTACCGCACCGTATCGCCCGGACGCCCGTAGGCAGCCAGCGTTCCCGTGCCCAGCCCCACCACGCCAATCCGCCGCGGCCCCAGGCCCGAGCGCAAGGTCAACGCCTGCCCGGCGCCGGAGTCCTTGCAATAGTAGGTCTGCGCCTCCAGGCGCTTGTGCGGATCCAGCCATTGTTCGCCGTGGTTGATCGCGCCATGGAGCAGTGTGCGGTAGGCGTCTTCCGCTGGCGGTTCGCCGGTCTGCCGCACCCGCAGCGCACCGTAGAAGTTCCTGCCGGCAAATACGAAGCCGCTCACCGAGTCCCGCATCACCAATCCGGTAAACACGAGCAGCACCGCCACCACCGACCACATCTCCATCCAGTACGGACGGCCGCGCTGTAGCACCCACGCGCCAAGCACCGCACAGAGCGCGATTCCGATCGGGAATTCGAAGTAGGAAGGAAACAACAGCGGCGCCGCGAGACCGGCGAACAGGCCCCCGAGCGCACCGCCCGACGAGATCATCAGGTAGTAGCCGGTCAGGAAGCGGGGATGCGGCTTCAACCGCGCCAGCTCCCCATGGCAGAACAGACAGGCGACGAAGAACGCCGCACTGAAGAGGGCCACCAGCCATTTCATCTCCGGTTCCCTTGCCGAGGGCCAGAGCAGGTAAGCCATTCCCGCCAGCGCCGGCAACAGGAGCGCCAGAATCGCATTCCGGCGATACCAGCCCTCCGCGTCGAACGCCAGAATAAACGTCAGCAGATAGAGACTGAGCGGAAGTATCCAGAGAAAAGGAATCGAGGCGACATCCTGGCTTAAGTGGTTCGTCACCGCCAGCAGCAGCGTGGAGGCGCAGGCCGGCAGCAGCAGCCAGAGGATTCGCGTGCCGAAGGGCGGGCGCGCGGCCGGCTCGTCTTCGGCGGCCGCCGGCCGCTCCGGCAGCGCCCGGCGCACGGTGGCGTACGCCGCGAGCCCGCACAGGAGCGCGAAGACGGCGAACGCGCCCGACCAGGCATACGCTTGCACCCGCGTCGGCAGGTACGGCTCGACGAGCGGCGGATAGCTGAGCAGCGCGAGCATCGAGCCGAGGTTTGACAGCGCGAACAAGCGGTACGGCACGGCTCCCTCACGCGTGCGCACATACCAGGCCTGCAGGAGCGGACCCGTGGTGGCCAGCACCAGGTACGGCAATCCCACGTTGCCCGCCAGCAGCAACAGAATCTTCGCGGCCGGATGATCGGGTGTGGTGGGTTTCCAGCTTTCGCCGGGCAGAATGGGCAGCGTGAGCACCGCAACCAACAACAGCGCGCCGTGCCGCACAGCTTGTTGCCGTAGCGTCCAGCGCCGCGTCACCTCGTGCGCGTAGGCGTACCCGAGCACGAGAACCGCTTGGAAGAAAAGCATACACGTGGTCCAGACGGCCGCCGTGCCGCCGAACCAGGGGAGAATGATGCGCGCGATCACCGGCTGCACTTGAAACAACAGAAACGCGCCGGTGAAGATGGTGAGTGCGAAGAGGGCCAAGCAGATCAGGGTACTACCGCGGGGCCCCTCGCACCAAGTTCCAGTCCGAACTTACACGCTCACCACCGGGCACGGCGACTGCCGGATGATCGCATACGCGTTCTGCCGCAGGCGTCCGAAGACCCCGGCGGCTGAGCCGCGTCCGATCACCAACAGGTCAGCCTTCGTCTTCTCCGCCGCCCCGCAGACCACTTTGGGCGCGTCGCCCGCTTCGATGATCCGGTCGGCGGCTGGGGGAAGGCCGGCGCCCAGTTTGTCGATCTCCGCCGCCGCAGCCTCGGCGATGTGCTCGCGCCATTCGGGGTCGAAGTACTCGCCCGCGCGGCCTTCGATGGATGCCGTGGCGTGGACCACGACCAGGCGCGCCTGGTGGGCTTCGGCGAAACCGGACGCCCACTCCAGCGTCCGGCGGCTCTGGTCCCCCAGATCGACGGCGGCGGCGACGGTACGGAACGCGATCGCCTCGAATTGGGGCGCTTGTTCCAGGTGCACGCCGGTCCAGATCGGACAATCGGCGTCGTGCAGAACCTTCGCCGTCACCGAGCCGAGGATGAACCGCCGGAACGGCCCGTAGCCGTGCGTGGGCATCATGATCAGGTTCATCCCCTGTTCGTGCGCGTATTCGACGATCCGGCGCGCGGGGTCGCCCTCCACCACCAGCCGCCGCGTGGCGACGCCCTGCAGTTCGGCGCTCAGATACTTGTCCAGTTCCGCGCGCAACTGCGCCATGCGATTGGCCAGCAGATCGTCGAGGACCGCGCCGCCCACTTCCACGGAGGTGAATTCATAGTGCGGCGGCGGAATCGCGTGCAGCAGCGTGACTTCTGTCCCGAAGCGCGCCGCGAGTGCATGTAGATACCGGGCAGCGCCCATGCACCGGCCTGAAAAATCCACCGGCAACAAGGCTTTCTTCAGCGCAAGCATAGTAACCCTCCTGCCTCGCCCTCATCCTATGCGAGGCGCAAGCGGGATGAAAGGGGGAGGCGCCGCTATTTCTCCCCGAGGTCGGCGAGGATCTTCGGCTGGGCTTCGTCCATGGCCAGAAGCTGGTGGCAGGTGTTGCAGTCCTGCGTGAGCGTCTTCGCGCCCGACTTTGCGGTGCGCTCGTCGTGACAGCGGAAGCACCCCGTGAAATCGGTGTGCCCGATGTTGTTCGGGTAGGTTCCCCACGTGATCTTCATCGCCGGAAACACGTTCCGCTGGTAGAGCCCGACAACCGCTTTGGCCGCGTTGCCGATCTCCGCGGCGCGCTGCTGGTAGACGCCGGGATGGCCCTCCTTGTAGAACTTCTCGAAGCCCGCCGTGATCCCGGCGGCCGCGGCGTCGTGGTCGGCGTACTCTTTCTTGAGCAGCTCCACCGCGGTTTTCTTGGCAAAGGGGAGGTTCGCCGGCACCTGGCCCGACTGCATCAGATGATCGACGCCCCGCTCCGGCATTTCATAGATGTGCGTCGGGCGGTTGTGGCAGTCGACGCAGTCCATCTCGCGCGGTTCCAGGTTGCCGGGGAAATCGCCCTTGGCGTCCGCCGCGACGTACTCGCGGACCTCGCCCGCCGCGTTCCGATACTCCACCCAGGGAATCTGCTGGCGCTGGCGGTCGCTGTGCGCATAGCGGATGCGCACGCCGGGACCGAAGTGGGCGCCGTGAATCCCTTTATGGGTCGTGCCGCCGCCGATCCGCATCAGCAGCACGGTGCGGGTCAGCGAGTTCGCTTCGTCGGATGCATAGGTGGGCACAATGCGCATGCGGTCCTGGCCGTATTTCTGCGGCCAGTGGCAGGTCTCGCAGGTTTCGCGCGCCGGCCGGAGGTTCTCCACCGGCGTGGGAATCGGCCTCGGGTAGCTGTTGATGGTGACTGCGATCACCTGCCAGGCGCCGGAGAGTTTGCTCTTCACAAACCAGTTCGCGCCGGGACCGATATGGCATTTCACGCACTCCACGCGCGCGTGCGGCGAGTTGATGTAGGCCGTGTACTCGGGTTGCATCACGGTGTGGCAGGTCTGCCCGCAGAACGACACGGACTCCATGTAGTGCACCGCGCTGAAGCTGAGGTGACTGCCGATCACCAGGTTCGCGACCGTGGTCAGCGCGACGAACAGCAAGGTGCGCCGGAGCTTCGGGTTGCTCCATTCGAGCGGCCCCAGATCGTTCTTCCCGGCGCGGCGGTAAATCCAGCCGCCCAGGGGAATCAGCATCAGCCCGCCGAAAAAAAGCGCGGGCAGGATCATGAAGCTGAGGATGCCCGTGTAGACGTTGTCCGCGTCGCTGGCCAGGGTCACAGGCAGCAGGAACAGCCAAAGGATGGCGGCGGTGGTCACCAGCACCACTCCGATCATGCTGATCCAGTTGCTCGACAGAACCGCAATCGGGAACAGGCCGCGGCGGAGGCCTCTTTTCAAGTTTTCCATGTCGCTCTAATCCGTGGACTGTGGCGCGGGCTTCGCCCCGGCGGCGGGTTCCGGCTGCGCGTGCTCCGTATGGTGCCCGGGAACGTGCGGGTCGCGCCGGCGCACGCTACGCCCAGTGAGCCAGGCGGGATCCATCGGGTAGACCTCCGGGTCGAAGATGACGGTGTAGAAATGCCACACGACAATCGACAGGGTGGCCAACAGGGCCTCGTAGAAATGCACGGTGGTGGAGAAGTCGATCCATTGCTTGGGCAGGTAGCGCAGCGCCCAGTTGTTGAACCACAGGATGAAGCCCGTGGCAGCCATCACCGCGGTGCCCCACACCACCGCCCAATACTCCACCTTCTCGATGTAGCTGTGCGGGGAAACCTTCGGCTTCGCCTTGAGCAGCCCGACGTTGTACAGCAGCATCAGGACGCCTTCCTTCACGTCGCTCGCCTTCGGGAACAGGTCCATCCAGTGCCGCCGCAGCGGACGGCTGACGATCAGCGCCACCACGTGCATCACGCTGACACCGACCATGACCGCCGCCGCGATGCGATGCACCGTCCCTCGCACGGGCCACGTCGACTCCCAAGCCAGCAGGGGGCGCGCCCACCAGGCGTCCGGGTATTTCAAAGCGAAGCCCGTCCAGACCAGTACGAAAAACGAGGTGGCCAGCAGTGCGTGCTGCACCCGCTCCCAGCCGTACATTCGGAACTCGCGTTCATGGTGAGCGGGCGGGATCACGGCGACGCCCGTGCTCGGCCGAAGCCGGTAAGCGAACAGCTTCCGGATCCAGTCGCCGCCATGGTGCAACAGCATAAAGCCGATCGTGCCCGGGATCACGAACACATAGAACAGGCGCGCCCATTGCACCGGCGGAGGCTCGTTCTTGCCCTCCACCACGTGGACTTTGCCGATCTGGTACTTGGTGCCCGCGCCCGGGTGGCAGCCGCCGCACGTCTTGGAGATGTTCGACGGGTGGATCATCGACTTGCGGTCGTCCGACGGCAGGATGTTGTGGAAGCCGTGGCAACTGGCGCAGCTCGCCGCCGATTGCGACCCCGACTTCAGCGCCAGCCCGTGGTAGGACTGGTCGAAGCTCGCCACCTGGTCCGGCGCAAGTCCCACCCGCCGGGTCAGGCGAACGTCGCCGTGACAGCGCCCGCAGGTCTCGCGAACATGCAGCGGATTGACCGTGGACGCCGACTCCGTCTTTCGCTGAATCGCGTGCTCGCCGTGGCAATCCGTGCACACCGCCGCCTCCATGTCGCCGCCGGCGATGGCCTTGCCGTGCACGCTGGCCACGAACTGCTGCTGGATGTCGCCGTGGCACATGCCGCAGGTCTCCGGCACTGCTTTCCGGAAGGTCGCCGTAGTGGCTTTGTGGAGCTCATGCACGGCACCGTGGCACATCGCGCAATCCGGCGCGGCCCCGTTGCCTTTCTTCGCTTCCTGCCCGTGCACACTCCGCGAATAGTCGCTCGCGATCTGCCCGTGGCACGAAGCGCACCCCGTCTTGGCGATGCCCTCCGGGTGCGGGTACTTGTCGTGTTTCGCGTGACAACTGAGGCAGGCGACCGCGGCGTGCGCCGAGTCCTTGACCTTCTGACCCTGGTCGTGGCAGGTGGAACAATCTGAGGAATCGTCTTGCGCGACGAGCGCTACGGACGCAACAAACAAAAGGAGACCAACACGCACGAGCGCTCGCCTCAATTTCGACACTCCTAACGGACCGAGTAGTTCGATGTCTGCTCCCAGAGCTGGTAGACGTAGGCGCCGGCGAGGGCCAGGCCGGTGACCACCGCCAGGATGGTAAGGCCCTTCCCCCACTTGTCGATGGTCTCCAACTTCTGTGCGAGGGCGGTCTGATCGGAAACCACGGCGCTGTTCATGGTGCTGACGTGCAATGTGTCGTCTTCCTTGTCCGCCACGAATTTCCGCATCACCGCCAGAACGATAATGGTCGCCACCAGCAGCGCCCACACGATAGCAAACGGTACCAGGTTGCTCATAATTCCTCTCCTAATCGCGAGCCTTGCGAACGCGCAGCCGCGCCGCCATCACCGCCAGCACAGCCGTCGCCAGCGGGTCCTTATCGTACACCACACTCGTTACGCCCGCATCCCAGGCGCTCGACAGCGCGCTGGGGTCGTTGCGGGCAATCAGTACTACTCGTTCGGGCGACTGGAACGGCCGGGGCAGCAGGTCCAGCCGCTCGCAGTCCAACACCATCACACCCTGCTGGGTGGGATCGGGACGGTCCACGCATTCCACGTTGCAGGAGCCGGTCCGCAGCAGCATCTCGCGAAGTGCGGACGCATACACCGCGTTGCCGAGCGCCAATTGGACAGTGTCCTTCACGGGATTCTCCGGACCCTCTCCCGCCCCCAGGCTACTTCTTGTAGCCTTCCAGGCTCTTGTTCTTCTCGTAGTGCTTTCCGGCGTCGTTGAGATCCTTGCCGTCCTTCGGCTTCGCATTGGTGTGGCAGAAGGAGCACGCCTTCTTTTCCTTCTTCGTGTAGTCCGCCTTACCAAACGTCGGCGTGCTGAAAATCACCAACCCGCCAACGGCGAGGATCAGTCCCGGAACCAGAATTCGAACTAGCTTCATTGCGCCTCCACCGGCTGTGAGTGCAATCCGCCTGCCACAGACCTATCCCTTGAAACTGCTGGCACTTGCCTCTGTTTCACCGGTTCGAATCCCCGGCAAACCCTCCGGATTCTGTGCCAATTGCCCCATTGCCTGGATCGCGGACAGCCCTCTGCGAGATTTCCCCCAGCGTCCTTCCCGTCCTGATATACTCCGGACTTAAGATAAAAGCAGACGTTTCTATGTCGAAGCTGATTCCAAGGTGGCAAAGCGCCGCCGTCCTCCAAGCCGTTTTCGACGAACTTTCAGACGCTCTTGTCCTATATGACAACGATCGAATCATCACCGGCGTGAACAAGGCCGCCGAGCGGCTCTTCGGCATGGCCGCGGAGGATATGGTCGGACACCCCTGCGGCGAGGTGTTCCGGTGCTCCATGTGCGAGGCCGCCTGCGGCATGCTCGTGGGCTTGAACCAGCACGTCGCCAGCCCCCATTCGACGGTCCGTCTCCATACCGACAACGGCAGAGAACGCCTGGCGGTGATTCGCACGGTCCAGCTCTACGACGACCGGGGCGAACGGACCGGCGTCGTCGCCACGGTCAAAGACGTCACGGACGAAGTGGAGCCGCAGAAGCGCGAAGTCATCGCCGAGTCGCCCGGCATGCGCGAGGTGCTCCACTTTGTGCGGCGCGTCGCTGCCAGCGAAGCCACCACCATCCTGCTCGAAGGCGAAAACGGCACCGGTAAGGATCTGGTCGCCAAGACCCTCCACTATCAAAGCCTCCGCCAGGCTGAGCCTTTCATTGCCATCAACTGCGCGGCGATTCCCGAGACGCTCCTCGAAAGCGAGCTCTTCGGCTACGAAAAAGGCGCGTTCACCGATGCCCGCGCCCAGAAGCGCGGCATCTTCGAGTTGGCCGATCGCGGCACCCTGTTCCTCGACGAGGTGGGCGAGATCCCGCTCATGCTCCAGGCCAAGCTGCTCCGCGTGCTCGAGGAGCAGTGTTTCCGCCGGCTGGGCGGTCTGAAGGACATCAAGCTCGACCTGCGGGTGGTCGCCGCCACCAACAAGAACCTGCGCGAAGCGGTGAGGGAAGGCGCGTTCCGGCAAGACCTCTTCTTCCGCCTCAACGTCATTCACATCACCATCCCGCCCCTGCGGGAGCGCCCGGAGGACATTCCTCCGATGGTCAAGTTCTTCATCGAGCACTACAACCGCAAGTTCAAGCGCCACATCGAAGGCCCCCACCCGGAAGCCATGCACAAGATGGTGACGCACGATTGGCCCGGCAACGTCCGAGAACTGCGGAACGCGATTGAGCGCGCGATGATCCTCGAAGAATCGTCGCTTATCACCGCCGCCAGCCTGCCCATGAGCATCAGCCAGCAGAGCGGCGTGATGCCCGCCCTGAACGCGGCGGTGATGGCAGCGCCCGCCATGACGGGAACAGGCTTCCCGGAGGACGGGATGTCGCTCGAGGACAACGAACGGCACCTGCTGGTGAAGGCGCTCGAGAAGACCAACGGCAACCAGACCCAGGCCGCCCGGCTGCTGCGGATCACGCGCGACACGCTGCGCTACAAGATGAAGAAGTTCAACCTTCGCTAGAGCCGGCGTGCGCTTCGCTACACTAGCCTCGTGAGGCGGTTCCTGTCCCAGCGCATTCCGGACTTCCGGCGGGTCCTGGTGATCGAAAGCGGTTCCCGCTACCTGCTGGAGGACCTCCTCCCCGGCTTGTACGCCCACCATCCCGACGTGCCCGTTGACCTGTTCACCTGCTACCCGGGACTGCCCCGCACGTTCCGCGCGGATCGGGGACTCGTCTTTCGCGCTTCTGACTACCAGGGCCGGCCGGCGCGCCGCCGGCTGTACGCGGAACTCTCCGCCCGCCAATACAACATTCTTGGCCTGATCTGTTCCGGAGAGCCGATCATGACCAAGTGGAAATGGATGGTCGCCGCGCGCATCCCCGCGAAGGTGTTCGTCCTCAATGAGAACGGAGACTACTTCTGGCTCGACCGCGGGAATTGGCGTACCGTCCGCCACTTCGTCCTCTTCCGCGCCGGCCTCTCCGGCGCCGGCGCGGTGCGCACGCTCGGCCGGCTGGCGCTGTTTCCCTTCACGCTCCTCTACCTGCTGCTCTTTGCCGCAATCGTCCATCTCAAGCGAAAGGTTCACGCATGAAAGCTGTTGTTGCCGTTCAGCCCGGCGGACCCGACCAGTTGCGCCTGGATTCGGATCTCGCCGTCCCGCACGCCGGCCCGGGCCAGATCCTGGTGCGGCTTCGTGCCATCGGAGTCAATTTCATCGATACCTACCATCGCTCCGGCCTGTATCCTTCGCCGCAGTGGCCTGCGCCGCTCGGCGTCGAGGGCGTGGGCGTCGTGGAAGCCGTGGGCGATGGGGCGGCGGGGTTTCCCATCGGCAGCCGGGCCGCCTACTGCATGGCCCGGGGCTCGTATGCCGAGTACCAGGCCGTGCCGGCCGCCAACGCCGTCGCGGTGCCCGATGGCATCGCCGATGAACAAGCCGCGGCGGCCATGGTCCAGGGCCTCACCGCGCACTATCTGAGCCATTCGACGTTTCCCCTCAGTCCCGGCGCCACGGCCTTGATCCACGCCGCCGCCGGCGGTACCGGCCTCCTCCTGGTCCAGATGGCGAAGCTGCTCGGAGCGCGCGTGATCGGCACCGTCGGCACGGCCGCAAAAGCGGAACTCGCGCGCGGCGCCGGTGCGGACGAAGTGATTCTCTACACCGAACAGGATTTCGCCGCCGAGACGCGCCGCCTCACGGACGGCCGCGGCGTCGATGTGGTCTACGATTCGGTGGGCGCCTCCACCTTCGAAAAGAGCCTCGACTGCCTGCGTCCGCGCGGGATGATGGTCTCCTTCGGAAACGCCAGCGGCGCCGTGCCGCCCATCCAGCCCCTCCTGCTCAGCCAGAAGGGCTCGCTCTACCTCACCCGGCCCAACCTGGCGCACTTCATGCAAACTCGCGAGGAATTGGACAGCCGCGCCGCCAGCCTCTTTGCCTGGATCGCCGCGGGCCAACTCAAGACCCGCGTCGACCGCGCCTACCCGCTCGCCGATGCCGCCCAGGCCCATCGCGACCTGGAAGCCCGCAAGACCACCGGGAAGTTGGTCCTCGTTCCATGAACCCCGAGAGCCGCCGCGCGCGGATTCTCACGCAGTTCCCGGAACTGGGGATCGATGTCCTCCTCGTGTCGCACCTGCCGAATGTGCGCTACCTCTCCGGGTTCACCGGCAGCAACGCGATGCTCGTTGTCGCCGGCTCTTCCTCCACGCTCTTCACGGATCCGCGCTACGCCATCCAGGCCGCCCAGGAAGCGGATTGCGGTGTGAAGGTGGTGCGCGGCCCCCTTTGGAAAAGCGTCCTGCCGCTGCTCGCCGCCAAGCGCTACCAACGGGTCGGCATCGAAAGCGCCCGCATGACCGTGGACACTTTCCGGGCCCTCGAAGGCAAGCTCCGGATGGGCGCTTCCCTCGTGCACGTCAATGGACTGGTGGAGTCCGCGCGGCAAGTGAAGTCGGCCGCGGAGATCGAAGCCGTGCGGCGTGCCGTGGCCACCGGCTCCAAGGCCTTCGAAGGGGCGCTGCGGAGCTTCCGCGCCGGCGTCTCCGAACTGGCGCTCGCCGCCGAGCTCGATTACCGCATGCGCAAGGGCGGCGCCGAACGGTCTTCGTTTGAGACCATCGTGGCGAGCGGAACCCGCTCGGCGCTGCCCCACGCTCGTCCCACGGCGGCAAGGATCGGGCCCGGCCCGCTGCTCATCGACATGGGCGCCCTGCACGAAGGCTACTGCGGCGACATGACGCGCATGGTGACCGTGGGCCCGCCCTCCGCGCCCTTCCGCCGGGCCTATCGCGCGGTGCTCGAGGCCCAGCAGGCCGCCGCCGCCGCGGTGCGCCCCGGCGTCACCGCGCATTCCGTCGATGCGGCCGCACGGAAAGTCCTGCGCGCTTCCGGGCTCCACCAGGCCTTCGTTCATTCCACCGGCCACGGCCTGGGCCTCGAGATCCACGAAGGTCCACGCCTCGGCCGGGGTGAGAAGACTCGTCTCGCCGCCGGCATGCTCATCACCATCGAGCCCGGCGTCTACCTGGAGGGCGACTTCGGCATTCGCATCGAAGACACCGTGCTCGTGACCGCCACCGGCTGCGAGATTCTCACGCCCACCTCCAAGGAGTTGCTCGCCGTTTAGCGCGGGGCCGGTGGTTCTGTTACCCTGAATGGTTTGCAATGACGATTGAAGAAATCCGCGAGCTGATCCAGGCGGTGTTGGAGAGCGGTGTCGCGGAACTCGAAGTCCAGCGCGGCGACAGCCGCGTCCGTATCCGCCGCCAAGGCCGCCCCTCCACCGCTCACCCGGCCGAGTATGTCGTCGCCGGGGCCTCCGCGCCCGCACCCGTGCAGAGCACCGGTCCCATGGCCGGCCCAGCCTCCACGCCGCCGAACGCCTTCGCGGCCGCTTCCGCCGCCGCACCCGCTCTGGCCGCCGCTGATCCGGCTGCCGACCCATCGCTCGTTCTCGTGAAGTCTCCCATCGTGGGGACCTTTTATGAGTCGCCTTCTCCCGGCTCCGCCCCCTTCGTCCGCATCGGAGAAGCCGTGCAGCCAGGCAAGGTGCTCTGCATCATCGAATCCATGAAGCTGATGAACGAAATTGAGGCCGAACTGTCCGGTACCGTCGTTCACCGGCTGGTCGAAAACGGCGCCCCGGTGGAGTACGGAGAGGCTCTCTTCGCGATCCGGCCGGCGTGAGCGCCCGCTCCTCGAAGCCCAGCATGTTTCGCAAAATCCTGATCGCCAATCGCGGGGAGATCGCCCTGCGCGTCATCTGCGCGTGCAAGGACCTCGGCATCCAGACGGTGGCCGTCTACTCCGAAGCCGACCGCAACAGCCTGCACGTCCGCTTCGCCGACGAAGCCGTCTGCATCGGGCCCGCCAAGAGCGCCCGCAGCTATCTCGACATCCCGTCCGTGATCAGCGCCGCCGAGATCACCAACGTCGACGCCATTCACCCCGGTTACGGGTTCCTCTCCGAGAACGCCGACTTCGCCGAAGTGTGCGAGGCATCCGGGCTCACCTTCATCGGGCCGCGGCCGGACGTGATCCGGCTGATGGGCCTGAAGCAGCGGGCCCGCGCCGCCATGAAGGAGAACGGCGTGCCCATCCTGCCCGGCTCCGACATTCTGAAGAGTCCGGAAGAAGCCGAAGAGATCGCCGCGGCGATCGGCTACCCTGTGATCCTCAAAGCGTCCGCCGGCGGCGGCGGGCGCGGGATGCGCATCGTGCGGCAGTCCTCCGAATTAGCCGGCTTGCTGGCCCAGGCGCAGGAGGAAGCACGCGCGGCATTCTCCTGTCCCGACGTCTACATGGAGAAGTACATCACCGCGCCGCGTCACATCGAGTTCCAGGCCATGGGCGACCACCATGGCAACGTCGAGATCTTCGGCGAGCGCGAGTGCTCCATCCAGCGGCGCCACCAGAAGCTGGTCGAGGAAGCGCCTTCGGTGGCCGTGTCCCCCGATCTGCGGGAGCGGATCTCCGCGACCCTGCGCAAGGCCCTCGCGGCCGTCGGCTACAGCAACGCCGGCACCATCGAGTTCCTGATGGACGAGAACGGGAGCCTGTACTTCATCGAGGTCAACGCACGCATTCAGGTGGAGCACCCGGTGACCGAGTTCATCACCGGTGTGGATCTGGTGAAGACCCAGCTCCAGGTCGCCGCCGGCGCGAAACTGCCCGACTTGCTGCCCAGCCCGATTACGCTCCGCGGCCACGCCATTGAGTGCCGCATCAACGCCGCGCACCCGGAGACCTTCGCGCCCTCCGCGGAACGCATCACCGGCCTCAACCTGCCCGGCGGCATCGGCATCCGCTGCGACACACACGCCTACACCGACGGCGTGATCCCGCCCTACTACGATTCGCTCGTCGCCAAGCTCGTCGCCTTCGGTTCCGACCGCACCGAGGCCATCGCGCGCATGAAGCGCGCCCTCGACATGTTCGTCATCGAGGGCATCCACACCACCATCCCGCTGCATCAGCGGATTCTCGAGGAGCCCGATTTCATTGAAGGGCGCCTGGATACCAGCTTCATCTCGCGCATGAAGCCGCCCGCGCACCACGAGCGCACCTGACCGCCCGCCCGCGTTAGCTGACCTTCACAATCTGCTTGCCCGTGTTTTCCCCGAGAAACAGTCCGATGAAGGCGCGCGGCGCGTTTTCCAGCCCCTCCACCACCGTTTCGCGATACGTCAGCTTGCCTTCCGCCAGCCATCCGGCAAGCTTCTGAATCCCTTCCGCGTAGCGCTTGGCGAACTGGAAAACCAGAAAGCCCTCCGCGCGCGCCTGCTTCACGATCAGTTGGAACATCAGGCGCGGACCCGGCTCCGGCTTCGTGTCGTTGTAGTTCGCGATCTGCCCGCACACGCTGATCCGCGCGCCCGTGTTGATGTTGAGCCAAACGCCGTCGCTCACCGGCCCGCCCACGTTGTCGAAATAGACATCCACTCCGTTGGGGCACAACTCGGCGACCTTCGCCCGGTAGTTCTTCACCGTTTTGTAGTTGAAGGCGGCGTCAAAACCCAGGTCCTTGATCAGGTGCTCCACCTTGGCGTCGCTCCCCGCGATGCCCACCACCCGGCACCCCATAATCTTGGCGATCTGCCCAGCGATCGAGCCCACCGCGCCTGCCGCGCCGGAAACCACCACCGTCTCACCGGCCTTTGGACTGGTGATGTCCAACAAGCCGAAATAGGCCGTGAGGCCGGGCATGCCGAGTACTCCGAGGCCTGTGGAGATGGGCGCGAGCGCGGGATCGATCTTGCGCAATCCCTTGCCGTCGGAGAGACCATACTCCTGCCAGCCGCAGTAGCTCTCCACGATGTCGCCCACCTGGAACTTCTCGTGCCGCGACTCGACGACTTCGGCGATCGTGCCGCCCACCACCACGCCGTCAACCGGCACGGCAGCCATGTAGGTGCCTCCTTCGCGGAGCAGCCCCCGCATGTACGGATCCACGGAGAGGTACCGCACCTTTAACAGCACCTGGCCCTCGGGGACCGGCGGCACGGGCGTGGAGACCAGGCGGAAGTTCGCTTCCTCGGGAACGCCGAGTGGCCGCGTGACCAGCGTGATCTGACGATTCATTGTGGGCATGTGTCATATTATGTGCCCATGTACCGGCTCTGGATGTGTGCCGTGCTCTGGGCCGCCCTGGCGCAACCCCTTCGGGCCGGCGAGTTCGACGCGGTGCGCGACTTGATCCGCGGCGAGATCCAATCCGGCGCCGTGCCTTCGCTCTCCGTGGCCGTGGCGCGCGGCGGCTTCGTGGTGTGGGAGGAGGCCTTCGGCTGGGCGGACCGCGATGGGAAGCGGCCCGCCACCACACGCACCATGTACTCCCTGGCTTCCATCTCCAAGCCCTTCACCGCGACCGCGCTCATGACGCTGGTGGAAGCCGGCAAGGTGAAGCTGGACGCGCCCGTGAACGACTACCTGGACGTCCCCTTGCGGGCGCGCATCGGCGATGCCCGGGAGGCCACCCTGCGGCGCGTAGCCAACCACACGTCAGGCCTGCCCCTGCACTACCAGTTCTTCTATGCGGACGGGCCGTGGACGCGCCCGCCCATGGCCGAGACGATTCGCCGCTTCGGCAACCTGATCGCGGCGCCGGGCGAGATCTACGAATACTCAAACCTGGGTTACGGCGTCCTCGACTACGTGGTGGAACGCGTATCCGGGAAGCCCTACCAGCGCTACCTGCGCGAGAACGTGCTCGACCCGTTGGGCATGAAGGACTCCGCGGTCGTCGTGCCGCCCGGTCCGCAGGGCGACTTCGCCGCGCGCTACGAGACCGACGGCCGCGCCACGCCCTTCTACGATTTCGATCATCGCGGCGGCTCGGCCGTGTACGCCAGCGTGCATGACCTGATCCGCTTCGCACTGTTTCACCTGAAGCAACGCCAGCCCGGGCAGGAGCCAATCCTGAGCGCGGCGTCCATCGACGAGATGCAGCGGCCCACCGCTCCCGGCGGCTACGCGATCGGCTGGCGGAATGCGGGCGGCATGGTCTCCCACACCGGCGGCATGGGCGGCGTGAGCACTGTCCTCGCGTTCGTCCCTGAGAAAAAGCTGGCTGTGGCCGTGCTCACCAACAGCCGCTCCGATCTGCCGGGGCGCGTGCTCAACGCGATTCTAAACCGCCCCTCGCCGGCACGTCCCGCTTCCCCGCCCGGCCGCCTCTTCCGGCCCGCTCCCCAACTCCTGGGCGAATGGCACGGCGCGGTGGAGACCTACCGGGAGAAGATCCCGCTCCGCCTGGTGATCGATCGAAGCGGCGCCGTCACCGCGTGGCTGGCCGGACAGCCGCCCTCGCGGCTGACCAACGTGAGCTTTGAAAACGGCCGCCTCGTGGGCAGCGGAAAGGGAGACATCGGCATCGAAGAGGCCAACCGCCGGCCCTACTTCCTGCTGTACTCCCTGACCGCGCGAGGCAGCCGTCTGACGGGCGGCGTCAGCGCCATTTCGATGCCCGGACCGCGCGTCGGCAACGCGCTCACGCAGTGGGTGGATCTGGCGCGTTCGGAGCCGTGACGGCGGCTCGAGCGCTACCGGAAGTCGATGCGCGCCGCCATGAGCGCGCCCTTGTCGTCGAACTTGCCCAGGCACACCACGCGCGCGGCCTCTTTCAGGTCCGCCGCGGAGGCGCCCGGCCGGTTGCGCCGCGTGAACTTCGTCTCGTCGCTGAACATCACTTTGCGCTGCAGGCTGCCGGAGCGCACGGTGACGGTTTTGGCGGCTTGGTCGATCATGTGGATCGAACCCTTGACTTCATCCAGATTCGGTTTCTTGTCCTGTGCGTAAACCAGGCCGGTCAGGCACAGGAAGAAGGGGACGGCGAGAAACACGGCAAGGCGTTTCCTTTGACGCATGGCAAAAACCTCCCAGCGGTGGACAATCCCAGCGTCGATGATTTTACCTCCGGCGCGCCGACGATGGTAGAGTAGTGGTTTGGTAACGCCTCTGACGGTCCTTGTCCTCAACTAAGCCGCACTGACCCGCGCCGGGCCGCGCTGCCGACGCAGTGCGTTCGCCTGGGCGCCGTTCCTCCACCCGTCAATCGACAAGGACAATCCAAAATGTTTGAAACAGCCAGCGCCCTGCGCGGGCGCGTGAGCCTCGTGGAACGGGGTTTCGCCCACGTCTTACTCGAAAACGAAGAGCGAAACGCAACCTACCGGCCCGGCGATCTGCCGGTGACCGGCGACTGGGTTCTGTTGGACCCGAGCGGCTTCCGCATTGAGACCATCGAACCGCGCCGCACCCAATTGGTGCGGAAGAAGGCGGGCCGCGAGACCGCGCCGCAAACACTGGCCGCGAACTTCGACGTTCTGTTCATCGTCACCGGCCTCGACAACGACTACAACACGCGCCGCCTGGAGCGCTACCTGATCGCGGGGTGGGAGAGCGGAGCGCGCCCCGTAATTGTGCTGAATAAGGCCGACCTGCACGCCGATCCGCCCGCCGCGCTCCGCGAGACGCGCGGCGTGGCGTGCGGCGTGGACGTCCTGGCCGTGAGCGCACACACGGGCGAGGGCTTCCAACAGTTCACGCCCTACCTCCGCGACGGCGCGACGGTGGCGTTCGTGGGCTCCTCCGGAGTCGGGAAATCGACCCTCGCGAACCGGCTTCTCAACCGCGAGTGGCAGCGCACGGCAGCGGTCCGCACCGGTGACGACCGGGGCCGCCATACCACCACCGGACGCCATCTGGTCGCGGCGCCCGAGGGCTGGATGCTCATCGACACGCCCGGGGTCCGCGAGTTCCAGCCGTGGTCGGACGGGGAGGGCTTGGACGCCGCGTTTCAGGATGTGAGCGAACTGGCCGCCCAGTGCCGCTTCCGCGATTGCCGTCACGAGGGCGAGCCCGGCTGTGCCGTGCGCGACTCCCTCGACGACGAGCGGCTGGCCAGCTACCGCAAGCTCCGCCGGGAGATCGCCTACCTGGAACGCTCCGTCGACAAGCGGGCGGCGCTCGAAGAGAAGCGCCGCTGGAAAGCGATTCACAAATCGATGCGCAACCTGCCGAAGGACGGGTTCGGCTCCGTTGGTTGAGCTACGTTAGCGTCCCAGCGCCGCCAGGGCCTGGCCCGTCTCCGCCTCCACGTCCGCGTGCAGGCTGTTGCCGTGCGCGTCCATGGTGACGATCGCCACGAAGGCGTTCACTCGCAGATGCCACATCGCTTCGGGGATGCCGAACTCCATCCAGTGAACGCCCAGCACCCGCTCCACCGAACGCGCGTAATACTGCGCCGCGCCGCCGATGCCGTTCAGGTACACGGCGCCGTGCTCCTTGAGCGCGGCGAGCGTCTTCTTCCCCATGCCGCCTTTGCCGATCACCGCGCGCACGCCGTAGTTCTTGATCACGTCGGCCTGGTAGGGCTCCTCGCGGCTTGACGTCGTCGGGCCGGCGGCCTTGGTCACCCACTGCTCTCCCTGCTTCAGCATCACCGGACCGCAGTGGTAGAGCACCGCGCCGTTCAGGTCCACCGGCGGCGGGTTCTTCATCAGGTGCGCGTGCACCGCGTCCCGGCCGGTGAACATCTCGCCGCTGATGAGCACCACGTCGCCCACTTTCAGGGCCCGCATCTGCGCTTCGGTGAGCGGCGGCGTCAGCACCACCTCGCGGCCCGTCAGCGGGAAGCCCTCGCCCGCGGTCATCTTTTCCACCGGACGCTCCGGATCGCGGTAGAGCCAGTGCCGGATGGCTCCCGTCTGCGCGTCCAGCCGGACACCGAGCCGCCGGTAGGCCCAGCAATCGTAGGCCACTGAGACGAAGAAGCTCGCGGGCAGCCGGTTGGCGGCGACGATCTTGCACCCGATCAGCGAAACTCCGCCGCCGAAGCCCATCGCACCCACTCCCAGGCGATTGGCCTCTTCCATCACCTCGGCCTCCATCTTCGCCAGCAGCGGGTCGGGGTTCGTGTCGTCGAGAGTCCGGAAGAGCTGCTGCTTCGCGAGTTCATAGCCGTGAGCGCGGTCGCTGCCGATGCACACGCCGATGGCCCCCGGAGCGCAGCCCTGCCCCTGCGCCTGCCACACCGCGTGCAGGATGCACTTCTTTACCCCCTCCATCGTGCGCCCCGCCTTGCCCAGGTGTTCCAACTCCATGGGCAGCGAGTATTGGATGTTCTTGTTCTCGCAGCCGCCGCCCTTCAGGATCAGCTTCACTTCGATGTCGTCTTCCTCCCACTGCTCGAAGTGCATCACGGGCGTCTCCGGTCCCAGGTTGTCGCCTGAGTTCTTGCCGGTGAGGGAGTCCACCGAGTTCGGCCGCAGCTTCCCTCGGCGCGTGGCCTCGGCCACCATCTCGCGGATCGCCTTCTTCACGGCCAGTTGGCTCACCCCCACCGGCGTGTGCACATAAAACGTGGGCATGCCCGTGTCCTGGCAGATGGGTCCTTCGTCCTCTTCCGCCATGTCGATGTTCGAGGCGATGATGCTCAGCGCCTGCGACGCCTGCGTGTCGGGTTTCTCCGTGCGCACCGCCGTGGCCATCGCGGCGCGCACATCGGGCGGCAGGTTGGTGGAAGTCTGGGTGATCAGTTCAAGCAGGCTGGTGGAAAGAAATTGCATGATATCGGCTCCGAAAAGACCATCGTACCGCCGCTTACGGCAGCTTCACGCGAACCTGCGCCGAGAGGCCGGGCTTGATGGCCGGGTTCGGGCTCTGGAAAGCCACGATCGCCTGACCATCGCGCACCGTATGAACGATGCCGGGCAGCGGCTCGCCGCCCATTTCCGCGATCTGCACCACGGCGGGCGATCCCTCCGGCAGCCGGTCGAGCACCGCCTGCTCCGGCTCGATCACCACTTCCAGCGCGCCCAGTTCGGTGGCGATTTGCAGCAGATCCGCCATCGCCCGGTTCACCGGTTCGCCGGCCGCGCCGCGCCGCGCGACGACGATGCCGTTGGTGGGAGAGAGGATCTCGGCGGCCTTGAGTTCTTCGGCCGCGCTCTCCTGCGCCTCCCGCTTCTCCTCCAGCGCCTTGCGCGCCGCCTCCATATCCTTGCTCAGCGCCTGCACTCGTTCCGCGATGTGCCTGGCCTTTACCTCCGCGGTCTCGGCCTCGTTCCGCGCGGCGGAGGCGTCCTTCTGGGCTTTCTCATACACCAGGCGCGGCGTCGCGCCTTCGCGGAACAGCAGGTCCTGCCGCGCGTACAGTTTCTCGGTCCGCGCCCGTTCATCGCGCGCGCGCGATGCGTCGGCCGCCGCCCTCGACTCCTCCAGGCGCGCGGCAATCACCGCGGCTTCCAGCAGGTTGTACCGGTTCTGCGCGCGTTCCAGTTCTTCGTTCGCCAGGTCCCGCTCGGCCTCCAGTTGCTGGTTCTTGATCCGTGCCAGGATCTGTCCTTCGTAGACTTCGTCGCCGATCTCGACGAAATACTGTTCCACTTCACCGTCCGTGGTGGGCGGCACCTGGACGATATTCTGCGCCCGGATCTTGCCCGGCACGCTCACCTCCATGCCCGCCGGCAACACCGCCGGCGCCGGAGCGGCGGGCGCCGGTGCGGGCTGGTTCCGGCCGCGCCACCACCACGTCCCGCCCCCTGCCGCGGCAGCCAGAAACGCGATCACGGCCGCCCCGCCGACGAGCCTGTTTTTGTGCATTCAGTGTTATACTGCCACAGGAGTTTACGCGCCTGTTCGAGCACATGTCGGAGTTGCGGCTGGGGGACGTGATTGACGATTTTTGCGTCAAATGCAAACGTCTGACCAACCACGCCATCGTCTCTCTCCTGGAAGCCAAACCGGCCAAGGTCCGCTGCCGCACCTGCTATAGCGATCACGATTACCGCAATGAGCAGGCGCCGCCCTCGAAGAAGGATCTGAAGAAGGCGGAACTGTTTAACGAGGTGTTGGCTACCGTGAAGCCCGGTGCAGCCCCGGAGGCCGCCGCCGAGGAGGCTGAAGCCCCGGCCGGCGAGCCAGCCATCGCGCCGGAACCGCCGC
>DALYJJ010000095.1:0-4320 GCA_031969915.1 Bryobacteraceae bacterium | reverse complement strand
CCCGCCGCTACTCGTGCCGGAGTTCCTTCCGCAAGTCTTCGATCACCTGTTCCCGGTCCGTGCTGTCCAGGTCTCGCTGCATGCGGCGTAAGGCCACGCCGACGACATCGCGGTGGTGAAGGCGCGCACCCATGTCGTCCCGTTCGGTCAGTTTCAACCACAACTCGTGCAGGCGGTCGACGTCTTCCGGCCAGAGCCGCGGCGGATGAGGTCCGAGGTTGACGAACGTCGAGGGCCGGTCCGTGCTGATGATCTCGAGCGAGAACGGATGGCGCGGCTCCGGCATGGCCTCCCAGGCGCGGCCGATGCGCCGCGCCAACTCTTCGCTCGCCATCTTCAATGAGACGCCCGTGACCAGACGCGTGGCCTTGAGCGTGGTCGCCGTCTGCACCATGGCCATGAACGGATCCACCGCCGGGACCACCAGCAACTCCACCGTCTTCCCTTCCTTCTCCGCCAATTCGACCACCTTGGTGAACAGTTCCTGCTCGTAATCGCTGAAGATCTGTTCTTCGCTCAGGCCGTACTCGCCCGCGCCGGTGGAGATCGGCCGCACGGTCATCACCACAATGTCGTGCCGCCGTACGTTGGTCTTGTGAAGCACCCGCTTCAGATGCTCCATCTGGCCCGCGCCGCGCACCGCCACCAGCACGCACCCGGGCCGCGCGTGGATGTTCGACGTGCTGATCTGCGGCTGGTGGTCCAGGTTGAACTGCTCCAGCCCCGGGTCCTCCAACGCGCGTTTCTTCCGGTTCACACGGTCGGAGATCGCGAAGATGCTGAACAGCACAATCGTGAAGGAGACGCCGTAAATGGTGGCCACCTGTTTGGTGAACAGATTGGCGACCGCGGTGCTGAACAGGGCCAGCGTGGTAACCCCCAGCCCGACCGGGATCTCCACGCCGCCCAGGCGCAGGTTGAGCGGGAACTTGTATTCCTGGTCGTGACGCTGAAAGCGCAGCGCCAACACGCCGAGCCCCTTAAGCGAAAAACTCCAGACCACGCCGAACGCGTAGGCCTCGCCCAGCAGGTACACATCGCCCCGGCTGGCGATGATCGTGGCCACCTGCAGCAGCGCAATCAGATTGATGATCCGGTAGGAAGTGCCGAAGCGCGGATGCGGCTTGCGGAACCAGTCCAGGAGTACGCCGTCCTCGGCCACCCGATTGAGCACGCCGTTGGCGCCGATCATCGATGTGTTCACCGCACCCGAAAGAATCAGTCCGCCCACGATGACCACGAAGATGTGGAACACCAGACGCAGCAGTTCCGGTCCGGCCAGGTTCATCGCCAGGCCCCCGATGAGATTGTCGTAGTACTGCGGACGCGTGGCGTCCGGGATGATCATCACCGCGAACACTGAAATCAGCCCGGTGCTCAGCACCGCGTAGGTGCACACGATGTTCGCGGTGATCTTCAGGTTCTTCAGCTTCGGGTAGCCGATTTCGCGATATACCTGCGCCAGCGTTTCAAAGCCGCTCATCGCGAGCAGCGTGTGGCCGAAAGCGATAAACACGGCAACAATGGTGATGGAAGGAAAGAGCGTCCCTTCCAGCCAGCCGAGGCTATGGGAATCGAACTTGAAGTTCTGCGGCGTGGGCGCCGGCGGCAGGTCCCATTTGCCTTGGAGCAGGATGGTGAGCGGACACCAGATGAGCAGCATCACCACCATTACCGTGGTGATCTGCATGATGCGCAGCGCCTTCCCGCTCGATTCGTGAATGCCCTTGGTGTTGCTCCACCAGAAATAGGCCGTCACCGCCACGCCGAAGAACATAGCGAAAACCTTCGGGTCGACCCGCGCATCGAACTTCATCAAGTGCGCGAGTTCGTTGAACAGATGCCCCAGGTACTGGCCGGCGGAGACGGAACTGATCGGGCCGGTGAGAATGTAATCCACCACCAGCGCCGATACGGAGAGCTTGGCCATGGATGGGCCCATGGCGTCGCGCACCACGACATACACGCCGCCGCGCACGAACATGCTCGAGCTTTCGATGTAAATGCTGCGAACCGCGAAAGAGAACAGCACCACCGCCACCACCAGCCAGGGAGCGCTCTTCCCCACCGCTTGCTCGGCGATGCCGCCGACGTAGAACATGGTGGATGCCAGGTCGCTGAGCACGATCGCCGCGCCGCGCCAGAAGGAGATGAACGCGAGCGCCACGGTGGTGGCGATGACGACCTTCGCCGCCTGTTTGTCCGCGGGCGGCAAAGAGGACGATGATGAGGACATTCGTAGGGTAAAGCTAGCTTCCATTCTACGATTTCAACGAGAGCGCATGCGGATTGAGAGCGAACAGGGACAAGCGGCGGTGCGCATCGCCGAACGGTTGCGCGCCGCCGGACACCCCGCCTTCCTGGTGGGCGGCTGCGTCCGCGACCTGCTGCTCGGCCGCGTCCCCAAGGACTTCGACCTCGCCACCGCGGCCCGCCCCGACCAGGTGCTCGCCCTGTTTCCCGGCGCCCAGGCGGTGGGGGCCCATTTCGGCGTGGTGCTCGTCGAGGGCGTCGAGGTGGCCACCTTCCGAAGCGATCGCGAGTACCGCGACGGCCGCCGCCCGGAGTCGGTCGCCTTTGAAACCGAGCCCCGCGCCGACGCGATCCGGCGGGACTTCACGATCAACGCCCTGCTGCTCGATCCGGTGTCCGGAGAGGTGCTCGACTACGTGGGCGGGCGCGCCGATCTCGAACGCCGCCTGGTGCGCGCCATCGGCGACCCCGCCGCGCGCTTTCGCGAAGACCATCTGCGGCTGCTCCGCGCCATTCGCTTCGCCGCTCGCCTCCGCTTCACCGTGGACCCGGCGACCATGGAGGCAATCCGCGTGCACCGCGCGTCCATTCACCTCGTGTCCCCTGAGCGGGTGCGAGACGAACTGGTCCGCATCCTCACCGAAGGCGGCGCGCGCTACGGCTTCGAATTGCTGGATCAGAGCGGCCTGCTCGCGGAAATCCTGCCCGAAGTCGCGGCCATGAAGGGCGTGGCGCAGCCCCCTGAATATCATCCGGAAGGCGACGTCTGGGAGCACACCCTGCGGTTGCTCGAGCAGTTGCAGGAGCCTCCCGCCACGCTCGCCCTCGCGGCGCTCCTGCACGACGCCGGCCAGCCGCCGACGTTTCGCCTCGCGGACCGGATCCGGTTCGACGGGCACGCCGAAGTGGGCGCCCGCATGGCCGCGGAAATCCTCGAACGGCTCCGGTTCTCTCGCGCGGAAATCGAGACCGTCACCGATCTGGTGGCGCAGCACATGCGCTTCCTCGATGTCCGCCGTATGAAGGACTCCACCCTCAAACGCTTCCTTCGCCGCCCCGCCTTCGACCAACTCCTGGAGTTGCACCGCCTGGACTGCACCGCCGGCGGGGGCTTCCTGGGCAACTACGAGTTCGTAAGCGCCAGGCTGGCCGAGTACGCCGCGAGCGAAGCGCTCCAGCCGGCGCCCCTGCTGGGCGGGAACGACCTCATCGCGCTCGGCTACCAGCCCGGGCCTCTATTCAGCCGGATCCTGCACGCGCTCGAGGACGCGCAACTCGACGGCGCCGTGGCGTCGAGGGAGGATGCGCTCGCTTTCATACAGGAGCGATGGTCAAACCGGGCGATAGGTGAACACGAAGAAGATCAGAACGCCCATGATCGCCAGAACGCCCGAGGCGGCAACGAACTCTAATACGGTGCGCAGCCGTTCGTTCTCGTCGGGGATGCGCTGCCCAGGTTGGTGTTGCATCGGGAACAACCTCCTCGCCGATGACCTTGGAACTCCACTGTAGGGCGGCTCCGCACGGGTGTCAATAGGGGTGCCTGAGGCTCCTTCAGCGCACCCCCGCCGCCGGTGCCAGCGCCGCCATGGTCTCATTCAAAAACTCGAGCAGATCTCCCGCCCCCTCCACCCCGGCGGGCACCGGCAACTTGAGCACGCCCGCGGGCGTGAATTGCGCGCCCTGCGTGCGGCGCACCACATCCATCAGGCGCTGCGGGTCGGCCTTCGACTGCTCATGGAACTTCACGTTCAGCGCTCCGGCGCGCCGCTCCACGGACTCGATCCCCGACCTCTCCGCCCGTGACTTCAGCACCGAGAACTTCACCAGGTTCCGGACCGCCTCCGGCGGAGCGCCGTAGCGGTCTCCGAGTTCGGAGGTGATCTTCGCCGCCTGCTCCTCGTCGCCCGCATCGGCGATGCGCTTGTAAGCCCGCAGCCGTTGGTGCTCGTCGCCGATGTAATCGGGCGGGATGCGAATATCGAGACCCAGACTGAGCGTCGAATGGATCTCGAGCGGCACTTCTTCGCCCTTCAGCTCGTGCACCGTCTCCTCCAGCAGCCGCAC